>JAFGSR010000003.1 GCA_016934515.1 Sedimentisphaerales bacterium
ATTTCATCTTTTCTCATTTTCGGCCCACTTTTGTCGCGCTTTTGACACGCTATAATCGTTACATCTTACCTATCTTAACAGCCAAAATCCCAATTTCGCGCCTCATTTTCAGCTACATAATGGACACCCTGCATCGACAATACCGCCGTCAGACTGCCAAAATGGCAGTCCGTTTTTACATAATGGACACCCTGCATCGACAATACCGCCGTCAGACTGCCAAAATGGCAGTCCGTTTTTGCCCCATTTTACCATTATTTTTTGCCCCATTTCGGCGTTCTTTTTTGCCAACTTTCGCTGTTTATTTTCCGCCGGTTTCATCCGCTGCATTTATACTCAAAACAGGTAAGAATTACTGATGGTAGAGTGGGTTAAGAATAGTTTTTGTAGTTTATGGAGAGGATAGAGACTGGGAATTTGGTTTGACTTCGAAAAATATGTGACAGGGTCGGGCGATTTTTTGGGCGGCTTTATCGGTCATGCGGATGGTGATTTGATATTTGCCCGGCGACAATGCGGGAATGCGCAGTGGGCCGGAAAGGAAAAAGTCTCGCCTGGGTTTGGCGGTGGGCTTGTCGGGAACATCGGCGGAGAGCCGGGCGAGGATTTGGTAGTTTTCGTCAAAAAGAGAAACTTCGGCATGAAGGTCGGTGTAGAAGTTACCCTGGCTGTTTTGGATGCTCTTGTAGTTTTGTACTTCGCAATAGATCTGGATTTCGCGTTCCTGGCTGATGCTTAGTAAGTGAGGAGCGGTTTCCTGATATTGTCCGAAGCCGAGGACCTGATCGCAAATTTTGAAGTCAACTATTGCCAGATCAGCCTTGTCGGCAATGGTTGATCCGAGTTCGGTAATGGTTTTGAGGGCCTGGTTGGCTTGTTCGGTGGTTTGGGGCAATGACAGAAGGGCTTGATCGTTGTGGTTCTGGGAGCGGTATAAATAGTGCAAAGCCAGGGCGGCATCGGTGTTTTCGGGATGGGTAGCAACGAAGAGTTTGAGGGCGGCAAGGGTTTCAGAGATATTGTTCTGACTGATGGGAGCGGAAATATTCTGGACGGATAAGGCGGGTTGGGTCAGTTCGGCAGGCGGCGTCTGGTTTGCCGGGGGCACGGTCAGGATTTGGCTTGAAGGAGAGACGGTCTGGATTGATGAATCGTTGGGATTTTGAGGAAGAGCACTGTTTTGGTTGAAGTTTTGCGGGGTGGAGAAGTTGTTGGAATTGGTAGTGTTGAAGTTGCCGGGTGGCTGATTGTTGGGGAGGTTTTGTTGAGGGGCATTGGCCTGGACTATGGAGACGTCCGAAACGACAGGTTTTTGGTTGGGGCGGGACAAGTGGTTTGTTTGTCCAACGTTAGCAGGGCGACGAGGAACCTGTTGCCAGGAAATTTCGTTGGAATTGGGCGCGTTTCCGGCTGGATAGTTGGCTTGGTTTGGAACTGGTGGGTTAGCAGAGATCTGTTGATATTGTTGGTTAGACTGAGAGGGATAGTTGTTGGCGGGGGTGGTGTTCTGGATGTTATTTTGCTGAGGGTAACCGGTGTAAGGATTGGGATTGTAGGATTGGTCCTGGTTTGGTTGGTAAGTGTTTTGCTGGTTGGTGTTGAGCTGTCGGGCGGCTTGATAGTTGGGGTAGGTGCGTTGGTCGTTATTATTGTTGGGGGCCTGGTAATAATTGGGTTGCTGCTGTTGGTTGCGGGGGCTGAATTTGTAGTTGGCTTGGGGCGGTTGGGCCTGGGGATTGGCAGGATAAGCAGTTTGGTTAGTTGAGGCGGTGGTATATGGGGTTGGTTCGGCTACGGGTTGCCGGCCGGCGAAATTGTCCGAACTTTGGCAGCCGGTCGTAAGGGCGATAATTAAGCCAACTAAAAGAAACCGGTAAATGGTAGCGAAGATGATTTTGCTGTTGAAAGCTGTTTGTCTATCCATGACATTTTTCATCAGTCTCAAGCCTCCATGCTTCTAACTATTGACAGGCACATTGTTTAAATTCGAGCCAATGTTTTATTCAAAACAGGAAAAAACCTATATGATTCCGCGACAAAACCCCATTATTAAATTTTCCAGGCCGGTCTGCACGTTGCCGCCGGTTTTCGAGGCAAAGTCAATTTCCAACAGTTGCTGCAGGCAGCGGGCGATGCGTTCGATACGCAGCGTTTTAACCTGCCGCATAAAGGCGTCTACCTGGGACCAGAGTCTCAGTTGCTTAATGATCGCCTGTTCGCCGACGCGTTTGTCCAGAAGGACCCGGGCATTATACAGTCTTCTGAAGTGCCAGGCAAATGCTCCAACGGCTTTAAAATGTGCTTCGCGGTCCTGCTGGAGCATCAGCCCGAGCCGCTGCAGGGCCAATCCGGCCTGATTGAGGATCATAGCGTCGATTACGTTGAAAACGTTGTATTGTCGATTGTTGATGACCAGTTCCTGGACATCGGCGGGTTCGATCCGTTTTTGTTGGTTTTGTCGGTCGGCCAGGTAGATTGCCAGTTTGTCGATTTCGTTGCAAAGGATGCTGTAATCGTCTCCGCCGGCATCGACCAACAGGTCGGCAGCTTGCGGGGTAAGTTGCAGATTATGGGTATTTTGGGCGTAATCAACCAGGAATTTTCTTAAATCGCGGGGTTTAACGGGTTCGCAGTTGTAAATTCGGCCGATTTTTTTGACACGTTTGGCCAATCGGGTGTTAGCTGGGAAGCTATTCAACGCCAGCAGCAGCACACCGCTGGAGCTGGGCTGTTCGAGGTATTTTTCCAGAGCTTCACGATGAGCCGAGATAAAAGAGTCGGCGTTTTTGATTACGACCAGGCGGCGCTGAGCCAGAAAGGGCAGGGTTCGCAGCTCATCGAGCACGTCAGCCAGGGCGATTTCGTCACCGTCGTAGCTGCCCAGGCAGACCTGGTGATCATCATCACCGAGCACTTTTTCGGTAATCTGTTCAATTTGCTGACTGATTCCGCGGCGATCTTTGCCATACACAGCGTAAACCGGGTAGATTTTTTGCTGATCTGAAGATGATTGCTTTTTTGCGGACATCAATAACTTCCCGTATCGTGCCGAACCCTCGGACGGCCGAGGGGCTAAAAGGTGGTGCGGTGGATAACAAGTTGTCCAGCCTACAAAGCTATTTTAGTGACGTTGGGGCGGTTTTCAAGGTTTATAACGGTCGATCTTTTGTTGGGCGAGATTCTTTATCGGAGAAGCATCAGCGGCGGCCTGTTGCCAACTGCTCAAGGCCTCGGTGCGATTGCCTAGCTGGGCGGCTACGTCGCCATGCATAAGCCAGACCTGCCAGTCTTTGCGGTCCTGTTCAAGCAGTTTTGCCAGGGATTGCTGGGCCTGATTGTATTGTTTCAGGATTATCTGAGTTTTTGCCAAGCCAAACAGAGCAGTTTGCTGGTAAGGATTAATCTCCAGAGCCTGGAGGTAATGTTCACGAGCGCGATCGAAATCGCCCAAGCTGAACATGACGTTGGCCAAATTGACCCAAGATGATACGCATTGAGGGTCGAATTGCAGGCTTTGCTCGAAAGCCCGGGCGGCAGAGGTCCATTCCCGCCGCTGGGTGAACAAAAGGCCTCGTTGGAAAAACCAGGTTGATTTTTCTGCAGAAGAAGAATCTTCGGTAATATTGAGTATTTTGCTGCCAGGTAGCTGGGCCAGAAGATCGGAGCGGATCTGATTATTCAGAGCAGTTTTGGATTCTGATCGTCCGGGGCTGGAAGGTACACCAGCCAGTTCGTCCAAGGAAAGTTTGCGTGACAGTTGAATTGTCCCGGAATATTGTGAACTGGTATGACCGGCACGATCGGTTATTGTGGCTTTGATGGCGATGGATCCGGTTAGTCGTTCCGGCATCTGCCAGAGGAATTCACCCTTATTTTCCTGCGGGCCGCTAATGGCGGTCCAGGTTTCGCGGTCGAGCTTGCGGTAATATAGGCGAACCGGTTGGGGGTCCAGGAAAGAATCAAATCCGGCCCATTTGATGGCCAATTGCCGGGACAGGTGGTTTTCGATGTCTCCGCAAGGGTAAAGCAGGTACAGCACGGGCGGGGTGTAATCCACGAACACGGTCAGGTGTGGCGGGGTGTTTTCGGGAATAGCCATGGCTTTGTATTTCATACCAAAGGACTTTTCGGGACATGAACGTCTGCCCCATTTGTCCACCGCCACTATCAGCAGGCGATAGATTCCCTCAGCCGGTGCAACGAATCGGGCGGGACTGGAAATGTCCTCATCGTAATCGTAAAGTTGCCAGGAGCCTTCAGTACCGATGCTGTACCACAGCTCAATTCTGACCAAGTCCGCCGGATTAATAAAATCCACCTTATAGTTGACATTCATTTGGGCGGAAAGGACCACCAGTGGGTTCGAATCGGAATTGGGCCAGGCAGCTTCGAATTTGTCCGGCCAATTCGATATTGTGCCGCCCGGATCGGGTATGGACTGTCCGTAAAGTCTGTTCATTCCGAACACACCCAAAACGCACCCCATAATCAGCCAAGTTAACCAACGCAACCTGACAGGTGTGCGAGCCTCGGATTTGTCAGTCAAACCACAAACTCCCGATTCGAAGAACAAATACCCACTGGATAATATTCAATATGTATCCACCGACTATTAAATGTTCTAGCCCTATCCTGAACCGTTATGTAACGAGACACCAGAAACGCTGTTTTTTGGATTATTCATCAGCGTTTTATGTGTTTACCGCGTGTAAACTCCAGACAACTCCTTAGCGCTTATCGGACCTATTTTCAGTATTACTTGAATTAATTGTCTCGGAACCGGCGGGGATTAACCGGATAAGATCGTGTAAGTGCTTGTTTTTATTGGAATTGTGTGATGTTGGAACGGATAAGAATCCCTCGGACAGGCCGAGGGGCTAAAATTCGCTCAGAAGGATTGAACGGATAAGGATACCAGCTGGAAACCAACGGTTCTTGGAAAAAATGTTGCAAATCATTGGATTTGGTTCAAGATAAGGCGCTAAGATATTTTTGAACCAAATCTTTGATTAGGAGCCGGTTATGGCAGAGCGAAAATCTGACAGGAAAAATGAAGATAATTTACCGAAACTGGTGCGAAATATCGTGGCCAGCTACCGTCGAGACCAGATAACGCATCGGATTGGTGAGACTTTTTTGCCGTCGCGAGGCAAGATTGTGGAAATTCTGGACGAGTTGCGGCAGTTGTTGTTTCCGGGCTATTTCGGTCATAAAGTGTTGGGAGAGGACAACATACAGTTTCATGTGGGTAATCTGGCCGATCATTTGGCTCGGGCGTTATCTGAACAGATATTTCACTGTTTGTGCTACAGAGGTGATTCGGAACATAATGCGTGTCGAGATCAGGCCAGGCGGATTGCGTTTGAATTTTTGGCTCGGGTGCCCAGACTGCGTAAGGCATTGAAGCTGGACGTTGAGGCAGCATACGATGGCGATCCGGCGGCCAAGAGCTTTGCGGAAATCATCTACTGCTATCCAGGTTATTACGCGATAACCGTGTACCGGATCGCGCATGAGTTGCTGGAGTTGGGGGTGCCGTTGATGTCGCGTATAATGACCGAGTACGCCCACGGCCTGACGGGGACGGATATCCATCCCGGCGCGAATATCGGTAAAAGATTTTTCATCGATCATGCCACCGGAGTGGTTATCGGTGAAACGACCGTAATCGGCAATAATGTGAAGATTTATCAGGGTGTTACCCTGGGCGCCCACAGTTTTAGCAAAGACGAGCGAGGCAGGGTAATTAAGGGATTAAAACGGCATCCAACGCTGGAGGATAATGTTACAGTTTATGCCAACGCCACGATTTTGGGCGGTAAAACGGTGATCGGGCATGATTCAACTGTTGGCGGTAACGTATTTTTGAACATGAGCGTCAAGCCTTTTACGTTTGTTTCGCTGGAGGATCCGACGCTGAATGTGAAGTTGCGTAGCAAAAAACTGAGGCAGGAGCAGGAGAAGGAGAAAAAGTCCGGGCGTCAAACAAATTAACTTTATTCGCAGGAGACTAAGGTGATGAGTCGGATTTTTGATGATATTGTGCAGACCGTTGGCGGTTCTCCGCTGGTTAAGGTGGGTAAGTTGATCGGCGGTGCGGCTGTGGTGTTAGCGAAGATGGAATGTTTTAATCCGCTGGCATCAGTGAAAGACCGGATCGGCAAATCGATGATCGAGGCCGGCGAACGGGAAGGTAAGATCGGGCCGGGAACAACGATTGTTGAATCGACCAGCGGCAACACGGGGATTGCTCTAGCTTTTGTTTGCGCTCAGCGGGGGTATAAGTGCGTTTTGACGATGCCGGAGTCAATGAGCCTGGAACGAAGGAAGATTTTGTTGGGCTTGGGTGCGAAGTTGGAACTGACACCGGCGGCAGAGGGGATGCTCGGGGCGATTAGCAGGGCGGAAGAACTGGTGGGAACGATAGCGGGCAGTTTTATGCCGCAGCAATTTAAGAATCCGGCGAATCCGCAGGTGCATCGGCAGAGTACGGCGCCGGAGATTTGGGATGACACCGATGGGGCGGTGGATATTTTCATCGCCGGGGTCGGAACGGGCGGGACGATTACCGGAGTGGGTGAGGAACTCAAGAAGCGTAAACCGGGTGTGCAGATTATCGCGGTGGAGCCGCTACAGTCGCCGGTGTTGACCCAGAAACTCAGCGGTAAGGATTTAAAGCCCGGCCCGCACAAGATTCAGGGGATCGGGGCGGGATTTATCCCGGAGGTGCTGAATCTGGAGATAATCGATGAAGTTCTGATGGTGGACGAAAAAGACGCGATCAAAATGGCCCGGCGGGCGGCAGTTGAAGAAGGCTTGTTTGTGGGGATTTCGTCGGGAGCAGCGTTGCAGGCGGCTGCGGTGATGGCACAGCGGTCGGAAAATGCCGATAAAACGATCGTAGCGATAATGCCCAGCTTTGCCGAGAGGTATTTGAGTTCGGTGCTGTTTGAAGGAATCGGTTAGGATTACCGCAAGGCCTGTTTTTTTTCGTAACCGGTTTTATTTTGTATAGCCGAATTCCGCGTAGATTTCCGGGCCTCGGGTCTTGGCCATTTCAACAAATTGCTTTACCAGTTCCGGTTGGGGTGAATAATTCAGGCCGATGACGTGTACTTTGATTTCGTTGTCGTATTCGTAAGGCGTGGGGACAATATCGACGGATTCGCTGAAAGTGTGCGCGACGCCGTTCCACATAATTACGGCGTCAACAACCTGGGTTTTCAGGAAGGTGCCGAGTTGGCTGTGGCCCTTGGTAAGTCGGTTTTCGACGTTTTTCATGACGGCATCTTTGATACTTTTTTTTTCGAAAAGCTTAGCCACCATTTCTCCGCAAGTGGAGTAGTCCGGATTGCTAAAGGCGATTTTAATCCCCGGCCGGGTAAGGTCTTCAATGGAATTTAACTTTTTGGGATTTCCTTTTTGTACCGCCAGCACCGGCGCCACAAAGCCGACGTCGGCCGAGTCGAACAACACACCAGCATCTTTGACGTAATCGAGATAGGGATCGTGAGTAACCAGGATATCGCCGCGTTGGCCGGTTTTTACCAAAGGCAGGAAATCTTCACTGCCGGCGACGGAGGTTACCACTTCAATTCCGGTTTTGGCGGTGAATTCGGCACAAAGTTTGTTGGTGGGTTCAACAAAGGAACTGCCGCACAGCAGGATCAGCTCGCGATGAGGCTGCTGAGGAGTAGCCGGGGATTCTTTTTTGCAGCTTACGGCGAGCAGAGACAGGGCCAGGCAGAAAGATAAGGTTTTTAGATTAAGGAAGTTTTTCATTTTAATTGCCCCTTTAAAAATAAACTTTAGCTTGGGCTGATGTTGGATCAGGGTAAACAACTGCAGCAGTTTTTGATTTCAGTAAAGACGCCCCATTTGGAGAATTCCTGATAGAGTATGAAGCCCATACAGAAAACGATGATACCGGTGGCAGCCAGACCGATGAGTTTGTGGGCAGTTGGTGAAAGTGATTTGTCTGGATTTTTTGATCCCAGTGATTTCAGGGCGAAATACACCAGCAGAGTCAGTGTCGCCGCCGCGACAAAAGCAAAAACCTGCACGCCGTACCACCCTTGCGAGGGGACGCCTTTTTCCTTGACCATTTTCCAGGCGTGTTCGAGGGGATAATAGCGGGGCAAATTGATATTCCACCAACTGGCGCCGCAGTAGAAAAAACCAACGGCACTGGTAAAGACCGCGGTAAGCACAAAAGACAGATCAGATTTTTTCATATTCAGGAACCTTTTAAAATGGTCAGGAAGCAACTAGCGATAACGATATACCACAAGCTGAAGTTTATGATAAAGCACAGCGGAACGTAGAGGAAGAGTTTCTGTTTGTTCACGGCGGGATCGAAGCTTTTGCGGAAGAAATATAGAGCGACGATAAAAGCCATACCCAGGGCGGCCCAGTGTTCCTTGACTTCGAACAATCCGGTGGCCCAGGGAAGTTGCTCATCGAAATAATCGTGACGGACCCGAATGCGAAAAGCCGGATAGATTAAGGCTCCGACGATATAGACGAAGGTGTAAGCCCAGAGTGAAACTTTGAGGTAAAGCAGTTCACGATTTTTTCGGTTGAATTTTCCGCGGAGATAATCGATCACAACGAGAAAATTATGGGTCATGCTGCCGACCAGAACGATAGTGACGAGCATGTGAACGACCAGCAGGACGATGTAAGAACGTTCGAGGAAAACTTTTTCCATTGCAAAATATTCCTTGCCGATTAAAGCCCTTGTTCTGAATTTTCTAAATCAACTCTCTATTTCTACGTTCGTACCCTGGCAAACAGGGACAACATTCCAAGACATTATATCCCAAAAAAACATCCCGCGAAACTGGAAAAAACTGGGGAAAACGGCCCTTACCCGGGTTTTCCGCCGATTTTGATGAATTCATCACACATAGCCTGGACAGCATCGGGTCGATGACCGGCACCTTTGGGGTCGGAATACCAGCGGGGGATGAAGCCGCCGTTATCTCGGCTAAGGTGATGTTTCATCTCGTGGCAGTAATTGCGGATGTTGTCGAGCGAGCCATTGACCATGACGGTCTGGATATCAACGGGATTAAAAAAAGTGATGCGTCCGCCAAAACGCTCCCCGAGCAGTTGGAGTCCCATATTCTGCTGTTGGTCCATCTGGATGACATCCAGGCCGATTTCGATGAGATCGTCCAGGATATCGATGATGTAGCCGCAACTGTGCAGGAAGGTGTGCATATTGGCCTGGTGGGCGGCCTGAAAGATTTTTTCGTAAGCCGGTTTCCAGATTTTCCTGAAACTTTCCGGCGAAATCATCAATCGGTCCTGGAGGCCCCAGTCATCAAGCAGAAACAACCCATCGCAACCGGCTTCAGCGTAATGCCGGACAGAGGCAAGGTTCATCTCAGTCAGAATTTCTATCAGTTGGGTGAGTTGAACGGGATTTTTTTTGATGTCAATCCAGGTGTTTTCCAGCCCGCGGATAAAATGCACACGCTCGTAGATTGACATTCCGAAGCCGACAAGGAATTTATCGCCGGCTGCTTCGCGGGCGTTATCAAGAACTGTCCAGCGTTGCGGGTCGTTGATGTCAGGGATTTTTAGATTATCAAAATCTTTCCAGTCTTCCAGTGGGTACTTGACAAGGTTCAGGACATCGATAACCCGAAAAAGGGTCAGGACATCGATAACCCTTGTGTTTTGTTAGGTCAATTTATGCTGCAAC
>JAFGSR010000004.1 GCA_016934515.1 Sedimentisphaerales bacterium
GTAACAAGATAACAACCTATACAATAGTTATCGGACGGGCAGTGGTGAACTCTTCAGTCACAAAAAATTTAGATGCGGTGGCCCTGTGCTCCGCCCGGAAAAGATAAAATTGATCGCGTCGAGAATATTGCACATGCTACCACCAAAATGATCCTGAATGACCGACAGGCTTTCCGGGAGTTGCTTGATGTTTCCAGTCATGATTTTTATACCTCCACCCATATGGTCAATGTTTGCGGTATCACAATTAAACTGGCCAATGAATTGGGATTGACTGACCAGCGTTTCCTGCAAAGACTGGGAACGGGCTCTTTGTTGCATGATATTGGCAAAATATTTATACCAAATGAAATTCTGAATACCACACACAAACTTAGTGACGAACAATACAAAATTATCTGCACTCATGTTGATCTGGGAATGAATCATTTGAAATCTGTTACCAATCCTCCTCAGGAAGTGATCGATGTCGTATACGAGCATCACGAAAGATTGGATGGCAGCGGCTATCCCCGCGGACTGAAAAGAAATGAAATATCTCAACTGGGCAGACTCGCCGCTATAGTCGATACCTTCGATGCTATGACTTCTGTCCGACCTTACCGGGGACACACTTTTTCAGTAGATGATACGCTACAGCACTTGGTTGAGGGCTCATCAGAGAAATATGACGCTGAAATGGTGGATGCTTTTACGACGCTCATCAAGAAGAATATCCCCAAAGAGAAAGCCGACACGTCCTCTTTGCCAAACGATAATAATGACATTTCATGCTCCGGCGACGAGAAATATCTGCTTAAAACCCGGTTTTATTTCAGGGCACCGGTTGAAGTAAAACGAATAATCCTGATTGGTGACCGCGTAACTTCTGGTCCTCCTGATAAAATTATTGCCCATAAAATATCTTCTGCTGAAATTGGACTGCTTAGTCCGACCCCATACCCGACCGAACAAAACATCCTTATTAATTGTTCTCAATTTGAGCAGATCGGTATGAAAAATATAATTGCCAAAGTGGCCAGCTGTCAAAATCATAATGATGGTTGGTACACGCTTGTTGTTCAACTTCACCAGCCGTTAGATGCCGGCAAAATTAAAAATCTCAAAGCGCTGCTTCTGAAACTCAGAGAAGTTGTCGAAACCGGATAAGCATTTTACTCGAAATAAATCCGAGGCTATTTGCGAAATCTGTGCGTTGGCGTATTCT
This sequence comes from Sedimentisphaerales bacterium, assembly GCA_016934515.1. GTDB lineage: Bacteria > Planctomycetota > Phycisphaerae > Sedimentisphaerales > SM23-30 > JAFGSR01. Next base: position 1,208 of record JAFGSR010000004.1, read on the forward strand.
CAATGTGTTTTGCAACTCGATTCAATCATCAGCAACTAAAGCCAGCGATGTCTGCACCGGGAATTCACAAGCACAGCCCGAACTGGCCTCCGGCACCAGTATCATACCGCCGGCCGATATAATGTTAATCCAACAACCTGGCCGGTTCACGCTGGTTAATTTCAAGCTCTTGCCGGCATCGCTCAGATTATATAACCGCGGATTATCGCCTCGACCCATCAGGAATCCAGGTGCCCCGGTAAGCAAACCACAGCCATGTCCATCCCGTTTGATAACCAGCGAGCCCTGTTGGCCGTCTATCAATTGAAAATCATGTGGATCCTGGTAAATCTTGCCTTCCATTATAACCGGGTGTTGCATGTGTCCGCCGTGATTGAACGTGTTTCGATCCTTACGATAGTCACTTTCCTGCTGCCACAGTAACTCCCCGTTGGCCGCCGCGAATCCGTACATTGTATATTTCGTTAAAGGACTGCTAACCACCACCAGTTTCTCATCAGCGTAACTTAGATAGAACACAATTTTGCCCGGTACAAACTCAAATGGCTTTTCCCACTGTTTTTTGCCCGTTTCGACATCCAGTGCCACCAGATGTAAATCCTTCCAGAAGGCATCTCCCCCCAGACGCCGCATAAAATAAGATTTACCGGCAAGGGTTTTATTGCGATTTTCCACAAAGTAAATACTACCGTCGCCTACGGCAATCGTGGAATTTATAACCAGCCCGTCGTATTTCCAAAGGGCGTTACCATCTGATTTGCCCAATGCAAAAAGATAATCACTGCATACCTTACCGTTTTCCCATTCGGTTAGCGGGTTGTTACCATCATACCAAGGTCCCTGTGCATCAGTGTAGTAAGCACCTTTGCGTACAGCACTGCCCAAAAGCGTGTCGTTTTCGTAAGCCAGATAACCCCAAACATACAGATCACTAACCGGTACCCTCGTTGGCCTGGGAATTTCGTATGAGAACTGGGTCTCGCCCGACTGGCCGCTGAGTTTGTCGCATCGGTTCTGCACTGCTAAATATAGATAATCATCATCCGCAGCCATATACCCACCGTCACGTGGAATATTGACGCGTGTTTGCCAATCCGGCATCTCCTTGTCCCAGAGTATCGTTCCGTTATAGGCATCCAGGCCATACAGCCGATGAGTAGCCGGAATGTATAACCGTCCGTTTGCGGATAGCGGTGCATGAGGCCGACTGTGACGGTCTATCATCTCCCGCGGGCCGGGTCTGCCAAACCATTGCAGCCGCATCTTTGTTGTTATCCGATTGTCGCGGCTGTTCGAGGTATTGCCCGCATCGGCATACTGATGGGTCCACTGGCCGGCACCATCCAGCTTGCCCTTCTTGACATTTAACCAGGTCCCGTTCTGTTGCTCAATTTTCCATTGATGTTTCCGCAATTCCTGAGCCCAATTTGACAAGTTTCGACGATCGAGTTTCGGTTTCACTTCATTTGGCCGCCCCAGGTAGATTACTCCGCCACAGGGTCGCAGCACACGATCCAATGCCGAAGCCTTGCTCGGAAGATCGCCACCGGTCAAAACGCGATCAGAGATAATCAGATTAAACAGATATTTGCTGTAACCGGGGTTTTCCAGCGAACCTTGATGCACGGAAACCCGACCGTAAAGTCCCGCAGCGTCTAATGCGTTTCGTGCCAGGGCGACCTTTTCGGCGTCTTCCTCCAGCCCAACAATCTTTAATTCTGTAAGTTTTGCCAGTTCCGACGCCAATCTTCCCTGGCCACAACCCACATCCAGGCAATAACCTTTCACAATACCAGTCTGGGCCACGATCTGCCGAGCTGCCTTTTCATATACCGTTGTCAGACTGTCTTTGGGATAGGCCTGACGGTTTTTATCCGGTCCCACTTTACGGCCTCTCGCCTGGGCAGGTGCCGAAAAACAGTAGATTTGGCCCGTATCGGTACTGACAAGAAGCCTGCCGTTAGCTACCGCCAGACCATATACCCTGCCGTTTACATCTGCCTGCCACAACTTTTTACCATCAACTCCGGCAAATGCCCCCACCTTGCCGTCACCTCCGGCGAATAAAACGTCTCCGGCACAAATAACTGAATACTCAAAATCCTTCGGTGCTTTCATTACGATGCTCTTGCCGCCGGGGCCCGGCAAATCCAACACGACCACCGGTTTCGTCCGACCAGTTGGTGTGTACAATTTGGAATCCTTTAACATCAGGTATCCCTGGGCCGAAACGTTTAATTGCTTGCGACTTTCTTCTTTGCCGCTGATCGCGTCTAATGATACTAAATAAACACCGTATGTCGGAAACATCCCCACGCAAAACAAAACCTTACCTTTATTAACCAGCACGCTGGAACGTATTGGAAAAAGCGAAATGATCCTGCCGTTACCCGCTATTTGTTGCGAATCGTCTTGCATCCCATATTTCCACACCAGCTTGCCGGTCTCGGCTTTAAGACAATATACCCAACCGTCATCCGAGCCAAAATACACTTTGCCATTCGCTATTGCAGGTGCCAACCGCACCGGGCCTTCGGTAAAAAACGACCAACGCTGCTGTCCGGTTTTCGCATCCAGGCAATATACCTTGTCATCTGTTGGTGAGCCCAAAAACACCATATCGCCAACCGCCGCTACATGACTGGCGCGATCATAGATCACTCGAGGCTTCATATAAAACTCCTGATGCCAATGGAAGTCGTGTAGGGCTGGTTCAGGCCAGGCCGACTGCAGTATTACCTGAGGTTCATACTTCCAAGCTTGCTTCAGTGGCAGTTTGAGTTGTTCCTGAGTTATCCCGCTGCGGCTGAAATCGTGTTGATACGTCGGCCAATCTTCCCCACGTACGTTCGCTGGATTCCCCACCAGTACCATTAACGACCCAGTTATAACTGCCAGTCTGAATCCCATCGTTTTTCCTTTCAATTGTTTATACACAGAAAATAATGTATCAATAACTTGTGTCAAACCTGGTTGAAGCAGCATTCGTAGGGTTAATACTATCAATATCTAATTTTTTTTCACGGATTAACTTGAAAAATAGAAAAAATACACGCTTATGGGAGCCTTGCCCATAATCTTGCATATCTTAATAACTACTTTGGAACGATAACATATTCCCTTACAAAACCATCTAGCCGCCGTTAGATCTTACCATAAATGCCATTTTGAACGAAATTCTCTACCGCCCAATATTTTACAAATTTTTGTCATTACTTCTATTGCAAACATTTGATATTTAGGCTAAAATCGACGTTCCGATTAATCGGTCCTCTTAGACTTGGCCGATAATCACTCAAAACCATATTTATGGTTTCGGGTCGGTGCCCGAGTGGCTAAAGGGAATGGGCTGTAAACCCATTGGCGTGAGCCTACGTTGGTTCGAATCCAACCCGGCCCAGTTTTTCAACTGGCTTTACACTGGTGCTCGGTAGTAGCTTGGGCAAATCAGCTATAGATATCAACTTTTCGTTAATATTCGGTGAAAAATACTAGGCATGAGTGAATAAGTTCTTGAGAAATAACGATTTACGATTTATCGTTTGTGTCGCACCTCACTATTGCGTTTCAGTTGCATTTTTTGTTTTTCATAAAATGGGTCATTACTGAGGTTTCTGTATGGCTGACCTTTTGAATAAACCTGCCCAGACAAATCCCTCCTCCAGGTCCGCACCGGAGCCTTTTTTCCTGGTCATTTTTGGCGCTTCCGGCGACCTGACTCGCAGAAAACTAATTCCTGCGGTTTACAATCTATACCAACAAGGATTACTGCCGAAGATTTTTTTCGTTATTGCTTTTGCCCGCCGGGACAATTCCGATGAAAACTTTCGCCTCCAAATGCATCAAGCAATTCAGCAGTTTTCCCCAGTCGCCTCAGATAACCTCAAATCCTGGGAACAATTTGCCCCGCACCTGATCTATCACCAGGCCAATTTCGAAGATATGGAAGGCTTTGGAGCCCTCAAAGAGAAAATCCACCACCTTGCCGCCCGGCACAACATCGCAGAAAACTGCCTTTTTTACCTCGCCACTCAGCCACGCTATTTTCCCGTCATTGTTCAGTCCCTGGCCGATACCGATTTGGCTCGCCCAACTCAGCCCTGCGCTTGCTGGCAGAGGCTTGTGGTGGAAAAACCCTTTGGCTCCGATCTGCAAAGCTCCAGACAGCTCACTCTGCAAATCCAGAAGACCTTTTCCGAAAAGCAGATTTTTCGCATCGATCACTATCTGGGTAAGGAATCCGTTCAAAATCTTTTGGTTTTTCGCTTTGCCAACAGTATTTTCGAGCCGCTCTGGAACAATAATTACATCGATCACGTGCAAATCTCTGTTACTGAATCCATCGGCGTGGAAAGTCGCGGTGCATATTACGAACAGGCCGGCGCCCTTCGGGATATCCTCCAGAACCATATCATGCACCTGCTCTCGTTGATTGCTATGGAACCGCCAGTTCGGCTTGATGCGGACGCTATTCGTGACGAAAAAGTAAAAATTATCCGAGCTCTTCGTCCCATTCCCCCTCAGTGTGTCGGCAATGATGTTGTCCGTGCTCAGTATTCAGCCGACGCTTCTGGCAATCAGCCAGTGCCTGGCTACCTTGAAGAACCCGGTGTCGCTGCTGATTCTGTCACCGAAACCTTCTTTGCTCTCAAAGCTTTCATCGATAATTGGCGTTGGGCCGGTGTGCCTTTTTACATCCGTTCCGGCAAACGCATGCCCGTTCGCATCACCGAAATCGGCATCCATTTTAAACCTGTTCCCAATGTCTTGTTTAACACCGGCAAAATCGCACCTATGCTGCCCAATATGCTTACTATCCGCATCCAGCCCAACGAAGGCATTTCCCTGCAGTTTCAGGTCAAAACCCCAGGTCCCGAAATGCGCATCCAGCCCTTCAAAATGGACTTTGGTTATTCCGACTCTCTCGGGGCCACCCCGCCTGATGCCTATCAACGCCTGTTGCTCGATGCCCTGCTCGGCGATTCCACTTTGTTTGCCCGCAGCGATGAGGTAGAAGCGGCTTGGAATTTCGTTGATCCCATTATCGCCGGCTGTAATGATATCGCTTTACAGAAACTCCCTCAGTATCCCGCCGGCTCATGGGGGCCAAAACTGGCCGATAACCTGATTATTGCCGATAATCGAATGTGGACGCTTACCCGACGAACGAATCCACGATAATGGAGCACATAGTAATAACTAACGATTGATTGATAACAAAATTTTTGCCAAAATTAGCATTTTTTAAGTATGTTGTTGCGGGGAAGATTTTAATCTGATTTTTGACAAGGATTGCAACATGAAAATCGGGATCCTTTCCGACACCCACGACCACCAGGAGCATGTTCTCACTGCCATCAACATCTTCAACGAATTTGATTTGGATTATGTATTGCACGCCGGCGATTTTGTCTCACCCTTTACCGTTCGGACTTTTGACCAGTTGAAATCCGCAAAACTCATTGCGGTTTTCGGCAATAACGAAGGCAAACGGCAAACGATTAGAGAAATTTTCGCTGATTTAGGCGGAGAAATTTTCGATACCGATTACCGCGGCACCCTGAACGGCAAAAAAATCTATATGATCCACACCCCACATTACATCCGCGAAATAGTCGATTCCAATCAGTACGATCTGGTAATTTACGGCCACACCCATCGCCAGGACATCTACCGCCAGGAAAACACCCTCGTAATAAATCCCGGCGAATGTTCCGATTGGGTCACCGGCTCCTCACACATCGTTATCCTCAATCTGGACAACATGAATTATGAGTCAATCCCCCTGAATTGACAATGAGCTTCAGCGAATAATGGCGGGCCAAATCCCATTCTATAAGTGTTGTTTATTCTTGATTCAGGGCGAAACACCATTTACACAAAAATTAACGATCCGACAGGAAGTTCCACAACTTTTTTGGTTTTTGTTAGCAGTTGTGCGTAAAGTAAGGGTGTGTTCACTATCTTCCAGTTCGTCAGCTAATATTAACATCCACGGCAGATGCAGTTGCTGACTCCAAGGGGTGAACTGGTCTTGGTGTTTCCATGGATTGTTGTCAATTTGATAATCGATAATCCCCACATCCGGTCCGGCGATAATCCACAAACCCACCGCTGTGCCCCGGAACTTAAATGTCAGCTCGGCACCAACCTGGTCAGTAACCAACATCGGCACGTTCACAAAACCGCTACGAGTCGATGCCTTTTCTTTGTCAGTTTGAGGCTTCCAACTAGGATCAAATTTCCATCCCTTTCCCGTTTGAGCTTCTTTTATATCGACCAGCCTGCCATTAAAATAACTCCACGAATCCAATGGATCGGGTTGAGGGTGAGTTTTAACTTGTGATTCGGGAGCAAGGGGCATTTGCCAGACAGCATCCAACATTCGCTTGATTGTAGCGGTATATAACCGTTGACCATACCAGGAGGGATGCAGGTCTCTGAAATCATCTTTCCAGGTAAACTGGCCCGCATGGATACGTTCGGCAACTTCCTGAGCCAGATGGATTGTACTAACCTGATAGTGCTTGGCAACCCTTTCATGTTCAGTAATCACATCTGGAGTTTTGCCTGCATTGTAACAGGCGATCTTGTCGGGGTCCACGAAGTGCAATATAATAATGTCGAGGTTGGGATTAACCATGCGCGCATGACGAACAATTCCCTCCATACCCCGGCACCAATGTTTTTGTTGGTCAGGATGGTTAGTGACGTCATTTACAGCAGCTTCTTCAAACAGCAGATCAACCGGACCCTTACTGAATACGTCGCGGAGAATCCGAAAAGCGCCCGGTACCGAACCGGTAGAGGGGATGCCGGCATTGATGAACTCGAATTTCGTTTCTGGGAATCTGCGTTGTAGCTCCCGGCAGACCATCGGCCGCCAGCCGGCATTGAAGGTGATTGATCCTCCGAGAAACACAACTCGTCCCGCTTTTTCTCGTTCAAATTTCAACCGGCAGTTGTCCAGGTTGCTTCTCAAAAGGAAATAATCATTTTTCCCGGGACGCATGTCAAAATTGTTTTTTATTATAAATCTAGCGGCACGATTAGGATCCGGCAGCGTAAAATGATGTCCCCCCGACTCAGTTGTACCTTCCTTGATAGTTTCTACGATGATCTCGCCACCCATTTTATTATAGCGTTGTTGTAATATAAAAGTGTTTTCTTCCGGCGGGACAATATGATCATTTAAGCTGACGATATGGTAAAGCGGGATAAAGGCTTCGGCCAATGGCTTAAGGTTGTCAATGGGATTGCCGGTATAGTCCAAAGCCTGCTCGTGGGTCAGGTCATATTGCTTGAGCAGATTTTGCCATGTAGGTTGATGACCTTTACCTGTGCCTTTTCCCAGTGGCCAGCTTTTAAAATCCAGAACCGGAGTATCTGCATAAACACATGCCACACACTCCGGGTGTTGTATTGCCCATCGGTAAGCAAATAATCCACCTCGACTGACCGCTTCCAGTGTTACATGACTGGCCAGTTTGTGTTGCTCAGTCATATATTTATAGAATGCATCCCAATGTTTCAGGGCCGCATTCGATCCCAGCATATCATCGGTGTTTATGTAGGCTATGTGAAAGCCTCGCTCTAACAGCAATTGATCTACTTCCGGGTGATAACTCGGAAAACGGGCTCGCCAGATCCACGGTCGTCCCGAAGCCGGTATCTTCGGGGCCACAAGATAGCAAGACCGACCATCGACAGTGAAGTCAATACGTTCGTAACCATGCCATTTTGCCTGGTGGCCGGATGGTTCGCCCTGGCAGATGGCGGTTATCGGCCAAAAAAACATAGAAAAGATTAATATAACATTTCCAAAATATCGGCGGCTAAGCATAAAAGACCTCATGTCAAAGCTTGTTTTGGTTGAGATTTTTCCATTAAACGCCCAAAAGTTTATCTCTCTATGACAGCAATAATTTTACAGAATTCACTTTGTGCTTTCAACAAATTACTCGTCCAAAGCACCTGAAGCCTCGAAAAACCATCTCTGTCCTGCTTTAGCTTTTCTATCAAACTCACCAGCTAAATTTTTTTCTCGATAATCAGCTTATTCGCCGATAGAATAAGAAAATTGATTAAAAGCTGAAACTCACGGAGAAAAACATGAAAAAACGTTTAGCAATTAAGTTATTGGCTGGAACACTTGTTTTGGCGTTGCTCTGCTGCGCCGGCTGCAACGAGCAACCTAAAGGCCAAAATCAAAGTAGCAAATCCCAAACCAAACAGAAAACCACTTCGCCCACCGAAATTATGAAGGAAACCAAAACCATGGAAAATCAATCACCTGAATCAACCCCCTCTGTCAATCCTCGCGTCAAGCTCGCAACCAGTATGGGCGAAATTGTTATCGAGCTCAATCCTCAAAAGGCTCCGATCACCACGGAAAATTTCCTTCGCTACGTTAACGAAAAATTCTACGATGGCACCATTTTTCATCGTGTCATTCCCAACTTCATGATCCAATGCGGTGGTTTTTCTCCCGGCATGAACAAGAAATCCACCCATGCTCCAATCAAAAACGAAGCCTCAAACGGTTTAAAAAACGACCGCGGCACTCTAGCCATGGCCCGCACCCCTGATCCCGACAGCGCTAGTTCCCAGTTTTTTATCAACCACAAAGACAATATTTCTTTAAATTACGCCGGCCCGGGCAATCCCGGCTACGCGGTTTTCGGCCATGTTATCGAGGGAATGGATACCGTTGACAAAATCGCTCAGGTTCCCACCGGCAATGTTGGACCTTATGGCGACGTCCCCAAGACCGATGTGGTTATTATTTCCGCCGAAGTTGTGCCTGAATAATCCAATCGGCTTACGTTTAGCATTATCCTGTTTGGACCCGGAAGCGGTAGGGGGGGCAGAAGCCGTTTCTAGTGTAATGTGGGCGTTTTTTAACCGTGCTGTTTGGCCGCCAGGTAATTTGACAGACGAACAAAATCATCCGGCATCAGGGACTCTCCCCGGGCATGTAAGTCAATTTCCAACTCGCGGGCCAGTGCTTCCGTATCGATCTCTAATCCACTTTTCACCAGGCAGCTTCTGATGGTCTTACGCCGGTGATGCAACAGCAAATCCACTACCTGCTTCAGCGTCGCCAGGTCATTAATCTTCCGCTGCTTAACTTCATCACGCCGCCAACTTACCATCGCCGAGTGCACATTTGGCATCGGCCAGAATGCCATCGGTTTAATCTTGCGAAAAATTTTAACTTCTCCGGTGGATTGCAGCAAGATGCTCAACAAACCATATTCTTTCGTCCCCGGCGTTCCCGCCATACGCAGGGCTACCTCGGCCTGCACGGTCACAAACATCCCTGCAAAAGTCAATTCTCCCAGCAGCAAATTGATTATCAACGGTGAGGCAACCTGATACGGCAGATTCGCTATCAGATAAAATTCCCCCTTCGTCGCTTCGCACGCCGCTGTCAGTTCATCCAATACCTCACCGGCTATCTGGCTTTTGCGGCTCAGAACATCGGCCTCGATTATCGTTACATTCTCGCACTTTGCTAATTCATCCCGCGCAATCTGGGCCAATTGCCCGTCAATTTCCACCGTAATCACCTGCCCGGCCTGTTCCGCCAGCAAACTCGTCAGCGAACCGGTCCCGGTTCCGACCTCCAGTACCGTCTCCCGGCCCGTTAAATTCGCCTGTTCCACCAGCAGCCGCATCAGGTTCAAATCGATGAGAAAGTTCTGCCCCCATTTATGCCGCGGCTCCGTCCCAGCTCCACCTAATAATTCTAATAATTGTTGTTTCGTGTGCGGCACTTCTGTTCACTTACAGCTTAATGTTTTTACCGTTAATGGTACGCATCTGTTGCTGCTGCTTTATTTCCGCCATGTCGCATGCCACCCTGATAGCCGCTTTCATACTGTCGGTGTTGGCAACATTTCGACCGGCAATATCAAAAGCTGTCCCGTGATCCGGACTGGTTCGAATGATCGGTATTCCTATGGTAACGTTCACCGCCTTGTCAAAACTCAGCATCTTGATCGGAATCAATCCTTGATCGTGATACATCGCTACTATCGCGTCCCACTTACCGCCCAGCGCGTCATGAAAAAGCGTATCCGCCGGAAACGGCCCAACCACATCGATCCCCACCTCCTGCGCCATCAATATCGCCGGTGAAATTATCCGCTTTTCTTCATCACCAAACTGCCCGTCTTCACCGGCGTGCGGATTCAATGCCGCTACCGCGATTTTTGGATTTTCTACGCCAAACCACTGCTTCAGTGCATCATTAACCAGGTCTATCGGTTCAAAGACGGTTCCGATAGTGAAACGATTGCGGATATCAAAAAGCCCTTCATGGATGGTGGCCAGCACCACCCGAAAGGGACCGCCAACGAACATCATTGCGGCCCGTTTGGAACGGCAATTTTTCTTTAAGAATTCGGTGTGGCCGGGATACTTGAAACCCGCCAGGTGCCAGGATTGTTTGCTGATGGGGGCGGTGACCAGAGCGTCGATTTTGCCACATTGGGCATCTCTAACAGCATCATCAACAAATTGCATCGACGCTTCCCCACCGTTTTTACTGGGGCTGCGAAGTTGATTGTTGCTTAACCAACTGATTTCATCGTAATCAGCCACCACAACGCTTTGGGGATATTCACGGGTGATTCGCTCGTGCTGATCGCGCCACCAGAAAACATCCAGTTCAGCCAAATCAGCGGCGTATGAAAGCAATTCATTGAGTCCGTAAACTACAAACCGCCCCCGACGGCGGATTTCGGTATCAGCTAATGCCTTGACAATGATCTCCGGACCGATCCCCGCAGGATCACCCATCGTAATGCCGATAATCGGTTTGTCAGTTCCGGGTATTGCCATTTTTTGCTAAATTCTCACTTCTATATTATTTCTTCTAATTTTTACCGCTAAATCAGTCACCGGCCTCAATTTCTCTAAACAAACAAGCGGCTTGCCCTGGATCAGAACAGCCGCTGTAGGTCACTACTATATTATATCACGTTTGGGGGTTCAGGAAAACCCCTGCTCGCGTAATTTTTTCAGGGTAATACCTTCCTTTTTTCCTCCGCTTAGCATCTCATCCAGGCGTTTGGTGATCCATTTGCTTATAATATCAACTTCCAGATTCACTCGATCACTAACTTTTCGCTGCTTGAGATTCGTCTGTTCCAGAGTTGTCGGGATCAAACTCACACTGAATTTATCTGGCCTTGCTTCCACAATTGTCAGGCTGACTCCGTCAATCGCCACCGAACCCTTGCCAATCATCATCCTCAACAAAGCCGGATTCGCGGTAATCCACATCACCCATTGCGCACCGCTTTGGTCGATTTTTTCTACCGTCCCCACTCCGTCCACATGCCCATGGACAATATGTCCGCCGAACCGTCCGTCAGCAGCCATGGCCCGTTCCAGATTCACTGCTTCGCCGCTATGCAGTTGGGCCAGGGTGCTGACCTTAACCGTCTCAGCCATGATATCGAACACTGCTTCAGAGCTGCGTAATTGGCTGATTGTCAAACAGACCCCGTTTACACAAATGCTCTCGCCCAGACCGGCACCATCAGCCAGGCGGCCCAGCGGCACCACCAAACGGCGTCCGGTTGCTGTGGCAACGTTCGTCTTAATCGGTTCAACTGCTTCAACTAATCCGGTAAACAATTTCACTTCTCATAAATATTCTAACAATCAATTCTTTTGATAATTTTTCCCGTCAGTGGTTTTTTGTCTTTAGGATGTTTTCTCCGGCTTCAACATCTTTTTTTGATCGTGCTCCTGATCTTTTTTACCGCTGATCCCGCCCGACACTATAAACGCCATCACATCAGAGCTGTCGGCGTCGATGGGCTTCACTTTTTCACGTGGAACAATCAGTAAACTACCGGCAAAATTGTAACTTTGAGGAAAATAAACCGCCACTTCTCCTTCCAGCCCCAGAAATTCCAGCGATTTCCGGGTAACGAATCCCACCGCCTTGGCATTGCTGCCCTCTATCAGGGTAACCAAGACCGGTTGATCGAATTTCTTTTTCTCCCCGACAAACGCTCCTACGAGATCTTTGACCGAAGAATACAACAGCTTAATCAACGGCAGTCGAGCGAACAGTTTTTCCACCAGTTGCATCAGCGGACGGGTTATAAACAGATTGCTTAAAAAACCAACTACCATGATAACCATAATCAGAATCAACACTCCCAGACCGGTCACCCACCACTGTGGCTCGATTGACTGGTTGCTGATTCCGGCGATTAACTTTTGTATCCCGCCGTCGATGGCTGTAAACACCCAGTAAACAACATAGATCGTCGCTACCAGTGGCACTAGAAACAACAAACCTCTGACAAAATATGTTGCCGGTTTTTTCATTATTGAGAACCTTTTATTTAGATTCTATAGGTGATACGCCTTGCCGCTGTGCCATTGGCACATAGTGGAGTTCCTTGTTGCCGGTATAGATCTGTCGCGGCCGGGCAATTTTCATGTTCTCGGCTTCATGTACTTCCCGCCAGTGGGCGATCCAGCCCGGCAACCGGCCGATGGCGAACATCACCGTAAACATATTTGTCGGAATACCTATCGACCGCAATATCATGCCGCTGTAAAAATCCACATTCGGATAAAGCTTACGCTCAATAAAATAGGAATCATTCAATGCCAAATCTTCCAACTCCAGGGCGATGTCCAGCAAGGGGTCTTTATGGTCGAGTTTGGTAAAGAGTCTTTCGCAGGCGCCTTTCAATATTCTGGCCCGGGGATCGTGGTTTTTGTACACCCGATGGCCAAAACCCATCAACCGGAAATCACTTTTCGGATCCTTGGCCAGTTCAATGCATTTTTTGGCGTTCAATCCGCCGTCGTGTATTTGTTGGAGCATATTGATCACGGCCATGTTCGCACCGCCGTGCAGGCGACCCCATAACGCACATACCCCGGCCGATACCGACGAAAAGAGATTGGCGCCGGCCGAGGCTACCATTCGAACGGTCGTGGTGCTGCAGTTCTGCTCGTGATCGGCGTGCAGCATCAATATCATATCCAAAGCTTTGGCCACCTCCGGCATGGCTTCGTAATGTTTGTGCGGCAGCGAAAACATCATATGCAGAAAGTTCGAAACATAGCGTAGATTCGGATCCGGATATATAAACGGTTCCCCTCGGGACATTTTGTATGAAAAGGCGGCTATGGTGCGGATTTTGCTTATCAGACGTGCCGCCAGCACCTCCAGTTGCTGTTCCGGCCCCAATTCATCTTCACCTTCAATTTTACCCAGGTCGTGATGATAACAACCCAATGCGTTAATCATCGCAGACAACATAGCCATGGGATGGGCACTCGACGGGAATCCTTCAAAGTGACTTTTCAGGTTTTCATGGATAAGGGCGTTATCCGTCAGCAAATCAGAAAAATGCCGCCTCTCCTGAGCAGTGGGAATCTTGCCCCAGATGAGCAGATAAGCAACTTCGATAAAATCGCTACCCTCTGCCAGTTGCTCAATCGGAATACCATGGTAACGCATTATACCATTCTCACCATTGATGTAGGTGATTTTGCTGTCACAGGATGCGGTGTTGCCAAAGCCCGGATCGTAGGCAATGCATCCGGTCTGATCCCTAAGTTTTAAAATATTGATGCCTTTTTCGCCTTCGGTACCGATGATTAATGGCAAATTATATTTTTTATCATCAATTTCAAGTATTACATTCTCAGCCACAGCATCACTCCTAAATTACTGATATATAAGCACATACATTATCCCAGCCGCCGATTGTCACCTGGCGACCCACCCCGTTCGCAGCCATCGACTTGCCGGATTATAATAAAACGATAGCCCATCCTAGCAGAAAACCAACATTATGGCAACTGTCCTTCGTAGGGTTGGCCCCCCCAAAATCTTACCAAACAACTAAATTGCCCCAAAACCCCCGTAATCCACCCCAAAACCAACAAAAAGAACTGGGGAACAGGGATTCGAACCCCAACTAAGTGAGCCAGAGTCACTCGTGCTACCGTTACACTATTCCCCAATTGCAGTATTCACAATACTTTACAACAAACTGCCGGAACTTCTTTGCTCCCGCGTACCCCACATCCGAGCGGGCATAATAATACATCGCCAATTATAACACAAGAACTTTTACCCTAAAAACAGTAAAAGCCACGACAAAAAAACTCTGGTTAACACCTCATTACATCTTCCCCCTTTCCCCTTCATCAACTATTCCTATTCCACTAATCTGGCCATTATCTCAATCACCCATAATCTGCTTGACCGGTACAAACAGCTTCGATATACTTGCCAAAATTCTGTATAGCTATCACAAATCCGTTTTGAGAATGGGATTATGTGATTTATTCCAAAGCGGTTATTGACTGAATTAATGCCTTGTCAGGTAAAGACTTATGATTATAGATTGCCACAGCCACATTTGGCCCTCACGTTCCTGTCTGGGTCAGGCTCAGAAATTTTCCTGTCTTGCTGCCGCTTGCGACGACAAATCCAACAGAGATCGATCATTTTCCGCATCGGAAACCGCCGATGCCACCTTCATTCTCGGCTTTGTCAGCCGCCATCTAAATGCTGAAATCCCCAACAGTTACATCAAAAACCATCTTGCTTCTCAGCCCCATCGATTGTTCGGCTTTGCGGGAATCGATCCGGCTGACAATGACGCTGCCGCCGAAATACGCAGACTTCACGACGTGGATGGTTTCGTCGGTTTCACTCTCAGCCCTGCCTGTCAGGCTTTTCATCCCTGTGATACTCGTGCCTTGGCCCTGTACGAAGTTGCTCAGGAGTTGTCCATGCCCATTTACTTTCTCAGCGGTATGGCTCTACCGCAAAACGCCTATCTCGAGTTTGCTCAACCGGACGCCCTCGATGAAATCGCCCGTGATTTTCCTGAACTCAAAATCGTAATATCCCATCTGGGTTACCCCCGTGTTGAGCAGACCATTGCCATGTTAGCCAAGCACCCTAATATTTTTGCCGATGTGGCAGGTTTGACAAAACGTCCCTTAACTGCCTATCGCCACTTGACGCTGGCTTATGAATGCGGCGTAATAGAAAAACTCCTTTTCGGCACCGATTCACCCTGTTACAACCTCAAAGACACTGTCGAAGCTCTATATTATCTCAATAAAATCACCCTCGATTCCGTTTTGCCGGTTGTTCCCCGTGAACAACTCCGAAGTATCATCGAACGCGACAGCCTTACTTTGCTGGGTCTGAAATCCAGTGAATTGACTAGTGTTCCCGGAGCCGAATCAACCGGTGTTCCCGAAACCACCAAATCCACCCCGTCCACTTATTCTGCCGAGTCTGAAGTTCCAGCCGATCCGGCCGAGCATCCAGAATCAGTCGATTCCAACAAGGCTTCATTTGCCCATGATGATTCTGATGACGGCCAGGACGGTTGTACCAAAAAAGCCAAAGGTGAAACCCGTTAGCCTTGAATCAACATAAAATTCTTTTCGAGCCTGTTTTATGACAATACAGAATTACGTCAAGCGGATTAATCTTATGACAACTTCAATTTCGTCTCCTGACGCTTTTTCGGATTCCGGATCGCCGCCAAACCACTTGGTTATCTCTGGAAAACCATATTTTATCACTTTCCGACTGCTGGTGCTGCTGATACTTACCTGCACCTTAATGACTAATGTCAGCTGCACTTCTAAATACCACGGATTGATGCAATTCGACGTAACCGCACCCAACAGCAAAGTTCTCCTGCAACCGTTCAGCCAGGCGTATTGCTGTTTCGACCAACGCGGCCTGGCCAAAATTGTCGTGCTCCAAAGCAATGACGATGTCCGCCAAACCATAATTCTGAACACCTTCTGGAATGCCAACAAAGCTATTACCTCGGTTTCGCCCAGTTCTACCAATGCCAACATTGACTATCTCATCGAATACCAGGACCATGCTGCTCTCTATCGCGGGGCGGGCTTCGTCTTACTCAAGGGCGATCAATCCGACCGAAAAATAAAAATCAATCTGCTTTCCTCCAATCTCAATCTCGAACAGCAAACTATCAGTTACAAACCTCCTTTCCTCGAAACCAGAATTTCCGGCAAAGTAACAGCGCTAAATGACTCAGTAAAAGCGCAACAGTTTGCAGCAATGTTCGAACAAAAGGCAGAAACCATAGATAAACGTTGATTTTTTTGAAATCCGAAAAGATAAACTTCAAAACATTTTCGTTTTACGTCTAAACTCAACCACATCATGAATAAATTAAACCATGGTCGTGAAAACTGGGGATCCCGGGCGGGTTTCATCCTTGCTGCTATTGGTTCGGCCGTTGGACTCGGTAACGTCTGGCGTTTCCCCCACGAATGCTACAGCAACGGCGGATCAGCCTTTCTCATTCCTTACCTCGTTGCCATGATCGTTGTTGGCCTGCCCCTGTTAATTATGGAATTTTCCCTGGGCCACTTCACCCAACAGGCCGCTCCCAACGCTTTCAAACACGTCGGCCGCCGCTGGGAATTTGTCGGCTGGTGGCCCATCGTGCTCAGCTTCGTCATCGTTACCTATTACGCTGCCGTACTCGCCTGGAGTTTGAATTACCTCATCTTCAGCTTTTCCGATCCCCTGCCCTGGGCCTCACCTGAAGTCGTTCAGCAGGCATCCCAGGCCGGAAGAGCTGCCACCGATTATTTCTTTTACGATGAATATTTACAGTTTTCTGACGCCTTCAAATTAGATGAATTGCGTCTGCCCATCGTGCTTGCCCTGGCTGCTATCTGGACGCTGATGTTCCTGTGCATTTTTAAAGGTGTCACGCTGGTCAGCAAAATCGTGCTCTGGACCGTACCAATTCCCTGGCTCATGCTCGTTATTCTTACCATCCGCGGCCTGACACTCGAAGGTGCCGTTTCCGGGCTCGAATATTTTCTCGAACCCAACTGGATTGTCCTTAAGCAGCCCCAGGTCTGGCGCGCCGCTTTTGGACAGGTCTTTTTCTCCCTGACCATCGCTTTTGGCGTCATGATAACTTACGCCAGTTTCCTCCACCGCAAAAGCGATCTCAACAACAACGCCCTAATCATTGCCCTGGCGGACCTGGGAACCAGTTTTGTCGCCGGGATCGCTGTTTTCGCCACCATGGGCGCCCTGGCCTTCAAAACCAATCAGCCCGTCCATGAAGTCCTCGAAGGCAGTAAATCGGTCGGGCTGGCTTTCGTGGCCTTTCCACGTGCCCTTGCCGCTTTGCCGGCGGCCAACGTCTTTTCCGTCTTTTTTTTCATCGCCTTATTGTTACTCGGCATCGATTCAGCCTTTTCAATCACCGAAGCCGCCCTGGCCAGCATCATCGACAAAACCGGACGCAAACGTGTCGCCGTGCTAACCGGCTTGAGTATCGTCGGTTTTTCTGTCGGACTGCTTTTCACCACCCGTAGCGGGCTTAATTGGCTCGGAACCATCGACGGCATTGTCAACGAGGGCACTTGGGGAATCTTGTTTGTCGGGCTGGTTGAGTGTCTGGTTCTGGGCTGGGCCTTCGATCTGGGCAAACTCCGCCATCATGCCAACAAAAACAGCGACTGGAAAATCGGCATCTGGTGGGAATGGTCCATCCGACTGGTTATCCCGGTCATTCTGGCGACTCTGGTGGTCTGGTCCTTCATCAGCGACCTGAATAATCCCGACGGCTACCTCTTCAGCAACGACGGAAAACTCATCTGGTTAAACATCTTGGGCCTGGGCCTGACCTTCTTTCTGTTTCTGGTCGCGATAGGGCTGGGCATCTGGAATCCCAAAAAAATCAAACCAGCCAATGATTAACCTTTGATAATTTGGCTGATTACTTTTGATGGAAACTGATCGAATTCTGTTAGAGCAAAATTTATTAGTGTGAATTAGGAAAAATCAGACTATGATTTCCTCTATGATTGCCGAAATAATTTACGACGGAGAGCTTTCCACCACTGCTTATATTATCCTTGCTTTGATGTTTTTGTTGATAATCGGCGGCCTTTTCTGGTGCTTCTATCGGGCCATTGTTGCCGCCAATAAAGGAGCCCGCAAACAACACCCCGACGAAATCTAGAAACCCGAACTAAAGCCACCGTAGATACAATCAACATTTAATTAAGACGAAACTCATTTTGCCCGAGCGAACCATGAATAAATTGCACTGCTTAACATTCTTGATCCTGCTTATTTCACTGCCCGGCTGTGTCGAAAGGCTCATCACTATCGATAGCTCGCCCTCCGGAGCTCTCGTTTGGCTAAACGACCAGGAAATCGGACAAACCCCCGTCACCGTTCCTTTTACCTGGTACGGTAAATACGAAGTCATCCTTCGCAAGGACGGCTATCGGTCCCTCAAAACGGCCCAGGACGCCGACGCCCCCATTTATCAATGGCCCGGTATTGACCTGATCTTCGAAAGCATCCTACCCTTCGAGTTCGTGGACCATCACCGCTGGCAATACGATTTGGAACCCATTACCGACGAAGACCCCCAACTGCTCATCGAACGTGCCCAGCAGCTTCGCGAACAAACCCAAAACCTGCCCAGGCAATAACAACCCTTTTTTTCCATCGGGCGGCACCGCCAAACACAGCTGGGCCGGCGGCACTTTAGCGAAAAACAACTCAGCCTTTTTCCGACTCAGGCCCCACCAGATCGCTGCTGCTGCGTTTGGCTTTTTCGATTTCCGTTATCAACTGACCCTGTCGCCAGATACGTACCGTCCCGGTTGATTCGCTGATGGTTATCGCAATACTTTTCGTCGCTGCGGTTATCGCCGCCGCCGCCGCATGTCGGGCACCCAGCCCCTGAGGCAAATCTTCCGGCATCAGCTTGGCCTGTAGATAAGTTCCCGCCGAAACGATCGTCCCGGCACCCTTTATCACAAAGGCACCATCGATACTGGCGAATTCCTTAACCGTTTCCTTCATCCGTGGATCAATAATATTACGCTCACTTTCCGGATATCCCTTAAACGGATTGATGATATTCTGCCTGGCGTGCTCTTGCACTTCTTTGCTGCTGCCCAACACAAAAATCGCGCCCACAGGCTTGCCTTCCCGACCTTCCGCAGCCAGTTCCAACGCCAGATTCAGCACCCGCTCAAACACCGCCCGCCGAATGTGCTCGGTCAACGGCGGTTGATCCACCGACTGAAACATCTCATATTCGCGACCAACTTCCATCACCATCATCGTATCCAGGTGACCGCTCGGCAACCCAGTCAGAAAAACAAACTTATCGTTCGGCTTGAGCAGTCGCTTCGAAAACGCCAGCATCACTCCCATCTTGATCTGGCCCGTTCGCGTCAACTGAATCGCAGGTAACCGAACAACCTTATCGGTAAACTCCAGCGCCCGCTTTTCCGATTCTTCGCTACGCACAATCAAAATAATCTGTACTCTCCCAGAAAAATCCAGCACCTCCAACTCCGTCGGATCCGCCAGACCGTCCACGTACAACAACAGCACTCGAAGTTTACTGCGCTCTATCACCCCCAGCGAAGATTCCAACATAATTCGGCTGACTGAAACCTCTTTTGCTGCCTTGACCTTCCCGGCAGCCTTTTTGGCTTTGGTAAGCTTTTTCTCCGAACCGTTATCTTTATCCATTTCGCCTGTCCCAATTGGAATTTTTCGTAATTACTCTACCTCTAATATTATAGCCCCGGCTGTCGCCGCTCGACACATCAATTTAGCGACTTATCTTCCACCTTACCATTATCGGCCCACCCTGCGAGTCAGTTAACCTGAATACTCCAACTTTCAGCACCTGTTTGGTTCCTGATTTTTTAGGTTCCCAACCTTGTAAAGTCTTTCCCTCAAGATTATAATCCTCATGAGAGAATCGCTGATGGAGGTTTATTATGCGGATTGGAATTATCGGCTCGGGCGCCTTGGGTGCCCTTTACGGTGCTTTCCTGGCCAAAACCGGCTATGATGTCCATTTTCTCATGCGCAGCGACTTCGAAACTGTTTGCCAAAAAGGACTTACCGTTCACAGTCCGCTGGGGGATTTCCATCTCGACAAAGTAAACTGCTACAACGATGTCCACCAAATGCCCGCCGTTGACATCGTCTTTGTCGGCCTGAAAACCACCGCCAACCAACATTACGAAGCTCTGATTTCTCCCCTGATGGGCCATGACACCCGTGTAATTTGCGCCCAAAACGGCTTGGGAAACGACGAACGCCTGGCCCAATTGTTCGGTCCGC
Organism: Sedimentisphaerales bacterium; assembly: GCA_016934515.1. Taxonomy (GTDB): domain Bacteria; phylum Planctomycetota; class Phycisphaerae; order Sedimentisphaerales; family SM23-30; genus JAFGSR01. The sequence goes on from JAFGSR010000004.1 coordinate 21,393, forward strand.
TCCGCGTCGCCGGAGCTGTCGCCTTTCTCTGCTCCAATCGTAGCCAACCGGGTGTAATAGATCATTTGGATTACGGCCACATCCACCTCGGAAATTACCAACGCCTCCCTGACCAAATCCTGCAACGGTTCGCAGAAATGTTCGTCTCTGCCGGCGTCGATTGCAAAATCGTGGACAATCTTGCCGAAGCCCGCTGGAAAAAACTCGTCTGGAACGTGCCCTTCAACGGCCTTTCCGCTTTGCTCGACAAACCCGTCAACGAAATCATGGCTGATCCTCAACTCCGCAACCGTTGCCAAATCCTGATGAAGGAAGTTCAATCCGCCGCCGCACTCTGGAACATCAACATCACCGGCGATTTCCTGAAACTGATGATGGATTACACCAACAAAATGAAACCCTACCTCACTTCGATGCACCTGGACCGCCGCAACGGAAAACCTCTCGAAACCGACGCCATCATCGGCGAACCACTAAAGCGGGCCCTGGAAAAAGGAAAAATCCTACCCGAAATGCAAAAACTCTTCGAAGGCCTCAAGGCGATTGGTTGAAATGACTCATGAACATTGATATTAACGACTCATTTCTGCTCGAAATCCTCGATCAAATCGAGCGCAACCACCTCGCTGATCCCGATGACCGTTGGCTGCTCGCCGTCTCCGGCGGCCCCGACAGCATGGCCATGCTCACCGCCCTTACCGAACTGAAAAATTCCGCCCGGCTTCCCCTTGCTGATCTCCAATTGGCCCACCTCAACCACCAATTACGCGCCGACCAGAGCGACGCCGACGAAACCTTCATCCGCCAACAAGCTAAAAATTCCCACCTGCCCATCACCGTAGCCCGCTGCGACGTTCAGGCTCTGGCTCAAAATACCAGCCAATCACTCGAAACCGCCGCCCGTCAGGCCCGTTACGATTTTCTCGCCCAAACAGCTCGAAAAAACTACTGCAACAAAATCGCCCTGGCTCACAATGCCGATGACCAGGCCGAAACCATCCTCCACCGCATTATCCGCGGCACAGGTATCAAAGGCCTGGCCGGTATCACACCCATACGCGATCTTGACGACGATCAATCCGTCAAACCGCTACAAATCGTCAGGCCGCTGCTCACCGTCAGTCGCGACCAGATCGAACAGTTTCTTCGCCGCCGCAACATTCCCTGGCGAATCGACGCCTCCAACGAATCCAACACCTTCACCCGCAACCGCATCCGCAATCAACTGCTGCCCCTGCTCGCCGAACAATACAATCCGCAAGTTAAACAAGCCTTAATTCGACTGGGCCAAACCGCTCATTGGCTAACCGACCTCCTCAGCCGAAACGCCGACGCTACCCTTCAAAACCTCACCCTCCAATTTGACAGCAATAGTGCAATCCTGGACGCCGCCTCCCTGGCTCAACTCCCTCCCATCCAGCAAACCGAACTCATCCGCCACCTTCTGGAAAAATTAAAACTTCCCCTCCAACGCATCAGCTTTCTACACATCCGCTCCGTAACCGATCTGTTAAATCATCCTGACCAATTCTCCAAATTGCAATTGCCCGAAAACCTCCAGGTAGCCCTCAAAAACCAAGAACTGCACTTTTCAATCGTTACCGATCAGCAGGATTCCCAAAAAACCACACCCCTGACCCAAATCATCCTGATCTCACCCGGCACCAATGATTTGCCCGCCAAGTACCTTTTTGTAGATAACCAACAGTCCCAACCTGCTCATTCGCTCCGCATCGAAAATCTGTTACTGGACCAGTACAACCAACTGAACCCGGCCGAATTCTACCGCGCCAAATCCCACCGCCAAGAAATTATTGATCCCGACAAGATTGTTGGGCAACTTACCCTACGCACCTGGCAAAATGGCGACCGCTTCCAGCCGCTTGGCTCCGCCGGCTCCAAAACCCTAGGCGACTTCTTCACCGACCACAACATCCCTACCGAATCCCGCCCGCAAATTGGCCTGCTCTGCGACGACCGCGGCATCATCTGGACCCTCGGCCTGCGCATTGCCGACCGGGTAAAAATCACCCACAAAACCTCTCAGCTACTTAAATTATCTTTGGCTTAACTTATTGTGACAAAAGAAAACTCTTTCTCGCTAAATCGGTGGGGGGACCTTGTTCCAACCTGATCTTTTCTCCCAAATCATGCGAAAACGCAATCGCCCCGTCTCGATGCAGGTGGCTGCCGTCAAAGCTGAGATACTTATACTGATCCATCTCAATCCAACTGCCGCCCGCTGCCTCAAACCGCTCAACAAAATCACTCTCATCAAAACCACTAAGCTGCTCTTCCAATGCCACCATCGCCTCGCTGGTAGGGGGGCGAAACCCAAAAACCAAAATCCCGCTGCTGCTCCACTTACGCACCCAAACCAGCAATTTTTCCACCGCATTTTCGGTTACCACGTTGTTGAAAAAATTGAACCGGTAATTATCCACGTCTGCTACCGGATTGATCGACTGAACACTGCTGATCCAACCGTCATTCACCCCTTTATCGGGCTGGTTACTCACTTTTGCGTTGCGGACATTAGCCTTGCCCTTCTGGTTTCCCAGAATCGCCCGAACAAAATTCGATGGCTTCATCGGCAGAAAAAATCGCGGATGCCGCACCGCATTAGCTTGCAGAGTTGTTCGACTTTCAAACCGCTGCTTTTCCACCTTGAACGAATTTCTCCTCCGCGCTTTCTCAGTCAGCGAATGCGGCGTAATCCCCAACACCAACATCTTCTGGCCGCTGTCCGGTGCAAATTGTTCATCAATCGCGCGCAGATACTGTTCATCATAGCCGCATCCGTAAAAACCATAATTCACTATCCGTAAATCTCCCAGATGCTCACGCATCACATTCCCGGATACCCCGAACACCACCCGTGAATCGCCCGTAATCACTACATCCGCGCATCTGGCCCAACCAGCCTTCTCACCTTCTGCTCCCGCGTAACTGACCTCGTTCTGCCCCAGATCAACACGTCGCATCCCCACCGATACAATCAGAACACCCGCTAACACGATTGCTAATAAACTTCGCTCGGCTAAAATTTTTCGTCCTAAATTCCACATCTCAAATTATCTTGCGAAACCGCACCTTTTCAAAACTGAAAGTAAATAAACTCGCTCCCCGGACCACGCAAATAAACACAAATCATCAATACCACCGCCACCATCGTCGGCTGCGCAACTCGTACCAACAATCCCTCGCCCCAATCCAGATTCAACGGCAACCGAAAATAACAATACATCTCCCGCCCAACCATCAACGCTAAAATCGCCAACGCCTTATACGAAAGTAAATTCCGAAAAACATCCACCTCCGTACTTTGCCAACTGAACATCACACCCAAAATCCCGCCCGCTTGAGCAAACGATTCCGCCCGGAAAAACACCCACGCCAACGTCGTCATCCCGAACACCGCCAGCACCGCCGCATGCTTACCACCCGGAATCCTGCCCAGCCGCTCGGGCCATTTCGTCAGCCGCTCCAGCGATAGATAAAAACTGTGCAGCACCGCCCAGCCCACAAACGTCCACGCCGCCCCGTGCCACAGACCCGACAACAGCATCGTTATCCAAAGATTCCCATGCCCCGCTGCAGCACTCTTCCGCGAACCGCCCAACGGAATGTAAACGTAATCCCGAAACCAGCTCGACAGCGAAATGTGCCACCGCCCCCAAAACTCCCGAAAACTCCCCGACAGATAAGGTCGATTAAAATTAATCGGCAACTCGTAACCCATCCACTTTCCCAGTCCCCGCGCAATATCGCTGTAACCGCTGAAATCGCAATAAATCTGAAACGCGAACATCACCATGATTATCCACCAGTAAACCGTCGAGGGAATCTTCTCCCCCGCAAATGCCGCCGTAACCACCGGCGCCAGGTTGTCCGCAATCACCACTTTCTTAAAAAAACCATGCGCTATCAGCCGCAGCCCTTCGAACCGACCCTGTTCCGTAGTGTCCCCGACCGTCTTCAATTGATCCAGCATATCCGTCGCCCGCACAATCGGCCCCGCCACCAACTGTGGAAACATCGCCAGATACGCAAAAAAGTGCCCAATATTCCGCGTCGCTTTCAACCGCCCCCGATACACATCGATCGTGTAGCTCATCGACTGAAACGTATAAAAACTGATCCCCACCGGCAGCATCAGCCCCATCGGCCGTACCGACACCTCAATCCCCACCAGCCCCGCCAATCCATTCAGGTTCTCAATCGCAAAATCCAGATACTTAAAAACCGCTAGCGCCCCCAGATTCGCCACCAGCGATCCGATCAGCAGCAACTTTTTCCGCTCCCGCCATCGCTCCATCCCCAACGCCGCCAAAAAATCCACCAGCCCACTCGCCGTGATCAGAAACAAAAATCGCCAGTCCCACCAACCATAAAACACAAAACTGCTCACCACCAGGTAACCCCACCGCAGATTGTCCCGCCGCCGCATCACAGGCCACAGCCCAAAAAACAGCAAAATGAACACCAGAAAATCAATCGAGTTAAACAGCATTTTTTCCTGACTCTTATCCTAATTCCGACCCAGATCACGTTTCTGGTTCAGATTATGACCCAAACCTCAACGCTCCATTTCTGCCGCCATCGCGCATAAATTCCCCATAGCAACCGCTTCACCACCTCTTACATCGGCCAGATTATCACCCCCACCTCAATTTTCCCCCAAAAACCCACTCCCAACATAGTTAATCGCACTAAACGAATTTCTGCTAATATTCAAAATTCGTCATTCGTCATTGATTCGTCATTCAAATTTCGTTATTCTTCATTAACTTTCTGATAAAACAAAAAATAATAACGCTTTCAAAATACTATTTTGTTGGGAATCCAAGTGCACTTACTCACCATCATAGCTCTGGCGTTCGGCTTAGCCATGGACGCTTTCGCTGTCGCCATCGGGGTCGGCCTGACCTTGCCCAGACTTTCATTCCGTGCCATTTTCCGCCTGAGCTTCCACTTCGGGTTTTTTCAGTTCCTCATGCCCATCCTCGGCTACCTTGCCGGTCTCACCGTCCAGAAGTGGCTTGCCCCTTTCGATCATTGGCTCGCCTTTATACTGCTCTTCCTGATCGGTTCCAAAATGATTTACGAATCCTTTCGAAACGACTCATCACCAGCCAAAACCGATCCCACCCGCGGCCTCTCGCTGATCCTCCTGTCCGTCGCCACCAGCATCGACGCTCTCGCCGTCGGCCTGAGCATGGCTTTCATTTCCGCTAAAATTTGGCTCGCCGCCGTTATCATCGGCATCGTCGCCGCCGCCATGACCATCCTCGGCATGTTCCTGGGTCACCGCCTCGGCAAATTATTCAGCCGCAAAATGGAAATCGTCGGCGGACTCATCCTCATCGCCATCGGCATCAAAATCCTAATCGAACACCTCTCCGCTCAATCTACATAAAAAAGGAAAAAGGGTCAGGAGCATTTTTCCATGACTGTTTCGGCCATACAACATTCAATCCGCCACCCGAACCACAACTACCCCAACAGCACCGCTACCAGAATCCCCGCCAGCCCCACAAAAATCGTCGGCACCAGCAGCTTCAATATCACACCTGCCAGCGGCGTTTCAAAATAACTCGCCGATAGCGCAATACACAAATGCACCGGTGTCAAAAACAATCCGCACAAAACTCCCGAAAACGCCAGTGTCTCCAACGCCATATTTGTCTGCTCACCCATCCCTATAAAGCCCAGCAAAAACGGAAACGTAATCGCTATGCTCGGCAGCGTCACCCCCGTTGTAAATCCCACAAAAAACGGCAACAGAAAAATCAAAAACTCCGATGGAATGTTCGCCGCTGTCAAAAACTCCACCACTCGCCCGATCGCCTCGCCCGCCTCCAGCACCACCTTAAAACTCAACGCCCCCAGAATCAATAACGCCATATCCAACTGAGCACCCGCCTTGAACACACTTCCCCAACGCCCCAACGGAACCCGATGCAAAATCAATAATCCCAAAATCCCCAACAAAATCCCCACCGCCGGCGGCCATCCCAGCACCGCATAAAGCCCAGCCGCCAACGCAATCGGCCAAAACGCCTGCACAAAATCCCGCAGATGCTCGCCCAGCCGACGCTTCTCCGATTCATGCCCCGGCTGCTTCGCCGGTATCCCAAACGACAACAGAAAAATCGCTCCACCCAATAAACCTGCCCCCGTCAACGCCAGGTTGTAAATGATAATCTTGTACGCCTCCACTCCCAGCATCCCCTGGATCAGCGGTATCGACGGAAACAAAGGCCAGATGCACTCCCACTGATGCCGAAAGTGAAAATTAATCGCCGCCAGCCGAGACCGACTCACCCCAATCTTGTCGCCCGCCTCCCGCACCATCGGCGCCGACAGCATTATCCCGCCCGGACTAGGCAACAGCCCCATCAGCATAGGAATCAACGCCAACGCAAACCGCCGACTCCGGAACAACCCCTGCATCGCCGGCAGTATCCGCCGCGAAATCCCCACTTCCTGCATCGCCTGACCGATCACATTCACCAACAGCAACAGCGCCGACAGCGAAACAAACATATAACCCGTCGTACGACCCAACGGCTTGTCCTGCCATTCCACCGCCAGAAACCGCCAGATTTCTATCGGCCCCACCCGCAACAAAAGTCCCAACGCCAACGCACACAGCACCATCGACCGGCCCAGACGAACCTTCAATCGCAACAGCACCACCAGCAAAACCAACGAAACAACTATCGCCCCAAGTTCATACATCCGCACCACCCGTTATCAGGCAATCAGTCAATCAGACAACCCGCTCACGGGTTTTCCCAGGTTCAACCGTCTTTTCGCAACCGAACCAACTCGCTCATCTTCCAACCGCACTTTTTCACTTCCATCAACTGCACTATTTCACCTCCACCAGCCGCATCACAAAACCACCCAACGCCGCCACTTCAACGTCCCTGCTCTGCTCCGCCGTCACCGTCAACTCTTCTGCCCGGAACGACCGCTCATCTTCACCGTCTCCCACCAACTGCACCTCAAATTTCCCCGTCGGCAAAAAACAAAAATCAACTTTCAACTTGCTCGCCCCCTCCCTCCCGCTTATCCCACCAACGTACCACAGCTTACCCTTGCGCCGCGCAATCACCACAAACTCACCCGGCTCACCTGTCACCAACCGACTCTCATCCCACACCGCCGGCACCGCCTTCAAAAAATCCTTCGCCGGCCCCGGCAGCCCACGATATGCCTCCGCACTGTCGGCAAAATGCTGCCATCCCGATTCATAAACCACCGACAACGCCAACTCGTGCCCGTAAGTCGTCCGGTGCGGATAGGTAACCGGCGTAAAAGTAACCGGCGTAAAGTCCATCGGACCCATCACGTTCCGTGTAAACGGCAAAATCGTATTATGCCCCGGTGACGCTGCCGAATAATTGGAAAGAAACCAATACTGCTCCGCTCCCGACACCGCCTCCATCGTCATCAGATGCGGAAACCGTCGCTCCCACCCCCGCGGTATCGTGCACCCGTGAAAATTCACCATAATCTCAAACTCCGCCGCATCCGCCAGAGTATCCAGATACAACTGCATAAACTGCTGCTTATCGCTCTGTATAAAATCAACCTTCACCCCTTTGATCCCCATATCCCGCAAATGTTTAAACTCCTCCCGCCGAATCATCTTATCTTTCATCATCCCTCGCGGACGTTCACTCACACTGTTATGATCCCCGCCCGAATTGTACCACAACAGCAATCCCACTCCTTTGCTCTTGGCATATTCAATCAGCTCATGAACATTGCCGTTCTTCATCAACGTCCAGTTCGCATCTACCAGCGAATATTCCCACCCCATCTCCGCCGCCAGATCAACATATTTCCGCACTTTGTTGTAATCCACCGGACTGGCATGATCCGACCACCAACTCCACGACACCCGACCCGGCTTCACCCACGATACATCCGTCAATTCCGTCGGCTCACTCAGATTCAAAATCAGCGTCGATTCATAAACATCCGCCAACTCATCTCCCGCAATCACCACTCGCCACGGCGTCGCCCAAGGCAACGACCACTCCGGCTCCGACTCTCCCTGCCCGTTCGCTTCCGTCGCCGTCGGAAAAGCCAACCGATACAATCCGCCCGGCGCCTCCTTGGCCAGATGCCCGCCGCAATAACTCCGGTCCACTCCCGACTCAGCTATAAAAGCCCAATTGCCCTCGCTGCGATACAAAACCGGAAACGCCCACCCCGACTCTTTCGGCGACGTCGTACCCACCGCCACCTTTTCATACAGCAACTCGTATGCCGGCGTGTATTTTTTTGGATCATCGTAAGGCTGCATCCACGCCTCCGCCTCACCCGGAACCTTGAACCCCGTCAATTCCTTCACCACCTTCCGCGTCTCTGCATCACTTTCCGGAAAACGATACCGAAACGCCACCCCGTCGTCATACGCCCGCAACACCAATTGCAGCCGCGCTCCCGCCGAATTTACAAACGCCAGCACCTGCTCGTGACAGTGGTTGCGATACCGCGAAAACTTCCCATGCGGCAGCTCGTAACTCTCATCAATTACCGCAGCCGACTTAATCCCCAAAAATTTCAACCCCTCCACAAACGCCTGATCGCTCCGCACAATCCCCAACGGCGACTTTTCCACCATCACCGATTCCACTCCATCCTGCCTCAGCCTCACCGAATAACTCAACTCTCCCCCATCACCCGACAACTCAACCTTAATTGACACCTCCCCGCTCGGACTACGCAACTGCCAACTACTCTCCCCAAATACCCCACTCACCAAAACCATCTGCACCAGAAAACAAACACCAACCAACAAATTTCGCATACGCATCACAAAAAACCTCCAGTAGCAATTTCCAAAAAAAGTAGTGTGGGCGGCAACTTGTCACACACCCACGTGGTTATTTCGTCATTCGTTATTCACCCTGGCCCCTAAACCCTGAACCCTTGAATTCAGAATTTCTATTTTGGCTTCGGTGGCTTTTTATTCACATTTTTTTCCGCCATCCAGTCCGACCACATAATGTGCCCGTAAAGCTTTCCCCAACTGCCATCCGACGTCCGGTCGCTGGCTAAATGTACGCTGTGCAGATATACCTTGCCATCCTTACCCTTAGCCGCTACCTGGGTCGTCATAAAACGGGTGCAGCGATAGCGTACCGCCGACTGAGTCGTATCCGTCCATTCCAGAACCCTTTCTTCCTTCCAGTCCTCCGCCGGCAGCACCACCCGCAACGGCTTGGCATTAGGCACCTTCTCTTTCACAATCGCTTCTGATTTTTCCTCCAATTCACTCCGGTCACTTCCCGCATACTTCTCCGGCAGCATATATCTTCGCTCGGCGCACACTGCCCGGTTGGCCTGATCGGTCTTTTCAATCTGAGACAACTTCTCCTTCAGCGTCGTCAGCTTGGCATCGTCGGACTCCACCGTGCTGGCATACTTTGTTAATCCCTCCCGTAGTGCCTTGATATCCCGTTCCATAGCAATGTTCGGCATCTTCAGTTCATCTTTCTTCCAGCCCGTATCACTGTTCAGATACCCCAGCACCCGGTCAAATTCCTTTTCAATCTGACCCGATACCAACGCCCGACTCTGTCGCAACGCCTCCGGCATCTCCGCCAGTCGCTCCTCCATCTCCTTTTCATAATCCATCAGCCGCAGCGACTTACCCAGCGGAAACTTCGCTTTCTGATATTCCGCCCAAACAACCTTAGCTTCTTCAAACAACGCTGCCCGCTGGTTAATCTCCTCTTCTCCATATGTAGCACTGGCAATCAGGATTTTTCTGCTACCCGACCCAGAATCCACATAAGCTCGCAGCTTTTCCACCCATTCCTTGCACGCCTCCTCCTGCTTCGCCCGCTTTTCATCCTCATTATACATCAACACATAATCCGTAAAACGAAATTCCAGGGAATCCAGTTCCTGCGTTTTGCCATGGGGAAACTTGGCCTTTTCATATTCCGCCAACACCTCGTTAGCTTTGTCATACGCCTTGCGATATACTTTTTTCTCTTCGTCGCTCCCATAATTGAACGATGAACCGATCCGCAGGTACAATTCATCACTCGGGTCGAAGAATGGATTAATTTTGTCAATCCACACCTGCGATTGCGCTTCCTTCTCCGCTCTCACCGCCGCCTCCGCTGCCGCTTTCGCATCCGCCGCCGCTTTCGTCTCGGTGTAAAGGTCACCCACCGTCTTCAGCCTCTCCCTGGCCGCCTTCATCTCCTCGTTGCCCTCGGGAATCTTATTGGCATATCGATCATCTATCTCTTTCATCGTCTTGGTCGCCGTCTCCAGCTTCCGCCGAGCCGTCTCCAAATAATGCTTGTCAACCGCCACCTCAACTGCATCCAGATCCGCCGTAATCTTAGTCAGCCGCGAAGTCACCGAACTAGGCAGCTCAGACGCCTCCGCTTTTTGCTCCGGCGCCGCGGACTTTTTTTCTTCAGCTTTTGCTTCCGGTTCAGCCTTGGTCCCGCCAATCGACCTGCCCAGCCGTTTCTCCAGCTTTTCGCCTAAAGACGCATGGCTTTTCTCCAGGGCCGAAAGCTTGGCATTACCCGAATCCGACGCCTTCAGTTCCGCCAGCAACTCCTTCGCCTCCAGCCATTCCTTTTCCGCCCGACCCGGCTCCGTTACAATCCGCCGGGTCACGCTTGAGAGCGTCTTCTCGATCTGCTTGACCACCTCATCCGCATCAGCCGCCCTCAACGTTGCCGTTCCCAAAAACACACCCAACACCAGCAAAAACATCACCATCCATGCAAATCTACACATGCTTCGATTGATCTTCATCGCTTGCCTCCTGTTCAATGATTGAACAATAGTTAAGATTCAGATTCCTTGGAAACGACGGAATCTCTTCGTTGTTTCAGAACTGCCGCCCAAATTATAACCATTCGGACAAAACTAATCAACCCTTCACCGACGCAACATTTTTACTCGTTCCCCCCAATTACCACATTAATCTCCGGAATTCCTAAAGTATTGTGTCTCACTTTCGGTATAAATTGCGATTTTTCAAGCAATTATAACCCAAAACCTCATCCGCCAACATTCCACCGAAAATCCTTGCTTCATCCCGACCCATAGTATAAAGTAATCGTAATGTAACTCGGTAACGTAAATCAAACGTATATAGATTATTGAGGTAACTAAAATGAACCGACGGAAATTTCTTAAATCAACTTTAGCCGCAGGTAGTGGACTTGTCATTCTTCCCAGCGGAGTTCTTTCCGGGGCCAATGCCCCCAGTAACAAACTCAACATTGCCCTGATTGGCGCTTATGGCCGCGCCAAGGCTCATTACAAAGGAATTTCTACCGAAAATGTGGTTGCCCTCTGCGATGTTAACGAGGAACACATTGCCATCGCTGCTAAGGAATTCCCCAACGCCAAACACTACGTTGACTGGCGCAAGTGTCTCGAACAGAAAGATATTGATGCCGTGGTTTGCTGCACCACCGACCACACCCATGCCTTCGTTGCAAACTGGGCCATGAACCGCGGATTGCACGTTTATTGCGAAAAACCTCTGGCAAACTCCGTTCAGGAAGCTCGCACCGTACGCGAAACCTATCTAAAAAACCGCCACAAAATTGCCACTCAGGTAGGCACCCAACGACATGCCGAACCCAACTTTAACCGGATTCGCGAACTTATCACCGATGGCGTCATTGGCGAACTGAAAAATGTCCGAGCCTGGGGAAACCGACAACTTCCAAAACCGGGGTATCTGCCCGAACAGGGCTCCCCGCCCCAAAACCTCCATTACGATCTTTGGATCGGACCGGCACCCTTTCACCCATATAATCCAGGATATTTTATCGGTGATCCAGGCGCTAATTGTCTGAGCTGGAATATGTATTGGGATTTCGGCACCGGACAGGTCGGCGATATGGGAAGTCACACCATGGATATCGTCTGGAACGCTATTGATGCCAAATGGCCCACTTCCGTTAAAGCCACCGGTGATGAATTCAATCCTGATGTCAGCCCCGTTGAATTGACCGCTACCTGGGAACATCCCGCCAACGACTGGCGACCGGAAATTACCGTAATGTGGTATCAGGGCGGTGCCATGCCCCACGCTCCCAAACCATATATTGATTTGAATCAAATCGGCCATGGCGCCATGTTCACCGGAAAAAATGGTTTTCTCATTTGCGATTTCAATTCCCGCCTGGTGCTCCCCTATGGCAATGACGCCGACCTTACCTACTACAAACCGCGAAAAAAAGATGACCTCATTCCCCAAATGGACAGCTTCCAGGGCGAGTGGATTAATGCCTGCAAGGGCAACCTCAAAACCTCCTGCAACTTCGACTACGCCGGTTTGATGATTGAGCAGATGATGCTCGGACTCGTCGCTTATCGCGTCGGCGAAAAGCTCGATTACGACGGTCCCCACGGCAAAGTCCTCAACAACCCCCAGGCCGACGAACTGCTCTCCAAAAAATACCGAACCGGATGGGTGCTTGACGGTTAACGCTTATCATAGTGTTTTAAGCCGTATCACTACGGCTTAAAACACTATATCAATTTTCCGGTTTGTGGGATAATAACAGCTTCACCCTCTTAATTCATAGATAGTGCGGACTGCGACAGAGCTTTCAGACTACATCTTCTCTTCAATCTCCGCTACAACATTCTCGGCGGTTGTGATTCCGGGTGGCAATTCCATAATGTAAATATTGCGAAAGTGAATTTCTGCACCTTCCGATTCCAGGCAAATATAACCTTTCTTGATGCTCGATTTGCTGATACCGTTCACAAACTTTCCATTAACCGCCAGCTTAATCACTCCGTCAACACATACAATCGTGTATTTGTTCCAAATCCCTTTCCCCTTGCACCGCTTCTCAACTGACTTACTGCGGCTACCCCGCGGATTATCCGGTACGGTTTCCACACCTACTCCGAACACCTCACCGTGGACATAATCGTCGGTTTGATTGTGCTGAACGGCCCAATCCAGTTCGAGTATCTGTACCTCGACCCCTTTGGGCAGTTGCTTGCCCTCCGGCGGCACACCATCGCTCCACACAAAAACTCCCGAATTGCCCCCAGCCTCCATGTGCTTCCACTCAACTTCCATAATGAAATTCTCGTATTGCCGCTCGGTACGCATTACCCCGATGGGTTTTCCCTTACACACCAGTATCCCGTCTGATACGCTCCAGGTGTCCTCCGCCGTATTGACATTAACCCATCCCGACAGATCCCTGCCGTTAAACAGTTTCTCAAACTTCAAACCCTGAGAATCCGACACTCCGGAACATCCACCAATCATCACCGCCGCCAGACACAACAAAATTTTTAAATAGTTTTTCATGCTTCTTCCTTAATTTTTAACATAATTTCGAAACATCCTTAATAATATACACGCTGAAAAATAGGCCAATCTTATGGGTACGCCCGTTAGTCGTTAAAAGGCCCTGTTTAAACGCCTGAAAAACATGATTTCCTCCGTAAAACATCAGAATCTTACAACATTCACCTCGAACAGCCAAGATTTTTTTCCGAGGCCGTTTTACAAAAAATAGGCATCGCTCGTCATGGATTTAAAAGCCGAATTACTGCTGCTTAATAAACCATATCAGCTTCCACCTGGGAAATAATACTGAACGGTGTGCGAGATTTATTTCTGGCGACAATTTTTGAGCTTATTTGTCACACCTCCCGTGCCGGCACCCGCCCGCAAAGACGGGCTGGTTGCAGCTGGCCGACTTGGTCGCCTAGGGTATTCTGTGCATACCATTTTCATTCCTGCCCTGGCACAAATCCGGTAATTAGGCCCGAAGGGCCGAAAGAGCGCATAGACGGGGGCGTAAGCCCCCGGTAGGAGTCTCCAAAAAGCTCTTAAAGCCCCGAAGGGGCGAAAGAAATCAACCTGTAAAAAGCCTGGATAGTTATCAATTGAGGTTACTCCGCTTTGGCCGCAATGACATAATCAGCTAATATTTTGTTAATAACAACTTTAACTGCTGCCAGAAAAAAATTTCACACACTACTGAACATACCAATTTGATTTTTTATAGACAAAAGGGCAATTTTGCCTTATCCTCCAGGAAAATTCAGCGGGGTTATAGTAAAGGAAATTACAGTTATGAGCAAACCGAAAAAAAACAACCCACAAAATGACGCTAAATTTTCCCGACGCCAGTTCATTCGTGGCACCACCGCTGCCGCTGCCGCTTTTACCATCGTACCCCGCCACGTTCTCGGCGGCACCGACCAAACCCCGCCCAGCGAAAAAATTAATATCGCCGTTATTGGTACCGGTGGCCAAGGCATTACCAACATTAAAGCACTGCTCGGCGAGCCGGACACCCACATCGTGGCCATTTGCGATGTAAACGAGCAAAGTGATTATAGCGCTTTCTATTACGGCGGCACCGCCGGCTGGAAATCCGCTCTCGAGGTCATGGAAAAAGATTATCTCCAGAAAAATCCCAACGGCACCTACCCCGGTTGTCCACACTATGAAGATTTCCGCGAAATGTTTAATGACCGCGACGATATCGATGCCGTCTTAATCGCCACGCCCGACCACGTCCACTCCGTCGCCACCATGGCTGCCATCAAAAACCGCAAGCACATTTACTGTGAAAAACCTCTCACCCACTCGATTTATGAAACCCGCATGGTAACCGAAGCCGCCAAAAAATCCGGACTCGCTACCCAGATGGGCAACCAAGGACATTCCGGCCAGGGAATCCGACTTACCGTTGAATGGATTCGCGATGGTGCCATCGGCGAGGTTAACGAAGTGCATGTCTGGTCCACAGTAAGCGGCAGAGACTGGACCAAATTCCTCTCTCGACCCGAAGACACCCCGCCCGTTCCCAGGGGGCTCAATTGGGATTTGTGGCTCGGACCCGCTCAGCCGCGTACCTACCACCCAGCCTACGCTCCATACAACTGGCGAGGATGGTGGGATTTCGGCACCGGAGCCATTGGCGATATGGCTTGCCATAATTTCGACCCCGCCTTCTGGGCCCTCGATCTGGGACATCCCGAAACCGTCGAAGCCAGTTCTTCAAAACTCAATCCCGAATCCGTTCCCACTGCCTGCCTCTACCGCTACAAGTTCCCCGCCAAAAACGGTCGCGGCCCGGTCTATGTCACCTGGTACGATGGCGGCTTGATGCCCCCGCGACCCGAAGAACTCGAACCCGAGCGGAAAATGGGCGACAATGGAATTTTGTTCGTTGGCTCCAAGGGCAAAATCCTCGCCCCCGGCTGGGGCGGCACCCCACGCATCATTCCCGAAACCAAAATGCAAGCCTACCAGCGACCTCCCAAAACCATACCCCGCACCAAAGGCCATCATCGCTCCTGGCTTGACGCCTGCAAGGGCGGCATCCCCGCAAGTTCCAATTTCGATTATGCCGGGCCTCTCACCGAAACGGTACTGCTCGGCAATGTCGCTTTACGCACCGGTAAAAAATTGTACTGGGACGGCCCCTCCATGAAAGCCACCAACGCCCCCGAAGCCGACCAATTCATCAAACCTCAATTCCGACCCGGCTGGACACTTTAAAAACTGCTGCATAATAGCAACTGCAGCATAACTGCAACCAGCCCGACTCAAAGGAATGGCGTTTATTGGAAATTTCAAAAATATTTAATTCCAACGTACCCAAACAGTGTATAGATGCCCGTCAATTGCTTATCTAAACCAGGAGTTCTTGGACCATGAAGTTTATTGCCGCTTTATTGTTGATTTCTGTAGGATTGAGTTTCCAAAGCCGCACGGTTTTTGCCGAAAATGATTTAACCATGAATAATTTACGCTGCGAGTATCTGGTTAATCCGTTGGGAATCGATGTCGTCAAGCCTCGCTTGAGTTGGACCCTGCACTCCGATCAGCGCGGGCAGACACAAACCGCCTATCAAATCATGGTCGCCACCACCGAGCAATCTCTCAAAAAAAACCAACCTGACCTTTGGGATTCCGGCAAAGTCGATTCGGACCGCTCCATTCAAATTGAGTACAACGGCAAAGAATTAACGTCGAAAATGGCCTGTTGGTGGAAAGTCCGCGTTTGGGATAAAGACCATCTCCCATCCTCCTGGAGCACACCTGCCTTTTGGACCATGGGCCTGCTCCAACAGTCGCACTGGCAGGGGCAATGGATTTCTGCCGACCTGCCCAACGACAAGCCCAAAGACTTTATTTGGCCCCTCCCCTGGCTGCGTAAAACTTTTACCCTCGACGAAAAACCCAATGACGCTTCGATCAATATTAGCGCTCTGGGCTACTACGAACTCTACGTCAATGGAAAAAAAGTGGACGATTATGTCTTAACTCCCGCCGTCAGCGATTATTCTAAGCGCGCCTTGTATTTGACCCATGACATCAGCAAACACCTCGTCAAGGGAAAAAACTGCATCGCGGTTTGGCTCGGAAGAGGCTGGAACAAAGGGGTTTTACCAATCGAAATTTATAATAATCCTCCCGTCAGGGCTCAGGTTGATATAACTTCCACCACCGGCCAAAAAACCCGCATCTTAACCGACAAATCCTGGAAATATCATACCAGTCCCATCACTCCTCTGGATTTGGGCTCCACTTGGCATTACGGCGGCGAACGCTACGACGCCCGCCTGGAAATTCCTGATTGGAACCTCGCCGACTTTGACGATTCCACCTGGAAATCCGTCAGGATTATGAATACTGTAAATCCGATCATGGCCGCACAAATGGCCCAGCCTAACCGTATTACTGAAATCATCCTCCCCACCTCCGTTGAAAAACTTGAAAATGGCGCTTACCAGATTGACATGGGACGAAACTTTTCCGGGTGGCTAAAGTTTCGCATCCGCAATGGAAATCCCGGACAGCAGATAAAACTCGAATACGGTGATAAAATATTTCCCGATTCGCGACTGCAATCCTACAGCCAACGCGATGAGTTCATCCTGAACGATCAGCAAACACAAACTTTTTGTAGCAGGTTCAATTACCACGCCTTTCGCTGGGTGAGAATTACCGGACTCACCGCTCCCCCGGAACTCACCGACGCCGTTGGTTATTTTATCCACACCGACTACGAACCCGTTTCCGAATTCGAATGCTCCAATGATTTGCTCAATTGGATCTATCGAACCGTCAATTGGACTTATCGTTGTTTGACTCTCGGTGGTTATGTCGTTGATTGTCCTCATAGAGAAAGGCTGGGCTACGGCGGCGATTCCGGCACCTCCATGGAAACCGGCATGACCAATTTCAATACCGCTCCTTTTTACACCAAGTGGCTCGCTGACTGGCGCGCTGTACAAAATCAATCCACCGGCGAATTCCCTCACACCGCACCGGCTCCTTATAAAGCCGGCGGCGGTCCCGCCTGGAGCGGCATCGGTGTAACTCTGCCTTGGGAAGTGTACCGTAAATACGGCGATCTCCGTATCCTCGAATTATCCTATCCTGGCATACAAAAATGGATTGCTTTTCTGCAAACCGAAACCAAAGATAACCTCCTCGAACCATACATTGCCGGGGATCAGGAAACCTTGGAGTGGAGTTTTCTGGGCGACTGGGTTCCCCCCGGACGTGGTCAGGGCCAGAATGATCGCGTCGATGACCATTCCACCCTCTTTTTCAACAATTGCTATTATCTCTATAACGTCCAACTCGCCGCAAAAATCGCCGCCATCCTCGCTAAGCAAAACGATGCCGACGATTACCGGAAAAAAGCACAATTATTGCAACGTCTGATTCACCAGCGTTTTTACAATCCCGATAAAAACACCTACGCCAACGGCGATCAGACTTACCTCGTCATGCCCCTGCTCTTTGACGTTGTCCCGGACGACCTCCGCAGCCAGGTTATGAAAAATCTGGAAAACGACATCCTCATCAAGCATAAAGGACATCTAAACACCGGCATGCACGGCACCTATTTCATGATTAAATTATTCTCCCAACTCAATCGCGATGATCTAACCTTCGAAATGACCAATAAAACAACCTATCCCGGCTGGGGGTTCATGCTCGAAAACGGTGCCACCTCTATCTGGGAAGAATGGAATGGCAACAATTCCCAGATCCACGACACCCTGCTCTCCATCGGCTCCTGGTTCGTTAATAGCCTCGGCGGCATCCAACCGGACGACAACCACCCCGGCTTCAAACATTTCTTCATCAAACCCGCCCTGGTAGGCAACCTCAGCTCTGCTCACGCTTCTTACAATTCCATCCACGGCAAAATCAGCAGCCGTTGGAATATTACTAACGATCAATTCACCCTCAACATCCAAATTCCCACCAACACCACCGCAACGGTTTACATACCAACCTCCAACCCCGCCCCCGTCACCGAAGGCGCTCTCCCCGCCGCCCAGGCCGACGGCGTCAATTTTCTACGTACCGAAAATAACGCCGCCGTTTTCCACGTCGCCTCCGGAACTTATTCCTTCACCGCCAAAACCCCAACCAAACCGGATAAATAGTTCCGGTTCCGCCCCGCACAATCCCGGTCGCATATTTACACCCCAACTTATCGGTAGGGTGGGGCTCGCCCCACCGATTTATTCTTACCATTAAAATCCGCATTCATCTGCGTCAATCTGCCGTTTCATCTCTTGAACATCCAACACCCAAAATTTAAACCTCTCCCGTACCGCCGGCGTCTCGCCGGCATTCTTGGAATTCAACACCAACCGTATATCAGCTAGCGAAGCACCGCCCGTGCCCTGCCCACCATTTATCTGAGGTCGGGTGCCATGTTTACACCACGCAGCGGTTTAAGCATGTTTCTACACGCCCCACGCACGCACTGTCATTGCGAGGAGGCGCAGCCGACGAGGCAATCTCAACCGTAATAACAAACATTTACGCACCGCACCGCCGCGTCATGCCCGACCTGACCTGCCGCGACCTGCTGCGACTAGCGAAGTATGGCGAGCGGGCGCTGGCACGGCGGGTCGGGCATCCAGAATTACACCACCCCCGCAAAAACAAATCCCTGTCCATTAATGTCCACCAAGTCCATTCCCGTCCATTCTGTTTGTAGGATGGGTTTCAACCCATGCTGTCTTACTGGTTAATAATCCTATCAATTCCTGAGCTATAAACCTTCATTCCTTAGCCGCCCTGTCATTTGCGTATTATATTTCCATTAATACCTCCTCCTGTAATCAAAAAATAGTCTGACCTGTTTTCTTGTTCCGGCAATTGTTCCTTCGGGAAAATAAATGGTCAATGGATAAACCTGCGGGATCTTTCCGGCAGAAAGAACACAGGGTTGGCATTTCCATAACGCGTGTGCTTGCGTTTGATTTTAAGTTCCCTACTGAATCTTCATTATATATGCTAAAGAATAATAAGGCGGACGGTTTTCATGCGAATAACTACTTCCGGCGTAATCAGTATATCCGTTATGATAGTGACCTCCCGCAGTGTTAGTTGTTCGTGTATTATTAAACTCATCCAGATCACGGGCTTCGCCAGGCCCGATTCCGCCATACTCCCAGTCCACATCATATCTGTCTATATATGTATGATAGTGTTCGCCGGCATAATTAGTGGTATAGTAATGCCGGTGGGAAGGCATTTCGCCGGAACTGAGAGTATGCCGGTTTTCACCGCCCGTTTCTCCGGTGGTATATGTGTTTCCTGCTCCAACTATAAAACGGTCCCGCAAATCAGGAGTACCGTTCGTTCCATCGCATATTGACCACCCTTCAGGGATCGATGTTATCGCACCGCCCCACATTACTATTACACCGGCAGGCAGCAGGTCGTTTCCATACTCCTTTATCTTTCCGTTTACATCAAGTTTTCCTGCGGGTGTGGTCGTGCCGATGCCGACGTTGCCTTCGAAGTAATTTTTCCCGCCGGTAAAGTATCCCGCATAACCGTCGCTGCTTTCTGTTCTGCCGTAAACGCCGTAGTTGGTTGACGAGGTTCCTGTGGCGCAGCCCCAGACGCCTTTGCTTCCTTCTGCCGAAGTTTCGCCCTTAATAGCGTAGCCCCTGTACACGTCGTCCATAACGTGTAATTTTGCGCCCGGGGCAGCCCCAGCCGTCCCGATACCGACATTGCAATTCTCAAAAAAACATTCGTATGCGTCGGTATCTACCCGGAATAATTCAGTATCCAAAGACTGCACTTTGAATCCGTTCCCGTACTCACCGCAAACGAACAGTGATTTACCACCGAAAACTTCAAGTTTATTCTGCGGTTCCGCTGTTCCGATACCAACATTGCCGCTGTTAGTGTTATAGATGTCGTTCCCGTTTGCCGACCAGAATCCCGTACTGCCCGGGCCGTTCAACGCATAAAGGGCATAGGGCGCCGGCGTTAGTTCCTGTCGGGGACGGAGAGGTGCAAAGGCACCAATCTCACCGTCCACCCACACGCCGATCTCCAACCAGCGGGCATCACCGTCAAAGACACTGTTGCCGAAATCCAGTTTCACCGTGAAGTGCCCCTCAGTCACCTCCACATCCTCTTTGTTAATGGTACTGCCCTGCTGAATCCCGACCGCAGTATTCGGGTCATCGTAGAGCTTGAATTGAAGAATGTACTTCCCATTAGCCGGCGAACCGGCATCTATCAATTGCCCCTGATACGTAAACGCCGTGCCCGTATCCGCGGCCCTGCCAACCGTCCCCATGTACAGCAGCATCACCACAATAAAGATACACGTCATTTCCCTTGCTCTTGTGATTTTCGTTTCCATGGTCTGAACCTCCAATACTTGAACCTGAATTCAGTAACCTACGGTTCTGTAAATGTTAATCTTGCGCAGTGTCATTCTGGACCGTATCTGTAACATATTACTAATGGTGAACTTTCGCACTTTTCAGGCGACCAAAAGCCATGAATCATAAACAGAAAAATACCAACCTTCCGATGATTGTAGTGGTAAAAAA
>JAFGSR010000052.1 GCA_016934515.1 Sedimentisphaerales bacterium
CATGCTTTACTTAAGGACAGAATCTTATGAAGTTATAACGGTAAAAATAATTGTCGTCGAAGGGAATTTATGATTGACGCCGGTCACGGATCAGATAGATGAATGTAATTCAAGCGATAACAGGGGGATATGAAAATGGGCGATACGGGACTCGAACCTGTGACCTCACGGGTGTGATCCGTGCGCTCTAGCCAACTGAGCTAATCGCCCGAAAATCGGTTTATAAAACCATCTTCCGTGTTTAATACATTATTTTGGGCAGGCTGTCAATGACAGGTGTCCGGCAACTGGAACAGGAGAAAATAGCTAACTGCCTGTAAATAAAGACGTTATGGTTGATAATGAGTATTGTGCGAACAAATAATTTTCCTGGGGATAAATTGAAAAAATGTGGATTGACGAAATTTCAATTCGTCGCTAGAATACCGAACCGTTGTATGGGAGCAGCTTAGCAAATCAGCTAAGCGAGCAACGAGTAACGCCGGCACGGAAGTCGGCAAAAATTTTTCGCGGTTCGGCCGCATTGAGGTGTTTTGTGAACGGTTTGTACCGTTTGGTACCAGTTTAGTTAGGTGTTTTAATAAGAAAGTGAGGTGGGCAATTGGCTGAAAATCCCGCAGGCATTCATTGCATACTTGAACTTTACGATTGTCCTTCAGAGCGGCTTAACGATCTGGAGTTTATTTGCTCAGCGATTAAGCAGGCCGTGCGGGAAAGCATGTCCACGCTATTAAACCTGGCAAGTCACAAATTCGACCCTCAGGGGGTAACCGCGGTTGCACTTTTGGCCGAATCCCACATTTCCATTCACACCTGGCCCGAACATGGTTACGCCGCCGTTGATATCTTCACTTGCGGACAAACCTCCAATCCTCATCGGGCATGTGATTTCCTGGTCGAACAGCTCGGCGCCGGCCGTCATCACCTGAAAGTCTTGTCACGGGGTAATTATCTGCCCTCAAATTCTCATCATTCTCCTGACTTTTCGCCAAAGGTGGGCTTATGCCAGGCGCAAAACTGAACACCGATTATTGGGTCAGCGAATATATCTCTCCCTGCGACATCTATAGCCACGGACTAAAGCGGATTTTCGTGCACCAGCAGACCGCCTTCCAGGAAATGAGTATTGTCGAAAGCAGCACTTACGGCAAAGCTCTGGTCCTCGACGGTAAGTGGCAGTCCTGCACCGGCGATGAGTTCCTCTATCACGAGCCGCTGGTCCATGCCGGGGCGGTTCATCACCGCGGACCGGAAAAAGTCCTCGTCCTCGGCGGCGGTGAAGGTGCCACCGTCCGCGAAGCTCTCAAGTGGAAAACCGTCAAAAAAGTAGTCATGGTCGATATTGACGGCGAAGTGGTCGAGGCCTGCAAAAAATACCTGCCCGAAATGCATCAGGGGGCGTTTGATGATCCGCGAACCGAACTGGTTATCGGTGACGCACTGAATTATCTCGACAACAGCGAAAGTGAATGGGATCTTATTATTTCCGATCTGTCCGATCCGATTGAAGAAGGACCCTCGTTCATGCTGTTTACGAAAGAATATTTCGAGAAGTGCCGTCGGGCTTTGAAACCGAATGGCTGTTTTGTCGTCCAGGCTGGTCCGCTGGATCCGCTGAGAATGAACCTGCATGTCCGCCTGGCAAACACCGTTGCCGCAGTCTTCAAACATGCCGCTTCTTACAGCTCTTTCATACCAACCTACGCCTCGCCCTGGAGTTTCGTCCTGGCTTCTGCCCAGCCTATTGATGAATTCCCCGACCCCGCCGCAACCGACAAATTACTGGCCGGGAAAACCACCGGCCAATTAAGAATGTTCGACGGCAGAACTCTGCTGGGAATGTTCCAGGTTGGCAAACACGTTCGCCTGGCCATTGCCAACGAAACGGAAGTTTACACCACAGACAGTCCCCCCAGATTCTTCGGCAAAGGGGCAGGCTCGGAATAAATCAAGACCGATTAAAAGGGGAGGTTCAGATTTAGTTCGGCGGAGAAGATTAGTTGGGGATCTTTTCGTTCGGTTATTGTCCGGTGGAGGGTGGCGATGGTGCGGGTTGGGATTCCTTTGAAGAGTGTTTTTTTGTTGTAGTGGACAGTTATAGGTTTGTCGAGGTTCATCATCTGGTCGTTGAGCAGGAGGATGAGGTTTTCCGGGCCGGTGGCTTTTAGGATCCGGATGGTCTGGTCCCGGCGTTGGGCGATTACCAGTTGGTTGGGTTTTTCCTGGCCGGCGGAGACGGCTAGCCAATAGAAGCGGTTGTGAGTGACATCGTCCTGGTACCAGACAATTTTATCGGGCAGGGGATTGCGGGTGAAACCGGCCATCCAATCTACGGCGACGGCATCCTTGAGGTTCATCCAGTGGCCCAGGCCCTTATGGATGTTGACTTCGTGGAAGTAGCCATTGGGGTCCTGTTGATGGAGGATTTTTAGTTTTTGTTTCCATTCGGCAGCTACCTTGTTGCGATTGTAGGCGCTGTCGTTTTCGCCGGCGTGAATGGTGAAGCCGATGTTGCGCAGGCCCAGAGGATAAGCTTCGTTGGGATGTCCGCTCATCATGGCAGCGGCGGCCCAGCGATCGGCCATGCGGGGTGCGAGTTGATAGACGCCATCGCCGCCGGCGGAGTATCCCATTAGATAGACGTGGTTGGGATTGACATCCATATGGACGATGCCGGTGGTTATGAGTTGATCGAACAGGGGGTCGATATGGCTCTGGTGCCAGAGGTTCCAAGTGTCGGTGGGGGCGCGGGGAGCGAGGTAAATACCTTCTTTGGGTTTGTAGAGATTAATCTGGTTTTTCCACTGCGAATCGTTGACCTGTGTGGGAGCACCGCCGCCGCCGTGCAGTGAGATATAGAGGCTCCAGCCGTCGGTGGGTTTTGTGCCAAAAGTGCGGTAGTCGAATTTCATTTCCCAGTTGTCTATCTTAATCTTTTTATTTTCCCATTGGGAAGCGGCTGCTTTTTTCAGGGCGGTTAGCTGATCCTGCCATAGCAGTTGCTGAGCCTGGTCGGCATCGGGCCGAGTTAAAGCAGTTCGGGCAAACGGCTGTTCCGTAACGGCAGTGCGATCGGCGTGGGGCAGGGCCAGCCATTTTTTCAGTCCTTGCAAGGCTTGGTGGGATTCCTGAGGATCTGCGGCCTGGACGGGAAACGCCCCCCAACCGTAAAGCAAGAATAATCCCAGAAACAGTGTTTTATGCAAAGTTGGCTTAATGGTCATTGGCTTCATGATTTATTTCCTGAAATTTAGCGTTTACACACTCAACATTCTAAATTTAATATCAGATCTCGGTTATTGTAGCAAGTGTTGATTGGGGATGGGGAGTGTCATTGATGGGTGCAGGAAGCCGGCAAGATGCCGGCGGTACAGATAGTTGCTATTGGACTTTTTGGGGGAGATTTACTATGATGGGGTACTGATGAGTTCATGGTGCTGGGGAAATAGGAAACGTAATTTTGGATCAAATCAAGGAGGTTCACATGCGAAAGTTAAATTTGATTGTGTTAATGGTTTTTGGTTTGTCGGGCTGGTTGGCGGCGGCGGAGTCTGAGCCGGGGATCTTCGAGAAGGCGGGGTGGCTGGGGCGTGGGATTAACATGGGCAATGCGTTGGAAGCTCCGGTGGAAGGGGCGTGGGGGGTGGTGCTGGAAAAAGAATATTTCAAGATTATAAAAGATGCCGGTTTTGATTCGCTTCGAATTCCGATAAAATTTTCGGCGCATGCTCTAAAGGAGGAGCCTTATACTATCGACAAGGAATTTTTCGAGCGGGTGGACTGGGCGGTGAAAAATGCGTTGTTCAGGGATTTTACGGTTATAGTTGACCTGCATCACTATGACGAGATTTATGCAGATCCGACGGCGCATAAAGCAAGGTTTGTGGCTTTGTGGGGGCAGATCGCAGAGCATTATAAGGATTGTCCGGAGAAGGTGTTTTTCGAATTGCTGAACGAGCCCTGTAAGAATCTGACCGACGATATCTGGAACGATTTGATAGCTGAGACGTTGAAGGTGGTTCGCAAGACGAATCCGGAGCGAGCGGTGATTGTGGGGCCGACGCATTGGAACAATATTCGGCAGCTCGAGAAGCTGAAAGTTCCCGCGGGCGATAAGAACATTATTGTAACGTGTCATTATTATGAGCCGATGGAGCTAACACATCAAGGTGCGTCGTGGGTTGGAGGTGCGAGCGAATCGTGGTTGGGCACGAAATGGGCGGGCAGCGAAGAGGAAAAAGCTAGAATCGAGAAGATGTTCGATGTTGCTGAGCAGTGGTCGAAGAAAAACAGTCGTCCGATGTTCATGGGCGAGTTCGGAACTTATGACAAGGCGGAGATGGCGTCGCGGGTCCGGTGGACAAGCTTTGTTGCGACGTCGGCGCGAAAACGAAACTTTACAACGGCGTACTGGGAATTTTGTGCGGGTTTTGGTGCTTATGATAAGGAAAAAAAGCAATGGCGTGAAGGGTTGAAAAACGCACTGCTGGGTGAAACCAGGAAAAAATAGTTCGTTGTGATATGAATGATCCGATAGCGATACAAGGCGGACAAGACAATCCGGAGTTTGGGTGAAGGGCAGGGCTAGAACTCAAACAAAAAGTCAGTCATCTTGCGGATGGGTTATTGTGACTTCAATTGCGTGGGCCGGCATTCGGTAAACCAGGTTTTCTTCGTAATATTCCTGAAGCAGTGATGAGCGGTTGATTATTTTGCCGAGAGCTTTTTTAAGAAAGCCGAAGATGCCGAATTCCGAGCGAAAGACAAATTTTTTCGACAGGATTCTTAATTTGATATCGGAGTAGTAATGGGGGACTTTTCTTTTGAGTTGATCCCTGGGATCGACAAAATAATAGAAGGTGTAGAGTCCGAAGAGACGCACGTGGGTTGGATCGGAATAATAGTAGGGATTTGAAAAATGGGGGACGGCGATGAAGGCTTTTCCGTCTTTTTTCAGGACCCGCATGATTTCACGCAGGATATGTTCCAGGTTTTCGATGTGCTCCAGAACGCTACGGCAATGAACTTCGTCAACAGAACCATCCGGCAGAAAGGGCAGCCCCTTTTCGATATTCGCCACGATATCGATCTCGGGAAAATCGATCTGGTCGATGCCGATTTGACCGGGTTTTTTCTTTTTGCCACAACCAATATTGATAATGACCGGTTCGGACGAGTTGAGCTTTTTTTCAAGGTCGATCTTTAATGTTGCTTCCATAAAGCCCTCGATATTTTCATCGATAATTGACGAGATCAGATCGCTTTCAAATCGCGGTTTATTATAACCAACGATTAATATTGTGCCAATAACAAAAATAATCGCTTGTTTTGAATATTTTTATGAATTATCATTCTTCTTATGAAACTGTTGATTTTAGTCAATAATCCTAAGCGTGCCAGTTTTCGTTTGCGTGCTATTGACTTTTTAGACTATTTTCGTCGGGAGGGGTTTGTCTGTGAAGTCTGCAAACTGCCCCAAAATAATTTTCAGCGGTGGAAGCTGTTTAAGTCGGCACGAAATTATGATGCAGTTCTGTTGCACCGAAAGTGCCTGAACTATTTCGATGCCCAGGTTCTGGCCAGGAACAGTCGAAAGATTATTTTCGATCATGACGATGCGATTATGTACAGCCCATCCCGTCCGGAAAGCGACCACACCAGCCATTTCCGTCTGTACAAACGCACGATTCAGATGTCCAATTGTGTAATTGCGGGCAATGATTATCTGGCTGAACATGCCCGGAAGTTTTGCTCAGACGTTCATATTGTTCCGACGGGGCTTGATACGAAGGCCTTCGTGAAAGAGGGTGAACAAGAAAAACATGACAAGATCCGTTTGGTCTGGATTGGGAGCGAAAGCACACTGCCATATCTTGAAGAACTGAGGCCGGTTCTTGAACAGGTGGGCAAGGCGAATGATGATATGGTTTTGCGAATCATTGCCGATCGATTCTTTGACGTGCCAAGCATGCCCGTGGAAAAATATAACTGGTCAGTAGAAACACAGGCTGCTGATTTGTCGGCTGGTGATGTGGGTCTGGCACCTTTGCCGGATAATCGGTTTACGCGGGGCAAATGTGGTTTCAAAATTCTGCAGTATTTTGCATCGGGTCTGCCGGTGATTGCTTCAGCGGTAGGAGTGAATGAGAAATTTATTGCAGAAAGCCAGGCCGGCATTTTGGCATCGACGCCTGGGCAGTGGATAGAGGCCATTGAAAAACTGGCTGCAGATGCAGCGTTGCGCAAACAAATGGGACTCAAGGGCAAGCAATATGTTCAGGATTATGATGTTTCCGTGATTGCGGAGAAGTTTTGTAAAATTGTAAAGGGTACGATTTCCAAATAAGCCTTCTTTGATGAAGCGGAAGATTTGAAAGAGCTGAAAAGGTTCAAATCTGAACGATCTGTCTTTTTCGTCGATTGGATATTTTTCGTTTCCATCGTTCAACTTGTTTCCGGAAAGTATTGGTGTTTTTGATGCGCTGGTTTTCCAGGTAGCTATCCATGAACAGGGCTCGAAGAGTTTCGTCCATAAATCCCTCCGGCAGACTGAACAGGAACCCCCCGAGGTCTTTGGCAGCCTGGCGATTGCTGCAGGTTCGTATCTGCATCCGGTGCAGATCGATCATTGCGAACTCAAACTCATCCATATTATTGGTGGTTTTTACCATGTAGATGTGCCAGATATAGGAATCCGGTAGAGAGATCCGGGCTGAATGGATATGCTGGAAATACTTTCCCAGTTGGAGGACGAGTTTTTCTCTGCGGACTTTTTCCAAGTCGGCCCAGGATTCGGTCAGATAGTCCAAAAGGCAGCGCCCCTTGATCTGTTCGGTAATAAAAAAGGATCGCTGCTCGAATCCAAAACATGATTTTACGCCGTAACAAACCGGGTGATATGTTTCGATTCCGTGGCCGAGCAGAATGTTAGCATTTCGCCATTCCACTTCGGCCTGTGAACAGGGTTTGCCGAAATGACAAAATGCGGAGAGCATGTCCTTAAAATGGGGGTGAATAAACCGTTTCATGAAAAAAGTTTTTTTTGGATCGTTTTCAACAAGTTCAAAAACCGTTACGTTTCGCTTACTGTTCTGATTGACAGCCTGGCCCCGATTGTAGTCGAAGAAATCGTCAAACGTGCACAATTGATTCTGGGCGAAAAAAGACTTCCACCCGGTTTCAAAAATTACACGTTTATTCATGAGTCTGGCTCCTTTATTTTATGATTTTCCATTTGTCAGGGTAGGTAATTTTTCGAACTCTTTGCGGTAGGTTCTCAGGGCACGTTGTTGGACGGCTTGCCAGAAACTTTTATCCTCTTGCAGAGTCTGCCTAAGTGGTTTGCCGGCATAAAGAGACATGAAGCGAAGCAAATCGGTTTTTGTCAGGCCGATGTCCATTGCAGAAAAGTACAGTCCGCCGATATCTTTAATCCGCCAGCGTAACGGGACAAATGACCGCTGCTGGGCGCGGTGCAGGTCGATCAGGAACAGTTTGGGCGGGTTTTTTTGATAGTTATCAGTTTGATCTGTGGTATCAAGCAAGAAATGGCAGAGGTAAAAATCTCGATGGTTTAAGCCGTTACTGTGCAGTATTTTTGCAATCCGGGCGATTTGGCCGATCAGTGCTTTTTTAAATGCAGCAGGAGGTGGCGTCGTTGGCCATTGTCCGCAGACAGCTTCGAGGCTTTGGACGTGCGTCAGTTCCTCGGTTACTAAAAAAGATCTTTGGTGGGTAAGTGTTTTACCTTCCCGGCCGAATGCGGCGACCTGCATGGTATCGATACCGAGGGTATGGAGTTTATCGAGTACGATCCGTTCGTGTTCGGCGCCGATATGCGGTTTTCTAAGGTGAAAAAATTCGTCCAGCACAGCACCAAGCCCGCACTCAAAATGCTTTTTGATGTAAAACCCTCTGCCGCCCATTTCAAAACGGCCGGTCTTTCGGTTCTTGAAATCTCGAACAATGTCAATGTCGATTTTCAGGAAATCATCGACCGTATGGAACCGGCTAAATAAATCTGAATGGTCTGGATGGATATAAATCATTGATTCTCTCGGTTTTTTTGGGCACGGCGGACGATTACGCGAACACCTTTTTCGATCATGCTGTAGATGTCGGCGTTTTTGCAGAAATCACAGCCGTTTTTGCTGTATTGAATCCGGCGTTCATCATGGGCAAGGATTTCCGTAAGCATGCTGTTGAATTGTAACTGATCGAAAGGTACCGGGCAAATCTGTCCTGCGTTAGCTTGTGTGATGTAGTGGGCATAACCGCAATTTTCGGTAGCGATTACGGGAAGACCGACAACCATCGCCTCGAGCAGGACAGTTCCGGTGTTTTCCGTTCGTGCCGGATGCAGCAGGACGTCAGCAGCGTAATAAAAATTAGAAATGTCCCGGCGACCACCGGTAAAAGAAATATGGTTGCCGATGCCTTTTTGCTGAGCGATAGCTTGGAACTTTTTTTGATTACCCAACCCGACAACGATATAGCGACAGCTATTTTTCAATTCATCAGGCAGGGCGGCGATTGCAGCAATCGTCCGGTCAATTCCTTTGGTTTGAAAACTTGATCCCACGGCAAGGATCAGAAAATCTTCATCCCGGACGTCAAGCGTTCTACGAAATTGATTTCGTTTTTCGCCCGTGAGGGGATTTCCGAGCAGTCGATCACGGTCAATGCCCGGAGGCAATAAGTGAATCCGATCGGGTGCGGTTTGGTAAACCTGCTGAAACGTTGCAGATTCCGTGGGAGAAATGAGCATGATATCCATTTTGCTTTTCGGGCCAAAGACCGCGGCTTCCAGTTCCAGATAGGTGCGATAGCGGGGCAAAAATCTCAGCCACATGCGGTGCTGCTGCCGGAGTTTTGCTTTAAGGCAAGTGTCCCCGCCGTAATAGATGTCCAATCCTCCGACACGGTTGAAGCCAATGATACAGTCGAACCTGTTTGCCTGCCGGAGATCGTGAACGAAGTCTTCGATTTTTTTGATGGTTTGGTGGTTGGCGGACATTTTGAAATCGACGATTTCAACCTTGAAGGGTGGCTGTTCGGTGCTGTCCCAGCAACTGGTAAAGACGGTCACCTTATGTCCGGCCCGGGCACAGGCCAGGGCAAATCGCTGCATATCGCGCTGCAGACCGCCGAACTCAAAATATCGTTCTATAATAAATGCCAGCTCATATTGAGCCATTATACATCGCCGTTTATTTTTGTTTGCTGAACTAAACTAACCATACATGATACACCACAAACACTTTTAAATACTCACTTTATACTCAAAATTTCACATTCTTCTTAAGTTGTTACTATAGTGAAAAGTTTCAATAATACAAGCGTAAAACGGAAGGGGTAATAGTGCTTCCAATTAACCAGGCACGCCTTAAACCAAAGGAGCATCCGGGACATGAAATGATCTTTACATTGGAGGCAGATTAAAGTAATATCTGGCAAAATGAATTATGACTAGAGCAGCATTAATGACGGGCA
This sequence comes from Sedimentisphaerales bacterium, assembly GCA_016934515.1. Taxonomy (GTDB): domain Bacteria; phylum Planctomycetota; class Phycisphaerae; order Sedimentisphaerales; family SM23-30; genus JAFGSR01. The sequence goes on from JAFGSR010000052.1 coordinate 9,493, forward strand.
GAAACGGATGTCACAAGCGAAACGAATTTTTATAGTATCCGAGACCACGGATTATACCAAAAAGTTATTTATAGGTGATATCCGCAAACGGATGAAGGGATTTGTTCGTTTGGGCCATGACGTCCAGGTGTTTGGGTACAATGCTGCCCTGGCCCAGGAGTCGGCATTCAAGAGCCGCAGCCTGAGCAGATTGTTATATAAGCAGAAAGTGGACGAGTTATTACAAAGGCAATTGCGGTTCTATTGTCCTGATGTCGTTTTGGTGGGATTCAGTAAATACCTAAACGATCAGACTGTTCGGATGATGCGAGAAGCGGCTGGGCAGGCATTTTTTTTGGGTTATGACGTGGACATTTACCCGGAGCAGCATCGGGGAAGGATCGAAGCAGCTGCAGAGTTGGATTCGGTTTTGACTACTTATGCCGGTGATGGATTGGAAAGTTATCGCAGCTCCGGCGTGTCCTGCGTGTTTATGCCGAATATTTGCGACCCTGATATCGAACACCGATACCCGGCTGCGGACGAGTGGAAAAGTGAAATTCTTTTTATCGGGAAGTTCAAGCATAAAAATTACCCCACCGACGACCTCCGGCCCGGGCTGTTGACGGAGCTTTCGCGTCGGAAAGATTTTACCTGCTACGGCTGTTTCGGTAAGCCCCCGGTCTGGGGTACGGATTTGTATCGGGCAATCAGCGGTTCACGTTTTGGTTTGAGTATCAACGCCGATAACAATATTCGACTTTATCATTCGGATCGCCTGACACTTTTTCTGTCCTGCGGGAGTTGTGTTTTGGCCAAGAGAGTGCCGGATACGGAATTGCTGTTTAGGGATAAGGAACATGTTTTGTATTTCGATACGGCAGAAGAATTTTTTGATCTGGTAGCGTGGTATCAGCAACATGAAAAAGAACGAGCACTGATAGCCAACCGCGGGATGGAATATACACATCGCGAGTTTAACTGTAAGAAAATCGCCCAATATACGCTGGAGGTGATTGAAACCGGCACATGCAGCGCACCGTGGATGAGTGATGATTAGTAAAGTTAGAGGCCCTTTGTCAGGGCGAATAAATCTTGCCGGCCTGGATGTTTTCTAATTACCGATGTTACATATAACCCAGATTTTTCAATTGTTCGACCAAAGCTTCTTCATCTTTTTTTAATGTTCCTGCCGGGCCATCAGCTTTGCTGACAAAAGAGGGGGGATAATTAACCTGGCTGAGTTTTTTTACATCTGTCGGTTCGGAAAATGCCTCCCGGATAGGTTCGCCATCAACTTCGGCAGGAATAGGCATGCCCAGCCGGGCGTAAAGCGTCGGGGCAATATCGGCAATATGAGCGTTCAATTTCAGATTCTGCCGAAATCCATGACCGTTCAGGACGAATATCCCTTCCGGGTAATGCCAGGAGTTAGTCAGCAAATTCGGTTCCAGTTTGGAAAAAGCCGGGGCGCCCGCTTTCATAGTGGTTACGATCTGATAGCCTTTTTTCTGAATCAGCACAAGATCGCCATAATTTTCATTATCAGCTTTGTCGGGCCCCCAAATTTCATCAGGAGTCAGGATTTGTTCAAAGATTTTTTCCCCATTGTAAGGATTGACCACCTCACTGAAGCGGGCTTTCAACTCCGTGATAAGCTGCTGATATTCAACGTTGGGATTTACACAGCCTCCTTTTTGGCGGCCTTTCACATTTAGATGGAGGATGCCAATTGTCGGATTAAACAAGACCATGGCCCGGGTTTTAGACAGGTTGATCGGTTGTTTCAGCGACAAGGGAATACGCTGAAGAGATTTTTTTTGCAGCTTCATCCAGTTGCGACGGGTGCGGCGCAGCATTCGTTGAATCGGGCCACTGCGATGAAGATAACCCCAGTCCTGCAGCAGTCGGTTCAGATTAACCGCATAATGAAGCGGCCCGAAACCATGATCGCTGGCAACGACAACGAAACCATCGTTCGGATCAGCTAACGGAATTAATTGGCCGATAATCTTGTCAAGATGTTGATACAATTCAAAAATAATATCTCGCTGCCAGGGGAAACGATCGCGGCTCTGGGCGGAAGCAAATGGCCAACAGAGATGTTGCAGCAGGTCCAGTTGCTGAAACTGCACCATCATAATATCAACCGGTTGTTTTTCCTGAATAAGCTGAGCCGCCTGAAGCCGCTGTTCGAAACGTCGGGCCAAGGTGTTAATTCCTGTGCGAAAAGTCTTTTCGTCTCCAGCGAACACATTATTATGCTTGTCCAGCAAATCAGACCCGAGCCCCGGTTCATAGTTAGGAATCGCTTTGAGTAATTCATCCTTGAAAGAGTTCGGATAAACAAACTTACTGGACCGGCCCGGACAGCCCAAGCCGGCAATCACAATGCCATTGACAGGGTAAACAGGAAAGGTGAAGGGGACGTTGATGCTTGCCACACGATAACCGGCGGCGCTGAGATAATGCCACATGCTGGGAACTTTTACCACATTCGAATTGGTATAATAGTAGCAGTTGTCGGAAAATGAGTATTGATGAAAATCGAGCAGTCCGTGGGTGCAGGGGTTACAGCCGCTGGTACAGGTAGTCCAGGCCGCCGGGGTCACTGCCGGCAAAGTCGATTCCAACACCCCCCCGACACCATCATCCAGCAGGGCTTTTAGATTCGGCATATAGCTGGTCAGTATATCGCCGGTTATCACATCCCAGGTTAAACCGTCCAAGCCAAGAATTAAAGTTTTCAGATGTTTCATTTGCCGGATGATATTATAAGCTTTATCGCTATTCGTCAAGGATTATACCATGCCGGCCTGCAGCGGCACCGCCCGCTTACAGGCTTCATTCGGCCTGGTTGCGAAAATTTTTGCCTTTGCTCACGACCGGAGTGACTGTTTTCTTGTTATCGTTGTTAAATCCGATATACTTGTCCGTTGTGAGGCTTCTTTTATGAAAAAATATTGGGAGATAACGAATGTCATCCTTAAGCAGGCTTATCCGTAATGTTGTCTGGTCCAAAACGGTTTTTGAGTTTTGGCAGCGGCTTGGCATAAACGTAACCAGGAAACATTTTTACAGCCCTATTCCCGATACCCGGGAACTGGCAAAAAAAACCGAGCACTGGACGAATGAATTGCCGCTCCGGGGTATCGACATGAATGAGGAAGAACAACTGCACCTTCTGGAACAGGTTTTTCCTCAATATAAATCGGAGTTGAACTTTGCCGTTGATAAGACTGAGCAGCCGTTTGAATATTACCTGAATAATCCCGCCTTTGGTATTATCGATGCATCTGTGCTGCACATCATGATCCGAAATTACAAGCCGGGGCTTATTATCGAGGTTGGTTCCGGCTATTCAACTTATGCCGCGGCGCGGGCCTCTCTGATGAACCGCCGGGAGGGTCACGCCGGTCGTATGGTTTCTATCGAACCTTATCCCAAAAAGGCAATAGTTGCAGGATTTGACGGTTTAGACGAGCAAATACCCAGGAAGGTTGAAGATGTTCCCTGGTCGGTTTTTGAGCAACTTGGCCCAAACGACATACTTTTTATCGATTCCAGCCATGTGGTAAAGACCGCCGGCGATGTGAATTTTCTTTACCTGCAGATTTTGCCTCGTCTGCGAAAAGGTGTCATCGTGCATATACATGACATCTTTTTTCCTTACGATTACCCCCGCCAGTGGGTTGTGGATAAACGCACATTTTGGACCGAGCAGTATTTGCTTCAGGCGTTTCTGGCTTTGAATAATTCTTATAAAGTTTTGTTTGGCAATTTTTTCATGAAGTCTAAATATCCGGAAAAGATGGCTGGTTTTTTTGAGCACCCTCAAGGGTACCGTCCCCGCCACCAAAACGGCAGCTTCTGGATGCAGAGGATTTCCTGAATATCAATTTGCATATCTGCTGGGTCTGTCGGGATCGGATTATTGTTCGTGCTTTTGAATGGCTTGCGCTAAAAAGCGGGACAGTTCCAGGGCGGCTTCAAAGTGGAGGTGGCTGCCGTCATGGGTGTGATAGGCGGTCTGGTCGGTGTCGATCCAGGTGCCTCCGGCGTCCTGAAAGGCGGCGACAAAAGCCGGCTGGTCGAAGCCGCTGAGTTCGTTTTCCAATTCTACCATTTTCACACAAGTGGGCGGGCGGAAACCGTAAACTACAACACCTTTAGCGGTCCAGAAGCGGACGGTGTTTAAAAGTTTGTCAACCAATTCCGGTTCGACCTGGCTTTGAGTGAATTCGCGACGGAGGCGACGAAGTTCATCTTTGATTCGTTCGGGTTCGCAGGAACCGGCGACCCAGCCGTCGAGGTGGTAGTTCATGTAATTATGAGTGGGTTTGAGTGAAGGAAACAAACCGTGTAAGGCGTCACGGAATGACATAGGCTCAAAGAAATTAATCCAACCGGCCAGGTGAATGTTCAGGGAAAGTTCGCGTTCGGGCAGGGCGGTTTGCTGGTTGAAACTGTTTTTTTTCAGGGCGTTGAGGGTCAGGGAATGGGGTGTAACGCCCATGATAACCGTGGGATTTTTTGATTCGGGATCGAGGATGGCGTAAGCGGCTTGTAAGTACTGCTTTGAATAAGCGTTGCCGGCAAAGCCGTAATTATAAATACGGCGATTGGTGAGGGTTTTTTGCATTTCAGCAGGCGACAGACCCATGAAAGCGCGGGAGTCCCCGAGCAAAACCATATCGGCACAATGGTACCAGCGCGTTTTCAGGGCCCAGTATTGTTTGGGGTAGAGGCCGGGAACTTTCGTCGGGCGCAGCAGCCCCATGACGACAATGAGCAGGGTCGCCAAAAGCAAGGTTCGGTAGGTTCTGTCACGCAGGATGGTTTTCATGGTTTGTTTTGGTTCTTCCACCTCGATACTAAAATTGGAAATAGATAAAGGCGCTGCCGGGGCCGCGCATATAGACACAGGTTAGAATGAGCAGGGCTATGACGATCATTTCCAGTTGGGGCCGAAGCTTGAACTGGAGATTTGTCCAGCGGGATTTTTCCAGCTCAAAATGAAAATACAATTGTCGGCCGAGAATAAGCAGCAAAACATTGACAGCGTTGTTATCGATGAGTTTATCAATGATGCCGGAGTTGAACTGCGTGAAAGTAAACATGGTTTTCAGGATAGCCAGGGCCTGGCCGAATGAGTCGGCACGGAAAAAGACCCAGGCGATGGTGGTCAGCAAAAAGACGGTCAGGGTAGTCAGGTGTTTACCAAGTGGTAGCCGTTTCATTTTTTCAGGCCAGTGGGTGATACGTTCGAGGCTGAGGTACAAACTGTGCAGTGCGGCCCAGACGATAAAGTGCCAGGCGGCGCCGTGCCAGAGCCCGGAGACGAGCATGGTGATCCACATAAAAGCATGGGCGTGATAGATGCCTTTTTTAGAGCCGCCTAGAGAGATATAGACGTAATCACGGAACCAGGTGGAAAGAGAAATATGCCAGCGCTGCCAGAATTCGCGGAAGCTGGAGGCGATATAAGGATGATCGAAGTTGACCGGGAATTCGTAGCCCATCCATTTGCCGAGACCGCGGGCGATGTCACTGTAGCCGCTGAAGTCGCAATAAATTTGATAGGCGAACATGAACATGATGACCCACCAGTAGGCCGCCGAAACCTGGGGGTCACCGGCGTCAAAAGCGGCATTGACAGCCGGAGCAAGGGTGTCAGCGATGACAACTTTTTTAAAGAAACCGGCTACGATGAGCTTGAGCCCTTCGTAGCGTTGGGATTCAGTGATGGGATTGCAGGTTTTCAGTTGGGGCAGCAGGTCGCGGGCGCGGACGATGGGGCCGGCGACCAACTGGGGAAACAAAGCCAGGTAAGCAAAGAAGTGAAAAACATTATGCGTCGGCTTTAATTGGCCGCGGTAAATGTCGATGGTGTAACTCATGGACTGGAAAGTGTAAAAGCTGATACCGACGGGCAGGATTAAGCCAGCGGCGGGTACGGAAGAAGTAACGCCAAACAGGTGCAGCAGAGAGTTAAGGTTGGCTATGCCGAAGTCGAGATATTTGAACACCGCCAGGGAACCGAGATTGCCGATGATGGATAGAACCAGTGCTATTTTTTTGTGATTGGGGAAGCGTCCCATGGCCAGGCCGGCGAAAAAGTCGATAAAACCGCTGCCCAGAATAAGAAACAGAAATCGCCAGTCCCACCAACCGTAGAAGACAAACGAAGCAAAAACCAGATACATCCAGCGGATATTTCTGCGACGGCGCAAAAGGGGCCAACCTATAAAGAACAGTGCAGCGAATATTAAGAATATCGGTGAGTTAAACAGCATGTCAGTTTAAATATATCCGAGGGCCTTGAGTCTTTTGTTGATTTCTTCTTCGTCGTCAAATTCGACAACTTTTCCTTTTTCAGGCTTTTTCAGGTTATGAATAAACTCCTCCAGGTGCTCTTTATATTTTTCATGCCCGGGATCACTGATGATATTATTTTCCTCGTCTGGATCGGCTTCTAAATCGTAAAATTCGTCCCCCTTGCTGTGATATCTTTCACAATAAGCACATTTCTCATCGTCCAGCGACATAATAAATTTGAACTTTTCGTCACGTATCATTCTCTTTTTCTGCCCGCAGTGCTCTTCGGCATAAACAAAACGACGCCCCCAATCTTCCCCTCTGACCAACTTCAGCAAGCTCTCCCCGTCAATTTCCATTGCCTCCCTGTTTATTCCAGCCATATCCAGGATAGTGGGAAATATGTCGAAATGCTGGACCATTTCATCGTACACTTTCCCTTTAGGCAAGTTTCCGTGAGACATGATAAGAGGAACCCTTACCTGAGGTTCATATAAACCGTGATGATCAAAGTAAATATCGTGCCCACCCATACTTTCCCCGTGGTCTGCGGTTATGATAAACAAGGTGTCGTCCAGGAGGTTTAATTCTTCAACAGTTTTATAAATTCTGCCTATATTACCATCAACGTATTTTATCGAAGCATCATAATAAGCCATTATTTCGCCAAGGGTCTTAGGTGTTTTCCCGCGCGTAGATTTATGAATGATATTCGCCGCTCCCGTACCGGATAACTCACTTAATACGGAAGAGGTTTTTTCCTGGGGGTATTCATAATTTCGCAGAAAAGATTTTACGACAGATCGCGGGGCCGTGTAGGGAATATGGTTGTCCCAGTAATGAACAAAAATCATAAAATTCTTTTGGTCTTTGTACTGCTTTATATAGTGAATTGCCAGATCCGAAAGCCCCGCTGAATCCGACAATGCCGGACGTCTTTTATGAGAAAAACTACCCTTACTTTTTGCATTCCACCAACGCGACATAGACCTGACCGTTGGGCGACATCGGTCGGGAAGATGGTAATACCAGTTGCCGCGACCGGGCAGTGAGGGGAAATACGAAAGAAACTTTGAAAAAATACCTCCTTCGGTTTGGCCAACTGATTTTATCGGTTTTTGAAAACTAGAATCTTCTCCAACCTTCTCAGCACTTTTGCTAGCAACTTCGGCAATGTTTTCGTCCCCGTAAAAGTCATACCCGCGCTTATGCCACTTACCCAGCCAATCCAAACCTATTGTGTAATAGTCATGTTCCTTGAGGATCTCCGGCAAAAACTTCATGTTCGATATGTAGCTTTTCTCCTCTTCGGTTAGCTTGTGTGCGTGATTACGCAATCCGTGGCTTAATGGATACTTGCCGGTAAATATGGTGGTAAATGAAGGGTCCGTCGAATTAATGGTACAAAATGAGTTGGAAAACCTTACCCCTTTCGAGGCGATTTTGTCGATTTGGGGTGAGGTTTTCTTGTCGTATCCATAACACCCCAGGTTTTTGGCACTCAAAGCATCACAAACCAACATTACAATATTCAATCCAACTGCTCCTTATCTACTCAAACCAAATGATTTATAATCGTCAATTTAATTGACGCCTGCGTCAAAAGTTTGCTCAGGCAGCGATGCTGAGCGTTGAAAATCTCTCGAACTTCCGGCAATGTAATAAAAATCGTC
>JAFGSR010000053.1 GCA_016934515.1 Sedimentisphaerales bacterium
AAAATTATACCCAAAAACAATTACATGAAATTTTGACTGCTAAAAACCCATTATTAGAGGTTCCCTTAAGTTTTCAGGGAAACCTGATTACTCTTTTTTCATATCGTAATCACCTTCTTCCGGGCTATCCGGTTTATCAGAAGGTTCTTCGGTGGTATCGGATTCTGGTGAGCTTTCCGGTTCAGCAGTGGTTTTCGGTTTAACCGTGGATTCCGGTTCAGCCGCGGGTTCCGGTTCAGCAGTTGAACTTTCAGTAGTTTCATCGGCGGTTGGTTCATCGACCGGCTCCTCATCGATCAGTTCCTCTGCATCCTGCTCAACGAAAACATCTTCCAGATCGATTCCGTCCACGCTCTTACGCAACAGGTAATAAATCACGGTGTTAGCTGAGAAGAAAAAGCTGATTACGAACGCCAGTAGCATCCCCACCACCAAGGCCACAAAAATCCAGATCAAAAACGCGCCCAGAGTCTCCGTTCCGCCAAGATTGATCCAGTCAACCGGCTTTTGCAGAACCGACCAACTTGGCATGGGCCACATGGCGTCAAGTTTGCCCCGTTCGCTGAAATAGGATGAGCCGTCCAGGTTTATGCTTGCCCCAGCTACAACTCTAACCGACGCCAGCATGATGAAAATGAACAGTCGAACAAACAGATAACACACTCCGCCATACGCCGCCGCGGTCAATGAATAAAAACCCCATCGCCAGGGCCGCGCAAACACGTAACTGAACGATCTGCTGATTGCGTCGAAACTGTCCGAACCTTCGACGGCGATGGTCGGATGCATCAGGTTAAAACCACCCAGTAGTCCCATCGATACCAGAGCAATTACTAAACCGCCGAACAGACCGGCAATCAACAGGATTCCACTTAGAATTTCGCCCAGAACCGGTATCGCCCCCAGAATTCCACCCAAAAAGATCAATATACTAACCAGCACAATAATTCCCACCGGCAGCAAGGGTGCGGCCAGAAAATGCCAGAATTTTTCAGTGCTGAACTGCAGCGCCTGTTTGGGGCTGATCCACTCGTTTCGCGCCAGTTGTAACGCCGCCATCCGGCAGATAGCACCACCGATCAACGCCCACACCGATAACGATAACAGCATCAGAAACACCATGTAAATCGGGTGCATCCGGCTCATCCAGCAAAGGCCCATCAAAAATTGAGTGATGTGCTGACGCGCACCTTTTATATTTCCGTCAAAAATCAACGACGAGAACACGCCGTGCAGATGATTCATTTTGAAATCCACTATCGTTGCGAACAATCCCCGGCCCCGAGCATGTTTGGCAGCGCGATACAGATTGGCCAACTGGACCGAGCCGTAAAGTTCGTCTTTATACTTCTGAACCGTTTTCTCCTCGTCCGCCTGGTCCTCGACATCGGGAATCACCACCACGACTTTATTCACTTGATCGCGTAATTTAGCTGATTCAAAATCACCGTCGGCCAATGCCTGGAGAATCCCATTATAGGCCGATGTCAAATCCTCCAGTTTCTGATCGCGTTCCAATCTTTTTTGCAGCTTGTCCTCATCGACGCTGTTTTCGATCCGACGGTTAAAATCCTTTTTCAAAAAACGCCGCGTGGCTGCATAACGGGTTTGGGTTTTATCAATTGCGCGGTCGCGATAATCCTTGAACAAGTCCTTAATCTTTTTATAAGCATCACCGTCCCGGATCGACTCGGGATTGGCATAATCAGCCAGTCCCAGGTTCATCTTTTTTAAATCAGCGGAGTTCATCAGGCCGATCAGATATCTCTCATTTCCCTGCAGCAGTTTTTCGCGATACGCGGCGGGGTCCTGACGTGATTCCGGCAACTCCATACTGTAAGCGGTCAATTCGGAAATTTCGAGGTTGCCCCCGGTCAGACTGTCTCGACTAACCTGAACCAGTGCCACATTACTTACCACCCTGGTAGAACTCGCCAGCCCATCGAGAATCCACCCGCCAACAAACAAAATCACCACCCCCAAAAGCCCCAAGATTAGCGCCCCCCAGTGCCTGGCCATACGAAACGTGTGAAAAATCCGAAAAAAAGAATACGAACACGCACATTTTCCATTAGTATCAGGACTGATTTCCATACCTTGATCCGACATGAAATTTCTCCTTTCGCTTTCAGGATTATCAAAGAACTCTAACAAAATGCGCCGGGGATAACGATTATTTCCCTTTCAACCGGTCGCAAAGTCACTTACCTGAGTGAATAAGAATCACCCTCGATAACCGACCAAAGCAACTTCGATGGTTCAGCAAGACTGCAACGACCGATTTTGTTAGAGCTAATCAGACGACAACCGTCTTGGGGCCATTATAGTTGAACCACGGATTGTTGCAATAAATTTTTCCGCCGGCAAAATCGTCGGCAAATCAGATAATTATTTGCCGGCAAAAGACTTAAGAATCGCTCTAAAAATCCCCTCAACCAGATTAATTGTCCTTCTGGCCCGAGAAAAAAAGCCATTATTGTTCGTTGTCAAGCATTTCAGGTTCATCGCGTTCGATCTGTCGGCCGGGAATTGAATACCGTCCGTCCAGCCATTTTGCCAAATCCAACTGCTGGCAACGTTTGCAGCAAAACGGGTAACATTCACTTCGCTGGCGCAGACTATCAACTAATTTCTTGCCGCATATCGGACATTTTGATTGTTTGGTACTCACGTCATTTCCCGCTGCGGACAGATTTCGGAACCAGTAATCAATTTTCGCCCTTAGACGACTTCTAACCGGCTTTGGATTTGCTGTCGTTCGATTTGCTACTGTTTGCCTTACTGACGCTGGATGTGTTACCGCTGGACTTGCTGCTGCCGCCCTTGCTGTCACCGGATTTGCTGCCACTGGATTTTTCGGTGCTTTTCGATGCCGAATCCTTATCTGCCTGGGCGGCCTTTTTGTAACTATCGCTACGGTAATCGGTCTGGTAAAATCCGTTACCCTTGAATATAACTCCCGAACCGCAACCGATCAGCCGCTTAACCTTGTTCTCGCCGCAGGCAGGACATTTTCGGATCGGCTTGGCGGTTATCGATTGAAACTCTTCAAATTCATGTCCGCAGCCGTTGCACTGATATTCATAAGTCGGCATCGTTATTTACCTCTGGCCCCCTATTCATCATCCTCTTACTCAGTTTGTTCGACCTGTCCATTTTCCCAGTTTTGTTCTGGTTGTTGCGGTTCAGGTTGAACTGCCTTGGCAACCGAAACCTTTGCCGGCCGCAATGTTCGATCGTTTATCGCGTAACCTGGACTCAGTTCCCTTATTATGGTGTTGGCGGCATATTCGTCGCTGGGTTCGTGCAGCAGTGCTTCGTGCAGATTCGGATCAAACGCCATGCCCTTCTCAACCGTTATCCGCTTAAGGCCCTGACCTGTCAGGATGTCCACGAAATGATCGTAAACAATCCGGATCCCTTCCAGCAAAGCCTGAACACTTTCGATTTCCCGGCCCTTTTCCAGCGTGTGCTCGAAATTATCCAGCACCACCAGCAAGCTCCGCGCCAGATCGTCCCGCGCAAACTGCCGTGCCTGATCAATCTGTTTGTGCGAACGCTTCTGGTAATTCTGGTAATCCGCCGCCAGCCGCTGAAACCGCCCCTTCAATTCCTCCAGTTCCTGCTCAGGGGACTTAGCTGTCGGAAAAATCACCTTGCTGTTCGCTGGTTGCTCTGGAAAACCATCCGAAGCGGCGACCTCACCCGTAATTTCGTCAGCGACATTGTCCACAACCTCGTCGGCAAATTCACCCGTAACATCATTGGCAACGTCGTCCCGGGCAGATTGCTGCTGGTTACGGTATTTTTCGTTGCCTTTTTTCTTGCCTTTTTTACTGCTCATTTTTTGTTCGCTTTTCGTCTAACTTGACACGACCTAATTTTTCTACTCTTTTTTCAGAACTTCTTCTTTGTCATTAGCAAAATGTTCTTTGAGCCGATCGAAAAAGCCCTTTGACTCCGGCATGACCGTTTTGTCTTCGGTTTCGGCGAAATCCCGCAACAGTTTTTCCTGTTTTTTCGAGAGTTTCTTCGGAATTTCCACCAGCAACTGAACCAGCAGCGCTCCGCGTCGCCCGCTCCGCATGTCCGGCAATCCCTGCCCCTTTAACTGCAACACCGTGCCGTGCTGGGTTCCCGCCGGGATATCCATTTCCTTCTTGCCCGAAAGCGTGGGCACATCAATCAACGCACCCAGCGCCGCCTGGCTGAAACTGATCGGCACCCGCACCACCAGATCGTCATCGTTCCGCAGCAAAAACGGATGAGATTTAACCTTAACATAACAATACAGATCGCCCCGGGGCCCGCCCAACTCGCCCGGTTCACCTTCGGCAGTCAGCCGCACCGCCTGGCCGTCTCTTATCCCCGCCGGAATCTTGATCGAAACCGTTCGGGTCTTGACCATTCGGCCGCTGCCTTTGCACTTTTTACATGGATGTGTTATCTGTTTGCCTCGCCCCTGGCACTGCGGACAAGTTGTCACCATTCGAAACAACCCGCCCATGCCCGCCTGGGACACTTGTCCCTGCCCACCACACTGACCACAAGTCTGCTCCTCGTGTCCCGGCTCACTCCCTCGACCGCTGCAAGCCTCGCAGTGATCGCGACGTTTGAATTTGACACCTTTTTCCACCCCCGTCAAAACCTCCTGCAGCGTTAACTCGATCTGAGTTTCGATATCGTAACCCCGCGCCGCCCGAGCCCGTCCACCGCGCCGCCGGCTACCACCAAAAATCCCTCCGCCGAAAATGTCATCGAACATGCTGAAAATGTCATCGAAACCCATCCGCGAAAAATCATGCCCGCCCATTCCGCGCAAACCGTCATGGCCGAACTGATTGTAACGCTGACGTTTTTCCGGGTCGCTCAAAACCTCATAAGCTTCGGCGCAGGCTTTGAACTTCTGCTCAGCTTCTTTGTCGCCGGAATTTTTATCCGGGTGATACTTCAATGCCAACCGGCGATAGGCACGCTTGATATCATCCACACCGGCATCACGGCTAACGCCTAAAACCTCGTAGTAATCCCGCTTAGTTGCCGACATATCAAGTTTCCCTGTTGGCCAATCTTACTCACTCCGACATACCTTAACAGATCCCTACGGATCGTGTCAGATTACGATGGATCGTATCCGATAACGATGGATTATATCGGAGCTAATAATTACGTCGCACGGCCGATTAAACACCGACCGTGCGACAATCAATACCATGCATTATTGCAAAATCGTATCTATTCCCTGCGACACAACTTTGCTATCTTTGAGATCGCCGGCTGCTTAGCTTACCGCGCCCACAACCGGTTCATCATCATCTTTCAGGTCGGTTACCAGTACATTGGTCGTCAGCATGGTACCAGCTACACTGGCGGCGTTTTGCAAAGCACAACGGGCTACTTTGGCCGGGTCAATGATGCCGGCTTCCAGCATATCGACGAATTTACCTTTAGCTGCGTCGTAACCGGCAGAGCCTTTCTTCTCCATCAGTTCCGCCACTACCATGGCACCATCGGCACCACTGTTATCGACAATCTGACGTGCCGGGTAAGTTAGTGCCTTGGCAATAATGTCAAAACCCAATTGCTCGTCGCCGATTGCCTCTTTTCGCGCCTGCAGAACCATCGGAATGGCCCGCAACAAGACCACGCCGCCACCGGGGACCACACCTTCTTCGGTTGCCGCCCGCGTAGCATGCAGCGCGTCTTCGAGCAGGTCTTTACGCTCTTTCATCTCAGTTTCGGTCGCTGCTCCGGCACGCACCACCGCAACTCCGCCGGTCAGCTTGGCCAAGCGTTCCTGCAGTTTTTCGCGATCATAATCGCTGGTGGTCTTTTCGATCTGACCTTTGATCTGATTAACTCGGCCGGCAATTTCCTTCTTCACTCCGCCACCTTCGACGATAGTTGTGTTGTCCTTGGTTATCACTACCCGACGTGCCTTACCCAGGCTCTCTACCTCGATGCTCTCCAGTTTCAGACCCAGATCCTCACTGATCATCTGTCCCCTGGTCAACACCGCAATATCGCCCAGCAGAGCTTTACGCCGATCGCCAAAACCCGGAGCCTTAATCGCACAAACCTTCAACACGCCGCGTAATTTGTTGATTACCAACGCTGCCAGAGCTTCACCTTCCACGTCTTCGGCAATAATCAGCAGAGGCTTACCGGTGCCGGCGATTTTTTCCAGCAGCGGAACCAACTCGCGAAGATTGCTGATTTTTTTCTCGTTAATCAGGATGTAGCAGTCTTCCAGCACCGCTTCCATCGTGTTGGGGTTGGTCAGAAAATAAGGCGAAAGATAGCCTTTGTCGAATTGCATACCTTCGACAACTTCCAACTCCGTCTCAATTCCCTTGCCTTCTTCAACTTCGATCACGCCGTCCTGGCCCACCTTATCCATCGCCTGGGCCAGCAGTTTGCCGATCACCGGGTCGTTATTGGCTGAAATCGATCCCACCTTGGCAATGTCGTCGCTGCCCTTGACTTTTTTACTCTGTTTGGCAATCGAATCAACCACCACCGCTACCGCTTTGTTGATGCCTCGCTGCAACGCCATTACATTGGCACCGGCGGCAACCTGTTTACAGCCTTCCGAGAAAATCGCTTCGGTTAATACTGTCGCAGTGGTCGTGCCGTCCCCGGCAAGGTCCGAAGTCTTGCTGGCTACCTGGTTGACCATCTTGGCACCCATGTTTTTGAAAGGCTCGGGCAGTTCGATTTCTTTGGAAACCGTCACGCCGTCCTTGGTTACCCGCGGTGAGCCCCAGCTCTTCTGCAAAATCACGTTGCGTCCGGTCGGGCCCATCGTCACTTTTACCGCCGCCGCCAGTTGCGCCAATCCCTCACGCATTTCCCGCCGTGCAGCTTCTTCATACATTAATTGCTTGGCCATTATCAACTCCCGTCTATTCTTGAAATTTTATTTCATGCTAATTTATTAGAAACGCCCAAAATCCTGCTGTTCACCAGCAGCGGCTTTCCTTTTTATACACTTTTACTTTTCGATAATCGCCAGAATATCACTTTCCCGCAAAATCACCAAAGTCTCCTGATCGACCTCTACATCACTGCCGGCGTATTTACCATAAAACACCACATCACCCTTCTTCACACATAGCTTGCCCCGCTCGCCGCTGTCCAGCATTTTACCCGGACCGGTCGCAATCACCTTGCCGCGTTGGGGTTTTTCCTTGGCAGAATCCGGTAGCACGATCCCGCCGGCGGTTTTCTCTTCTGCTTCACTCTGTTTCACTAAAACCCGGTCATCTAATGGTTTGATTTTCATATCCATAACTCCTGTTTATCTGTTGTTTATGTTTTTTACCTTAACTTTTAACTTTTATTTTTCTTGATACAGGTCGGTTTTTCATCACGTCTGAGCAGCCCGGCTGCTCTGGCCGGCAGTCATCTTACATCATGCCGCCCATGCCACCCATGCCGCCCATGCCACCCATGCCACCCATACCGTCCATGCCCGGAGCTCCTCCCGGACCAGGTCCATCGTCACCAGGCTGATCGGTAATTACCGCATCGGTAGTCAGCAAAAGACCTGCCACACTGGCGGCGTTGTGCAATGCACTGCGAACCACTTTAGTCGGATCAATCACCCCGGCTTTAACCAGGTCTTCGTATTCCATCGTGTCCGCGTTGAAACCAAAATTGCCCTCTTTTTTCAGTATCCGGTGAATTACCACATTGCCTTCCTCGCCGGCGTTAACTGCTATCTGCCAGGTCGGCATCTTCAGGGCTTCGTAAATAATCTGGACGCCAACCTTCTCGTCACCTTTTAATCGCAAATCCTGAACCGCCTCCCGGCAACGCAACAGCGCCACCCCGCCACCGGGCACAATCCCTTCCTCTATCGCCGCCCTGGTAGCATGCAATGCGTCTTCCACGCGAGCCTTGATTTCTTTCATCTCCACTTCACTGGCGGCACCGACATTAATCTGAGCCACTCCGCCGGCCAGCTTGGCCAAGCGTTCCTGCAACTTCTCGCGATCGTAATCACTGGTCGTCGATTCAATCTCCCGACGAAGCTGTTTGATCCGACCCTGGATATCTTTGCTCGATCCCGCCCCCTGCACGATCGTGGTGGTGTCGTTATCGATAGTTATCTTGGCTGCCGTCCCCAGATCTTTAATGCTGACACTTTCCAGATCGACACCCAGATCCTTGAAAATCGGCTGGGTACCGGTCAAAATCGCAATGTCTTCCAGCATCGCCTTACGCCGGTCGCCATAACCGGGAGCTTTAACCGCCGCCACCTGCAAAATTCCCCGCAGCTTGTTCACTACCAGCGTCGCTAGTGCTTCACCTTCGATATCTTCGGCAATAATCAGCAGTTGCCGCTTGTTCTTGGCCAACTCTTCCAACAACGGAATCAATTTCTGCGCCGATGAAATCTTGTCCTCATGAATCAGTATCAGAGGCTTCTCCATAACGCAGGTCATGTTGTCCTGATCGGTAACAAAATTCGGCGACAGATAACCCCGGTCGAATTGCATACCCTCGACCACATCGACAAAAGTCTCCAGACTTTGCCCCTCTTCTACCGTAATCACCCCATCCTTACCCACCTTCATAAACGCGTCCGCCATCGTCTGACCAATCGTTACGTCATTGTTGGCGCTGATAGCTGCGATATTGATGATGTCTTTCTTGCTCGAAATGTCAATCGGCGTACTCATCTCGCCCAGTTTCTTGTCCACTGCCGCGACCGCCGTCTTGATCCCCCGGTTGATTGCCATCGCGTCGGCACCGGCCACAATGTTACGCAACGCTTCCTTGAAAATCGCCTCAGCCAGAACCGTCGCGGTGGTCGTGCCGTCACCCGCCACCTCCGAGGTCTTACTCGCCGCTTCCTTGATAAGCTTGGCCCCCAGGTTTTCCACCTTATCCCTTAAATCGATTTCTTCTGCTACCGTTACTCCGTCCTTGGTAACCGTCGGCCCACCCCAGCTCTTATCCAACACTACATTTCGGCCACGAGGCCCGAGAGTGCTCTTGACCGCTGCCGCCAGTTTGCTCGCTCCGCTCAGCAACGCCGTTCGTGCATCACTCTCAAAAGCCAGATCCTTTGCCGCCATAATGATTTCTCCTTATCTATCTGTCCGTTTTAATTAGACTAAATTGTCATTTAACAAATGTTTTGGATTACCAGTTCTCTTGATAAACATTCTTCACACGCCTTAATCATTAGATGCAAAGATAATGCCAAAATCAAACCACCCGGCAATATTAACGTAAGTAACTGGAAAGGCACTGTTTATGTTTCGTTTTTCTCAACCCGCCACCCGTCTCCTCCAGCCAACCTCCTGCCACAATGACAATCTCACCCGGCCAAAATGCCATCCTGACAGTCAAACCCACCCCCCAGCTTGACATACCACCCATCAAAACCACCCAAAAAACCTGCCATTTTGGCAGTCCGAGCTGCTACTTCAATCACTCGCTTCAGCATTTCTCGGATATAAATGCTTTTCTATTAGTAACTTATGGATTTTGATGTAATTTTTGGCACAACATTTGCGAATCAAATTAACTTATAGCAAAGTTGATGATACATAAGCTCAGCCAGGTTAATAACCGACCTCAGGAGACAAAAAAATGCGTTTTGATAAATTTACCATAAAAGCTCAGCAGGCCATTGCCACCGCTCAGGAAATCGCCACTAACAGCTCCCACGGCACCCTGACTCCGCTGCATCTGTTGGCGTCGCTATTCACGGACTCCGACGGAAGCATCATAACTCCTTTACTGCAGAAGGTTGGCTGTGACACCGCACGCATCAAATCCATGGCTGGCGACGAACTAAACCGTTTGCCCAAAGTCCAGGGTGCCGGTCAGTTGGCTGCCGACCAGGTCCTCAACCGAGTCCTCATCCAGGCTAACAAAGAAGCTGCCGCCCTCAAAGACGACTACCTCAGCACCGAACATCTGCTCCTGGCCTTGCTCGAAGTGGACAGCACCGCCAAAGAAATCCTTAACGTCAACGCCGTCAAACGCGACGACCTTCTGGCTGCCTTGAAAGAATTCCGCGGCGATCAGCGCATTACCGACCAGAACCCCGAAGACAAATACCAGGCCTTAGAACGGTTTGGTATTGATCTGGTCGAACTGGCCCGCCAGGGAAAACTCGACCCCGTCATCGGCCGCGACGACGAAATCCGCCGCTGCATGCAGGTGCTCAGCCGCCGCACTAAAAACAATCCCGTTCTGATCGGCGAACCCGGCGTCGGCAAAACCGCCATCATCGAAGGTCTCGCCCAGCGTATCGTCAACGGTGATATCCCCGCCGGCCTCAAAGACAAACGTATCATCGGCCTGGACATGGGTTCGCTAATCGCCGGTGCCAAGTTCCGCGGCGAATTCGAAGACCGCCTCAAAGCCGTCCTCAAAGAAGTGACCGATTCCGACGGCCAAGTCATCCTCTTTATCGATGAACTGCACCTCGTCGTCGGCGCCGGAAAAGCCGAAGGTGCCCTCGACGCCGGCAACCTGCTCAAACCCGCCCTGGCCCGCGGCCAACTCCGATGCATCGGCGCCACCACCCTCGACGAATACCGAAAATACATCGAAAAAGACGCCGCACTCGAACGCCGCTTTCAACCCATCCTCGTAACCGAACCCTCTGTCGAAGACACCATCGCCATTCTCCGCGGTCTCAAGCCCCGTTACGACACCCACCACGGCGTCCGCATCACCGATGCCGCCCTGGTCGCCGCCGCCACTCTTTCCAATCGCTACATCGCCGACCGATTCCTGCCCGACAAAGCTATCGATCTCATCGACGAAGCCGCCTCAAGCTTGCGTATCGAAAACGACTCCCTGCCCAGCGACCTCGACGAAATCCGCCGAAAAATCATGCAACTGCAGATCGAACGCGAAGCCCTCAAAAAAGAAGAAGACCCCGGCTCCGTACAACGCCTGGAAAAACTCGAACAACAACTCGCCAACCTTACCGAACAGGACCGCGCTCTGACCACCCGCTGGGAATCCGAAACTTCACTGCTGCATGAAATCAAATCACTCCAGGAACAGATCGACGCTTCCCAGACCGAATTCGAACAGGCCCAGCGCAGTGGTGACCTCGAAACCGCCGCCCGCCTGCGTTACGAAACAATCGTCGTTCTCGAAAAACAGCTCCAGGAAAAACAGCTCCAGGCCGACCAGCGCAACGGCAACCGCATCGTCAAAGAAGAAGTCACCCCCGACGCCATCGCCGAAGTGGTTTCCAAATGGACCGGCATCCCCGTCTCCCGCTTACTCACCGGCGAAAAAGAAAAACTGCTCCACATGGAAGAACAGATTGAAAAACGTCTCGTCGGCCAGGACCAAGCCGTCACCGCCGTCAGCGACGCCATCCGCCGCACCCGCGCCGGGCTGGGTGACCCCAATCGGCCCATCGGCTCCTTCATTTTTCTGGGCCCCACCGGCGTCGGCAAAACCGAACTGTCCAAAGCCCTGGCTGAGTACCTCTTCAACGACGAAACCGCCATGATTCGCCTGGACATGAGTGAATTCATGGAGCCCCACAGCGTCGCCCGACTGATCGGTGCCCCTCCCGGATACGTCGGCTACGAAGAAGGCGGCCGACTCACCGAAGCTGTCCGCCGTCGCCCTTATTGCGTCATCCTGCTCGACGAAATCGAAAAAGCTCATCGCGACGTTTTTAACGTCCTGCTGCAAATTCTCGACGACGGCCGACTAACCGATGGCCACGGCCGCACCGTAGATTTCAAAAACACCCTGCTCATCATGACCAGCAACATCGCCGGCTCACAAATTCAGAAACTCGCCGAAGAAGACGGTGCCGACTGGGAAATCGAAGCCCACGTCAAAGAAGCCCTTAAACAACTATTCCGCCCCGAGTTCCTCAACCGCATTGACGAAACCATTGTCTTCCACCCCCTGCACAAAGAACAACTCCGCCGGATCATCGACATCCAACTGCGCTACCTGACCCGCCGCCTGGCCGATAACGAAATCAGCGTCGAAATCAGCGACGCCGCCAAAGACCTGCTCTTGGAAGAAGGCTACGACACCACTTATGGCGCCCGCCCCCTCAAACGCACCATCCAGAACAAACTCGAAAACCCCTTGGCCAAACGCATTCTCGCCGGCGACTTCTCCAACGGCGACCGCGTCAAAATCGATATCCACCAACACTCTTTCACTTTCTCTAAGCAAACTTAAGAATTAGCCCCTCTAAAAAAACTTACCTGCCGGAACATTTTCATTGCAAATCTGTCTGGATTGGGATAATAAGCGCCATTTATAAAAGTAAATCGTCCCGATGAGCTCTGAAATCATCTGAAAGCGTAGTTATGCTTCTTTTAAAGGACAAAAAATGGGTAAAGCAAAAATAACTGATAACTCCCCGCCTAAAACTCTCGGACCAATTTCCGACCTGGAAAGACACCTGCCCTCGGACTGGTGGCGGCAGCTTTTCAACTCGCTTTACCTGAAAACTGACGGCGATGTTGTAGAAAACGACAATAACACCGTCAAAGAAGTCGACATGATGATTCAAACTTCCGGCCTTGATGTCGATGACCGAATCCTGGACCTCTGCTGCGGCCAGGGACGTCACTGTTTCGAACTGGCCCGGCGCGGCTATAAAAACGTCTTCGGACTCGACCGCAGTCGTTACCTTATCCGACTGGCGCGCAAACGCAGCAAAAAGACCGGACTAAACGTCTCCTTTCGGGAAGGAGACGCCCGAAAATTCCGCTTTCCCGACAATTACTTTCAGTGCGTTTCCATCATGGGAAACTCTTTCGGGTATTTCGAACGCGAAGAAGATGACCGGGACGTCCTTGAATCCGTTAAAAAAGTACTCACCTCCGGAGGTATCCTGATCCTTGACCTGGTGGACGGCGGCTGGATGCAGAAAAACTTCGTACCACGCAGTTGGGAATGGATTGATAGCAACCATTTCGTCTGCCGGGAACGCTCCCTCGCCTCTGACGGCGAAAGATTAATTTCCAGAGAAGTGGTCGTCCATGCCGAAAGAGGAGTAATCGCCGATCAGTTTTACGCCGAAAGACTTTACGAACGCGAACGAATCGTCCAGTTGCTCAGCGAAATCGGATTCATCAACGTTCGCATCCACGGCGAACTGATCGCCGATTCCGACCGCGATCAGGATCTCGGCATGATGGCTTACAGAATGTTCATTACCGCAGTCGCCCCCTACAAAAAAATCCTAACTGCAAAAAAAGGACCATTATTCCCAAAAGTAGCCGTCTTGATGGGAGATCCCTCCCTGCCGGATTCCGTCAAACGTAACTTCAAATTCAATCCCGAAGATTTTGAAACCATCAATAAAATGAAACAGGCCCTGGATGGAATGCATGAGTTCGAATTCACCTACATTGACAACCACGCCTCACTCCAGAGCCAACTGCGACAAAATCCGCCTGATTTCGTGTTCAACTTATGCGACGAAGGTTTCAACAACGACGCGTTTAAGGAACTGCACATCCCCGCCCTGCTGGAACTGATGTCCATTCCCTACTCCGGCGCAGGACCCACCTGCCTGGGACTGTGCTACAACAAAGCCATTATCCGGTCCATCGCCAATTCGCTGGAAATTCCCGTTCCCCTGGAAACTTATTTCAGCGTGGGCGACACCGCCGCCACCCTGCCTTCAATCTTCCCGGCACTTATCAAGCCCTGTTTCGGCGACTCCAGCATCGGCATCACCCAAGATGCCGTTGTCAACAATACCAAACAACTCATGGAGTACCTGAAAAAAATTCAGGATACCTTGCCTAACCGACCCGTCCTCATCGAAGAATTCCTGCCCGGTACCGAATACACCGTCTGTATAATCGGCAATCCCGGCTTGACCTCTCACACCCTGCCCATCCTGGAAGTCGATTACTCCAAACTCGAACCGGACCTGCCGCCCATCCTGGGTTACGAATCAAAATGGATACCTGAATCACCTTACTGGAATCAAATCAATTACAAACGCGCTGTCCTCGATGAGGAAACTAAAACCAAACTGTACGACTATTCCAGTGTGCTTTTCGAACGCTGTGGCTGCTGCGACTATGCCCGTTTCGACTTCCGCACCGATACCGACGGCGTCATTAAGCTGCTCGAAGTAAATCCCAACCCCGGCTGGTGCTGGGACGGAAAAATGAATATGATGGCCGGCTTTTCCGGACTAAAATACTCAGAACTGCTGCGCATGATCCTTGATGCCGCTCAGGAACGAGTTGCCATGCAAATGGAAAACTCCTCCGTTTAAACTTCTCATAACGATCTTTTTAGAAAAACATCAGCTTTTTCAGTCACGTCTGAAAAGCTCCCCTGACCGGCTAACGCGCCGTCAGACGTTCCAGCAACAGGTTCAGCCGCTCCTCCAGAGGATAATCCACAAAGGCCTGTTTCAACGCAACTTTGGCCTCGAAAAATTTCTCCGCCTTCGTCAACGCCAACACATAATTGTAATGCACCGCCAGACTGCGCTGGCCCAACTCAATAGCCCGCGAAAAATACTCCGCCGCTGCCGGAAAATTCCCCTCGCCCATCTCCAACTCCCCCAGCGCCAACCACGTCTCCGACTGCTCAGCAGGATCCGATAATTTCGCCGCCGCCAGAAACGCCTCGCGGGCCTTTTCGATATCGCCCAACTGCTTCGCCACAGACCCAACATAATACACCGTCCGATAGTTCGAATCATCCAGTTGCCGGGCCTGATCAAAAGCTTTCTGCGCCGAAACCAATTCACCCGCCTGATAAAATGCGTAACCCAACCAGAACCAATCCTCCGCCCGCACCGTCTGCTTCGAAACTATCAACCGCTGATAACACCCCGCCGCCTGACGAAACATCTTCTCATGCAGATACAAATCCGCCAAAGCACGGTTCAGCCTTTCGCTGCCCCCCGGAATAACCCGTACCGCAAATTCCAGCGCATCAATCGCCCCGCCATATCGGCCCGCCGACACCTCCGCCTGAGCCAGTGCCAAAAAATAATCACCGTTATCCAAATCCCGCCGGATCAAGTCCCGCCAGATCACCGCCGCTTCACTCGGCCGATTCTCCTGCATCAACACATAAGCCAACAGCTTTTTCGCTTCCAAATCGCCGGGACGCTCCCGCAACAGATTCACAATCTCACCGTGCGCCCGGCTCCATTGCTCCAGCGCTAGATAACAACGCGCCGCAAACAAAATCCCACCCTCACACGGGTCCAGCCTATCTCCCTGGGCCCGACTCACCACCGCCGTTTCATAATCCCCCATCATGAACTGCGCCTGAGCCAACATCCGCCACACCCGCGCCTGGTTTTTCCGCTGCTGCTCCGTTATCGCCTCACCACTTTCACTAACCGATTGCTCAAAAACCTCCAGCCCCTTTTCATAAACTCCCACCGCCTGATCCCATTTCCCCAGCTGCGACAGCGCGTGCCCCAGGTTAAAATAAAGCTCCACCCCCGGCTTTCCCGACGTTGCTTCCGCTATCGCCTGCCGATAATATTCAACCGCCTGGCTGTAATCGGCCTGCTCAAAACTTTTCCCCACCAACTCCGCGTAATCCTGCCCCGCCGCCGATCCAGACGAACCAACCAACCAGATCACCGGCAAAATCGACATCCACAATAAAAAAAACCTTTTTCTGAACATCTACTCAACTGCCTAACTGAAAACTAATCACCTGCCGACAGCGACACTTCACATTCCGCCCGCCATTTCGCGCCGGCTTAAACCGCCAACCCAACACCGCCTTGCTCGCCAACTGCCCAAACCGATTATCTCCCCGCACACTCTCCACCTCAACCTCCGCCACCCGACCCTGACGATCCACCACAAAACTCAACCGAACCACCGCCTCCTTACTACCCACCCGCGCCCAATAAGGATAGCTCGGCATCGTACCATAAATCTTCTTCGGCGGCTCATCCACCCGCGAAACATCCATCGCCCCGCCCGGCAGCGATCCCTCAGCCTTTACCGAATCCGTAATCGAATCCGCCACCGCTACCTCTATCGCATTCTTCACCAGATCGGCACTTTCCAGCGGCATCTCCGGAATCCACTCATTCATCCGGGGCACCATTCGTTCCTGCCGAATCATCTGCATCTCCATCGGCTCCGGCTCAGCATATTCAACCAACTCCTCCTGAGCCTGCGAAATCATCTTCTCCAACGCCATCTCCGGCTCCGCAGCCAACTCCACCGGAAAAATCTGCCCCGTCGCCATCAATTCCGCATCCAACCGCGGACACTTATCCCGATCGATCCAGCCCAGAATCCAAAACAACATCAAATTGCCCACCACCGCCACAAAAACCGACAACCACCCAAACCGTCGCCGCCGTCGAACTCCGCGCGAAAACCCGACAGCCCTGCCCGGCACCAGCGATGCCGCCCCCTCAAATTTGTCAATCCTGCTCTTATCCATTACGGATTTTCCTGTCGCGCCGCCAGCGCCACCCGTTCCACTCCGCCCAACTGAATTTCGTCCATCGCCCGAACCACATAATCCGCCGGCGTCGCCTTGTCCGCCACCAACACCACCCCCAGACCCGGCCGCACATTCACCTTGTTCCGCACCAGCGACCGCAAAGAAAACATACTCACCCGCCGACCTTCCACATAAACCTGACCCGTCGGGCCAATCCCCACCATCAGCGATTCCTTATCCAGCACCTCGGAACTTCGCGCCTGAGGCTTTTCTACCGTAATCCCCGTCTCCGCCACAAAACTCGTCGTCACCAAAAAGAAAATCAACAATATAAAAACCATGTCGATCAGCGGCGCCATACGGATCTCCGCCTGAGCCTTGTTCTTTCGCCGACTTCTCACTGAATCAAACATGATTTCTCATTCCACAAAAGTTCTCAAATCACCTTAAAAACTTACCGATTGTATCGCTAAGCTTTGCCGCTCCATCCCAACTTGGTCTCCATCTGATGGAACAACAAATCCATTCCCGCTGCTACCCGACGACATCGCGACGAAACCAACTGATGAAAAAACAACACCGGCAACGCCGCCCACAAACCCGCCTGCGTCGTCAGCAATGCCTGCCGAATCCCGCCCGCCAGCAGACGCGGCTGACCGCTGCCGTAACCCTGAATCACCTTGAACGTCACCAGCATCCCCAACACCGTCCCCAATAATCCCAACAAAGGCAACGCCGCTGCCATCGTCCGCAAAAAGCCCAACGACTCTTCCAATCCCTGCAACCGACTCGCCACCACCTTCTTCATCGCCGCCAACAGCGTCTTAACCTCGCCGCCGTCTGACAACTCCGCCTCCCCAGCTAAACCCGACACCGCACCCAAACCATCCCCCACTTCGAAAAACTTTCGCGCCAGCTCCAAATCCTTCACAATTCCGTTGGCTTGCCTCCAACTGTTCAGCCCCTGCCGCCACGCCAACAGCGACACCACCGCAATCAGCACCATCACCCAACCGCCCTGACCGAAAAAATCTAACAACAATTTAATCACGTCCGCCGGATTCATCAGCTTTTCCCTCCCTGCTCAGTTCCCAGCAGATTCAACATCGTCGCCGCATAACGCTCGCTGTCCGCAACCAACCGCTCAGCTCGGCCGCTCAGCCAACCATGAACCAGCAATATCGGAATCGCAATCACCAGCCCCGCAGCCGTCGTCACCAACGCCTCCGAAATCCCGCCCGCCATCAAACGAGGCTGACCGCTGCCAAAAACCGTAATCGCATTAAACGTGTTAATCATTCCCGTAACCGTCCCCAGCAAACCCAGCAGCGGCGCCACCCCCGCCAGAATTGCAATCCCCGACAAAAACCGCTCCAGCCGCGGCACTTCATGCAAAATCGCTTCCTGAATCGCATCCTCCATCGCCGACGTCCCCGCACCCCTCCTGCTCAAACAGGCCCGCAAAATCCGCGTCACCACCGTCGATGATTTCCTCCCCAGTTCATCCGCCCGCTCAAATTCACCTTTGCTACACGCCTCAATCATCGCCTCCGCCGCCCCGCAACAACCATGACTCTGCCGACTCAAAAAAATCAACCGCTCAAAAATCAACACCCCCGCCAGCAACACAATCGCCAACAGCGGAATCATCACCGGCCCGCCGCTGACCATCATCTCCAGCAACTTCGCCGAACCATAACTCTGCTCCGCCGCCATCTGCTGCGTAACATCAAAAGGCAATTCAAACTCCCCAACCGCAACTCTCTTGGCTCCGACAATCGCTCCGCCTTTCGAATCACCACCCGAACCAACGCCCGAAATCCTGCCCGCCGTCATCGCCAAATCAATCTGCTCCGCCATTACCTGCGAAACATCACTCTGCCAGCGATAACCCTGCTGATTTTCCGGAGCCGCCACCGCCAACCCCACCTGCCCCGCAGCCCGGTCCCGATATGCAAAGAAAACCTGACCCACCCGCAAAATATCCACCGCCCGCTCGTAACCATCCCCGTCGCGAATCTCCCCTTCAAAAACCGCCGCCCCCTGACTTTCCCGCCACAACATTTCGACCAGCTCCAACAACGCCTCCACTTGCCCGGCACCGCCGGCTTTGTCACTTGAATTTTCCAACTCCATCTTAATCCGCCGCAACAGCTTTTGCTGCTGCCCGCGCGTCTCCGAAATCGGCAACGTCTCCACCAGATCGCCCAACTTGCGCGCCGCATCCACCAGCATCAGTTGCGTATCAGACTTCTGCCGATCCGCCTGCCGCTGCTCCTGCCGCAATTCCGCCCGCTCCGCTCGCTTCGCCTCCAACAGCGCCTCTTTCCCCGCCAACCCCAGT
>JAFGSR010000054.1 GCA_016934515.1 Sedimentisphaerales bacterium
ATCGGCCGACATGGCGGCGGCTGGCAGGTCACTCAATCCGGTGGTCGCGTCGTGGAGCAAATGTACGGACGCGTCCCCGATCCGGATCACCAGAAAAACTTCCTCGATTGCCTCAAAACCCGCAAGAAACCCAACGCCGATATCGAGATGCTCCATCCCAGTTGTACCTTGCTGCACATGGCCAACATCGCCTATCGCGTCGGAAACAAAAAACTCTGGTTCGATGCCCAGACCGAAACCTTTATTAACAACACCGACGCCAATAAGCTCATAAAAAGCACATATCGCGAAAAATTCCAGATACCCGAAAATGTCTAAAATAAAAGTACCCGATCACAGAAAATATTAATCTCTGCTGTATGCGGTTTCTTTAAAGTACCCGATCACAGAAAATATTAATCTCTGCTGTATGCGGTTTCTTTAAAGTACCCTGAAAGGGAAAAATACAATCGCACCGCCAAAGTCTGCAAAGACCGGTATTGACGCCTTAATCATCAAAACAATCTAATTGGTAAAAAAATCGAATTCCTTCATGGCCTTCATGGTTAATCTAAACCGTGAACACTTACGATCCTTCATTCGTACCCGGACCGTCCCCACACTCCCGATCAAATTATATCGTAAAGGGAGCACGCATCGCCCGAGACCGCATCCGGTTGGCTTCGGTATCACCGATAAACTCAGCCTTACGCAGATCGAACGTCATGCTCCGCTCCAATCGCTCGCAAATATCCACCGCCAGACAAATGTTCATGGACCGAACCATAACTTCAGGATTCGCCACCGCAGGACGGCGTGCCCGAATACAGTCGAAGAAATCCCGCACATGGTTCATCTGCCGTTCTGTCCGAACCGTGTATTCGGACAGCACTTTCTTGAATTCGCGCAACAACGCCGGCGATGACACATCAGGGCTCGTATAACCGTCAGCAGCCCCAACCCATCCGTCTGGACCCTCGAAACGCTCACCACAAGCCCCATGCCAGTACTTGCACGGCTCCCACACCGACCCGCTCACCCGAAACAGAACCAGCTTCACCCCGTTCGACAGCCGCGTCACCATGGTTTTCTCCGGTCCCTCATACTCGAACTCGATGCTATGAACGTCCGCCATGTCCAGCCCCGCTAAAGCCTGCGCCACCGTATGCGCCCCCCACATCGCCACATTGGTCGCAAAATCATAAAAGTGATACCACCCTCCCCCATTCACATAACCGCCATTGTAAGAACGCCAAGGACTCGGACCGAGCCAGATGTCCCAGTCCAGTTCTTCCTTGGGCGGTTCCGGTTCCGCCGGCAACCAGTCGTAACGGAAACCATCACGCCAACGTATATCGGCGTACGCCGTATGAATCTCACCCAATCGCCCGGTTCGCGCCATTTCTATCGCAAACACGTGATTCGGCTCACTCAGCCGTTGGGCGCCGGTTTGATATATCCGCCCATACCGCCGTGCAGTCTCCGCAACCATCTGCCCCTGCGCCATCGTAAAACAGGCCGGCTTCTCACAATACACATCCTTGCCGGCCTGCATAGCCAGAATCGATGCCAACGCATGCCACCGGTCCCCCGTAGCTATCAGCACCGCGTCCACATCCGTTCGCTCTGCCAGAAACTCCCGCATATCCCTATACATAGCACAATCTGTATTCCCATATTTACTGTCCACCATCTTCTTAGCTGCTTCACGTCGGCCCTTGTGAACATCACAGACCGACACCCACTGCACATCCGACTCGTTCAATATCCAACGCATATCGTGGGTACCCCGCCCGCCGAGTCCAATCCCACCCATCACAATCCGTTCACTCGGCGCAACACCTCCCCCACGCCCCAGCGCCGATGCCGGAACATAATAAGGCAACGCCAACGCACTTGCCCCTATCACTCCCCGCCTCAAAAACTCCCGCCGCGTAACTGCCCTGCTATCGTTAATGCTCATAGGATTCTTCCCTTTCTACTCAATCTTATGGTTATCAGTAACTCACCGAAACTTCCTGACCGATAGAAATGTGCTTCCCAACGATTATGCGTAAAAACATCACCCGAGGCGTTATTACCCTCTGGATTTCCAACCAAACTCCACAACCGCCACTTCCGCACCTCACAAACTACAACACAACCTGACACCCCCCATTCTACCCTTTTCATTCCCGCTCAACCACCCTTTTTTACCCCCCCCACAAACTCCGAAAATTGTCATCGCCAAGAGGCCACCAGCCCGACACGGCTATCTCAACCCCACTTTTTCCATGTGCGACCTTCACACCCATAAAAATATTTGTAGGATGGGCTTCAGCCCATGCTGTCCCCCGTACCGCCGGCATCTTGCCGGCTTTCTTGAACTTCGCCCCCAACCGAATGGCACGCTCAAGTACTCTTGAGCATGTCTTATCTTATTTAGCCTCGCGTTTTACGCGGGGTCTTCTATTCATTCAACCGCCCCAACGGGGCATAATAAAACAGCCCAGGGCACCGCCCTGGGTAAACCAGCATATACTTTCCCTCAGCCCTGAAG
The DNA here is from genome assembly GCA_016934515.1 of Sedimentisphaerales bacterium. GTDB lineage: Bacteria > Planctomycetota > Phycisphaerae > Sedimentisphaerales > SM23-30 > JAFGSR01. Next base: position 2,519 of record JAFGSR010000054.1, read on the forward strand.
GGGCGAAATAGCCCCACGCCGGGTAACACCGCCAAGTACTCTTGCCGGTGGATAGTGCGGTTTAACATTATCGCTGCTACTTCACCCATGCATTGCCGGCTGACCTTGCCTTTTTGAAAATTGGAATTTTAGTAATTCTAATTTGTTAGGATTTAGTGACTAGGATTTAGGATTCTTTTTATCCTTCATCCTTCAGGCTTTGTCTTTTTCCCCGTCCATTCCGTCCATCCACGTCCATTCTTTTTGACGCCAAAGCTATCTCAACCACACGCCCTCCCTCATCGCTCACAGATTCGCTTCATCCGTCGTACTTCGTACGCTCCTGTACCTCTGACACCTCGATAATCATCAACCGTCCAGCAGGGCATCCAGTTTTTCTCCCAGCAACTGTGCCTGCTCAGAAAAAATCGCTTTCTGGGCTTTCTCCTGCTTTCCGACCTGGAACATTTCCTCTTTGTATTCCTCTGTGCTGTGCAGACGGTCCGCCGTCAGCATAGCCGATGTCCCGCTATCTACCAGGATAAACTCTATCGAACTGTTCACCTCGTACTTGCCCGAAACGACTGTCTTCCACCGGAACATCTCCGACGCGTTAAGATAGAACACCAGCACGTATTCCGACAGCGACCTCACGCCAAGCTCCTGTATAACATTGAAGTTGATCTGCTCCGGAACCAGAAAACCGGGCACCAGTGTTACACGTCCTATCTTATCCGATTTTTTAAGCGACTGAACCAGCTCGTATGTAAATACATCTTCCATCTGCGTATTGATATACCCGTTCACGATGACTATAACCGAAACATCCACCGGAAAACTCTTCGGTGGCTGCGTCGAAGATATAACTCTGATCTGCTCCGCCGTCAAACCACCCTCGTGCAACACCAACCGCCTATACTGAATCGGCCGATCGCGAAACTCCGCCGCCTCATACATACTGTGACTTCCACATCCCGCTGTAAACATCACCAACAACAATAACAATAGTAGCTTTCCTGACTTCATAACCTTCTCCTTTCTTACCCAACCAACCAAATATCTCATCCACCCCACCGACTTCGTCATCCCAAGCGCAGTCGAGGAACTTAAGGGTTCTGTACTTTATGGGTCTGGTATATTTACATCCTTTCTCTGATGAAGAATATTTTCAAGCTGTTTACTTGTAGATAAGCTTTAACTGCCCCACCATTATAAAACCCCATTCCCCATCCCGTCAATCCTGTAATTCCTGTCAAATTCTTTTTAGTTTTTTGCCCGCCGTGCAGCTCCCGTCGCGGCAGGCGTTTTTTGTGGCCGATCTTATTTCTTCACCACGCCTTCTTGCTGCGTCGGGCCTGCCCCGACGAGTGTGTCTTTGCGTGAGATTTTTCCCCATCAAAAATTCAAAATTTAACATCAGTTTGGTAGGCCCAAATTCCAAAATTTTAATCCCCACCACATCAGTAGGATATAATTTTATAAAAAATCTGTGTTAATCTGCGTTAAACTGCGGTTACAAAAGGGTTTACGTCAATTCTCCGTGGCTAATCAACCGGGCCAAAAGCGCGACAAGCCCTTTTCGAAAATCGCAACTTTCTGCAAAAAACCGCTAAGTTTCGCTAACTTTTGTTAAAAAACCTTCAAAAACCACCCAACTTTCACCCCTGTTTTTTGACTGAATTTTACTTTTTCTCATTTTTGGCCCACTTTTGTCGCGCTTTTGGCCCGTTATAATCGTTACATCTTACCTATCTTAATGGATAAAACTGCTATTTAGCGCCTCATTTTCGGCCACATATTGGATGCCGGACATCCTGTAAAACGCCTGATTTGGCCGTTCATTTTCGGCCCTATATACCGACCGGTCTAATCTTTTTTATGCACCAATTTCCCCGCCCGTTTTTTGTTCACTTTCAGCCTTAATACGGACCACCGAAATCCACAACCCTGCCAAAACGCATATAGAAAAACCCCCACGGAACACTCATTCTGTGGGGGTTTATTTTGTTAAATCAATCAGCTTTAGCTATTGCCCTGCTGATGTATTTTTCTGCATCAATAGTGTTACCCAGCTACCGCCGCCGTAACATTGGGCACCATACCCATCAGGAACACCATCGTGAAGATACCCACCGTCTCGACGATACCCATCGCGATCAGCAAAAACGCGAAACCCTTGCCCTCACCTTCACTTAGGGCACGAATACCCGCCGCACCTATCATCCCCTGCATCCACGCCGAGAGCATCTCGCCCAGGCCGGTGGCAATTCCGATCCCCAGCAACAAACCGGCATTAGCAGCGATTATTTCCGGATGTTCCAAAAGGGTGTGGGCCTTATTCATCACAATCATAGCATAAAGCGTCTGACTGATAGGCATACCCAGCAAAATAATGTAGGTAAAGCTCAGGGTCTTACCGGTTTTGCCTTCCTTGGCCCAGGCCCCTGCTGCGGATTGACCAGCCACGCCGATCCCCAGCGCACTGCCAAACGCTCCCAGCCCCAGCATTAGTACCATGCCTAACTGTCCCAGGTAAGACCAGGTCATGCCGCCCTCTGCTGCTAAAATACTGCCGAATTGTGTTAATGTATTCATTGTAATTTTACTCCTGAATCAACTTTTTTGTAAAAGGTTTGAATGAGTACCCAGTCCACTGCATACCCAGGTTATTCGAGAATTCCAACATATTCAAACGCACGCCGTGTGCGAATAACGCAATTAAAGCCAGGCCGATGTTGAGTCCGTGACCGAACACCAGCGTCGGCACCGCTATCAGCCAGGACCCCGAATCCAAGGCTAATTCATTAAAGCTGCCGGCCAAAACACTGCTTGCCAAACCCACCGCCATCAATCGAACGTAGCTTATCACGTCCGAAAATGCCGAGAGCATCGACAAGGGAAAATTTGCCAATCCCAAAGCCACCATTTTGAAAACATTGCGGCTGGGACAATTGAACAATATCGCCAGAAACGCCCCGACAATCAGGCAATAAGGCCACGGCGCACTCCAACTCATCTCCCCGCCCAGAACAAACATCTGTACCACGCCGAGCATGCCCCAGACGAATATTCCCCAGCCGAGGTTGTTGAGAAAACGAAGATCGGGGAACATCTTAAACGCCTGCCAAAACTGAGCGATACTCAGATGAATAGCACCCATGAAAAAGCTGATCTTCATCATCATGAAGCGCGACTGGTCAGACATGTTTACCGGAATCGGAGGTTTATATAAGGTGAAGCCGAAGAAGCTGCCGCAGAGGAAACCCCAGATTAATGATACCGCCCCCACGATTATCAGCAGTTGAGTGAATTGAGGACCGAGAGCTTTCGAAGCTTTTTTATAACCCAGAAGCAGCAGCAGCAGCAAAAACGCGCCGTAACCGCCATCGCCGATGAGAATGGCAGCGAAAACGGGCAGGGCGATCATGAAGGGAATCGCGACATCAAATTCGCGATAACCCGCTACCGTTCCGAGCATCTTGAAGAGGCCTTCGATCGGGCGTGTCCAGGCGGGATAGTGAATCAGGGTTGGCGGCTGGTCGTCTTCGGTCGGTTCCATAATCTGCAGGCCCGCGTCGATGCTGTTTTCTTTTAATTTGCCCGGTAACAGTTCACCTTTTTCGGCGGGGATCCAGCCCTGCAGGGCGAAAAGGTCTTCGTCGGCCAGGGCGCTGCTGCAGGCGAGGCTGTAATTTGCCTCTTGTTCGAGTTCGGCTATCCGCTTTTTGATTTTCGGAGCGAGGTTAGCTAATTGGGCTAGTCGCTGTTGAGCTTTTTTGCGGTCGTCGTCGATCTTAGCGGCTTCATCGCGAAGGGATGGATTGTCCTGGTTGGGGAACAGCAACGGCTCAGCTTCTTCGGGAAGTCCGGCGGTTGCTTCGGGATTGACTACCGCAACGATTGCTTTGGGGCCGTTGGTGGACAGGGTGGTAACGAATTTCGCTTTAAATTTGTCGGCAGAATCGGTGGGAACGGAGAAAAATTTTATTTCAATACCCGCCTGGAGCAATTGATCGAGATCGGCCCGTCGGGTGTCGCCCCAGATGGCTTGCTGAGTCAGTTGGCGATAAAGCGAGGTCAGTTTGCTGTCGCGTTCGGCTTGTTCGCGGTGGATGGTCTGAATTTCGCGGGCGGCCAGTTCAGCGGTCAGGTCCG
>JAFGSR010000055.1 GCA_016934515.1 Sedimentisphaerales bacterium
AGACCATCAGAAACAGCCCCTTCTGCACAAACGGATTACGCAAATCCGCCCAAAGCAACGTGCTGAAAAAAACCCCCGCCAGAATAATCAGCCCGCCCATGGTCGGGGTGTTGGCTTTTTGAGCGGTCAACTCATTCAAAGCTTTGTGATTGAACTCCGGCACATCGCCGACCTTCATGCGGATCAGCCAACGAATAATCTTCGGCCCCCACAACAGAGAAACCGCCAAACTCGTCAAAATCCCCAGCACCGCACGCAGCGACACCTCCCGCCACGCGTAAAAATGCAACGTCTGCTCCAGAAATTCCCTGTAATACTCCATCAACAGATATAACAAAACTCACCTCAAAATCATCTTGGTGCTCAATAAAAATACTTCTCAAACCATCAAAGCCCCAGCGGCCCATCAGACCACCTTCGGCCGACCGCCGCGGTAACGCTTCAGCGATTCCACCACCAGTTCCAACTGCATTGCCCGGGACCCCTTAACCAGAATAACATCATTGTCGCGTATCATGCTTTTTATCAGTCGGGCCAGTCGTTTGCCGGTTATGCTTTTTTGCACTTCGGACCGCCCCATCCCCGCTCCCAAGGCGGCATTGGCGGTCTCGGCAGCTTGGGAACCCACCGCGAACAGCAAATCAATTTTTCTCTCCGCCACATCCCGGCCCAACTGCTGATGATAGCGCAAAGCTTCATCTCCCAATTCACACATGTCACCGCAGACCAGCACTCGTCGCCCCGCCGGTTCGTAATTGCACAACTCATCCAAAGCAGCAGCCATGCTGGATGGATTCGCGTTGTAACTGTCGTCGATAACCGTAATTCCCTTGACGGTGTGATAACACATTCGGCCCGGCACCGGCTTAAAATCCAGCATAGCTTCGGCAAACTGACTGCTGCTGATCCCCAACCGACGGGTAACCGCCAATGCCGCCAGGGCATTTTTGACATTGTGCACCCCGCCGATGGGCAGCCTGACCGTGAAGCGATCGTTGGTTTCAAAACACAAATGACCTTTTTCATGACGAAGATTACTCGCGCAGACCTGGGCCGACGGATCCAGACCAAAAGTTATCGCATTAACACCCAACGCCCGTACCCGATCCAGGGTAGGCCCATGATCGATACCGCAAATCATAATCCCATGCTCTTTCAAACCCGCCACAATCGAAACCTTCTCGACGCTGACCCCCTCAATGTCACCGAGCCCCTCCAGATGACTGGGGCCGATGTGGGTAATAACCGCAATGTCCGGCTCGGCGATTCGCGACAAAGGGGCAATCTCACCGGGGGCGTTGCTGGCGATTTCCACCACCGCAAATTCGTGCTCCGGCTCAATACCCAGAATAGTTAACGGAACACCGATATTATTATTGAAATTTTTCGGGGAACGATGACCTTTCTTATGCTTACTCAAAACGTGATAAATCATTTCGCGCGTGGTGGTCTTGCCGTTGCTGCCGGTTACCGCGATCAGCCGAACACTCTTGAGCAGGTTTCGACGATAAAATCGCGCCAATCTCCCCAAAGCCTCCAGACTGTCGTCCACCTTAATAACGCAAACCTTTTCCTGAACCGCACCGGATAGCGGAATGTTCCGATCCACCAGCACCGCCACCGCACCGGCCTGGACCGCCTGCTCAATGTAATCGTGGCCGTCATAGTTCGGCCCCCGCAATGCCACAAACATATCCTGGCTGTTAATCCGGCGGGAATCCGTGGTTACCCCCGTAACCAGTCCCTTATGCAGTACGGTTTTTAAAGTGCCCCGAACCGCGTTCTTAATTTCATCAATCAATAAAGCTTTCATTTACAGCTTTCATGCCGACCAAAAAACTATTACGGTAATTCTATTTAACTTGACAACCTTTCATCTCGCCCAGAATCTCCCGAACTACCCGGCGATCATCAAAATCCAACACCTTATCCCCGACCAACTGATAATCCTCGTGGCCCTTACCGGCGATAAGCACGACATCCCCCGGCTTGGCATTAACCAGGGCACCACAGATTGCCTCGCGACGGTCCGGAATCTCGGTTACTCTGCTCAACTCGTCCGGCGCAAAACCCTCACGAATATCAGCGAAAATCCGTTCGGGATCCTCCGTGCGGGGATTATCATTGGTCACCAGAACCACATCCGCCCACCGCGCCGCCACTTTTGCCATCCGCGGCCGCTTGCTCCGATCCCGGTCACCACCGCAACCAAACACCACAATAACCCTACCCGTCGCCAACCGACGAACCGTAGATAATGCATGGTCCAGAGCATCATCCGTGTGCGCGTAATCCACCAGCACCGTCACCGACGCATCATCGCCCACCCGTTCCAGCCGGCCGGGCACCACCTTTAACGCACCAATCCCCGCCGCGATTTCCTCCAGCGACCGCCCCGTCGCAAATGCCAGCCCCGCCGCCGCCAGACAATTACTGACGTTGTGCTCGCCAATCAATTCGGTTCGCACCCAAACACTTTCATCATGAACAATCAACTCAAACTTCGATCCCCAAATACCCATCTCAAGATTCCCCGCCGTGATGTCCGCCTTATTGTCCCGCAGACCAAAACGCCAAACTTTCGCTCCCGTCTGCTCAGCTATCAAATCACCCGCCGGATCATCGGCGTTCAAAATCGCCGTACCCGAATCCGACAAACTTTCAAACAGCCGCGTCTTGGCCCTGAGGTACTCCTCACGACTGCCGTGATAATCCATGTGATCGCCGGTCAGATTCGTAAACGCCGCCGCCGAAAAATTAATCCCCGCCGTTCGCCGCTGATCCAAACCATGACTCGAACACTCCATCACCACCGCCCGCTGTTGATTCTTCCGCATCGCCGCAAACATCTCCGCCAGCGCCAAAGCATCCGGAGTCGTGTTCGCCGCCTTGACCACCTGCCCGTCACCCAGGTAGTATTCCACCGTCCCCAACAAACCACAATGCACCCCGGCACTTTCCAGAATCGATCGCACCAGATACGCCACCGTCGTCTTGCCGTTCGTCCCGGTCACCCCCAAAACCGTCATCCCATCCGTCGGCCGCCCCCACGCCGCATGCGCCAACCGCCCCAATGCTTCGGCACTGTCCGCCACCCGCACCAACGCAACATTCCTCGGCAACCTGACCGATCTCTTCTCCAACCGCTCAGCCGATTCCTCCGCCACAATCACCGCCGCACCCCGCTCCACCGCCTGACCGACAAAATCGTGCCCATCCACATTCACCCCCCGAACCGCCACAAAAACTCCACCAGCCCTGACCTTACGACTGTCCGATTGAATCAGCCCAGCAAAATCTTCCCCGGCACATGGTTGCTCAACGGCAATTAAATTAGGCGCACCGCCACAACCACCGTTACACACAGAATTAACAAAGGCTCTGAGGTCTGCTGCATCCATAGGCCGACCCGGATTTTGAGGTTCCATTCTATCCTGACAAAACCAATAGCAAACTCCCAAAATCATTGATCCCAGGCGTTTTCATGCTTTTAAACAGGTTCAGCAAGAATAAATAATTTCATCTGCGCCCTTCCCTGGGCACATTAACGCCGTCATTATAACCCCACCACCGCCCTTTGCCAACAGTCTTTTCCCGCTGCAAAGCTTTTATTTTCGGCAATTTACATCGGGCAACAAAATTATTCGACAATTACCCCCCTGCCTGATCACCTATCGCCGGGCAATGTTCCGATCGGCAGCTTCATTTTCAGCAATTTTCTCAACCCCTAGGTATTCCACCGAATCCCGAATAATCTCCCGCACCGCAGGAGCCGCCACCTGCCCACCCGTGTACCCCAGCCCCAGCGAGCGATCAGGACAACGAACCATCACCAGCACACAAATCCGCGGATCCGCCGCCGGTGCCCCAGCAATAAATGAACTGATATACTTGTTCTCTTCGTAACCCCGCCCGTCCTTTTTTGGAATATTCGCCGTGCCGGTCTTGCCGTAAACCTGATAACCCTCCAGATAAGCATTGTGCGCCGAGCCGCCCAATCTATCAACCACCCCTTTAAGAACCTTCGTAACCATCTGCCGCGACACCTCTTCGGAAATAACCCGCCGGGCACCTTTGAAGGAATCAGCTTCCACAAAATTCTTCACCACCGTCCCGTCGGCATCCAGCACCCCTCGAATAATCCTCGGCGTTATCAACCTGCCGCCGTTGGACAAACAGCAAAACCCCCGTATCAACTGCAACGGTGTAACCGCAACCGGACCCTGTCCGTAGCTCGCCCTGGTCAATGCGTACTGACCCCACTTCCACTGCTCCAACGGCATCAGAATCCCCGCACCTTCACCGGGCAAATCGATACCGCTTTTCTTACCGAACCCGAATTTTTCAATCATCGAAAAGAAATAATTCTTCCCCATCTTCTGGGCAATCTTCGCCGAACCGATATTGCTCGATCGCGCGATAACATCCGCCACGCTCAAATTGCCGTAACCGTGTCCGTCATATTCTCGAATAACCCCAAAACCCTTTCCCGCATAATAACCGTTGTGACAGAAAATTTCCTGATTCACACTCACATACCCACCCTCCAATGCCGACGCCACCGTAAACGGTTTAAACGTGCTGCCCGGCTCCACCGGATCCGTCAGCACCCGGTTACGCCTCAACGCCGAATCAACCTGCCGCGCCTGCCCCGGCTTAAAACTCGGGTAGTTCGCCATCGCCAAAATTTCACCACTCCTCGGATCCATCACCATGCCAACTGCCGACTCAGCATGAAACTTCTTCACCGTCAGCTCCAGTTGCTTCTCCACGGTCTTCTGAATAACCGTATCAACCGTCAGCACCACATTCTTCCCGTCGCGACCATCCTCACAATCACCCTGCGAACCAATCGGCCTCCGCAACGCATCACTCCGCAACCGCCACTGCCCCGGCCTCTGCGCCAGATAATCTTCACACGCCGCTTCAATCCCCTCCAGCCCCCTGCCGTCGATATCCGTAAATCCCAACACATGCGCCGACGAACTTCCCATCGGGTATTGACGTTCATATTCCTCCTGGATACCCACCCCGCCGCATTTCAATCCCCGTACCGACTCCGCTTCCGCCTCACTGACAAAACGCTTGATCCACATGAAGCGCTTCGTACTGCGCCCACGAATTTGCTCGGCCAGTTCCGCTTGCTTCAGCCCCAGCAGCTTCGCCAGTTCCCCCGCCACACCTTCGGCATCCTTTATCAACGATGGATCCACCCACACACTGCTGCTTCGACAGCTAACCGCCAGCAGCCTCCCCTCCCGATCCACAATCGCACCACGACGGGCCGTCTGCGGAATGATTTTCAACTGCTGAACACGAACTTTCTCCCGGTGATACTCCGCCTTATACCTCTGCAGATAATAACACCAACCCACCACCCCCAGCAATGCCAACAACATCACCCCCAGAAAAATCCGCCCCCACCACAAATTACGCCGATCAACTTCCATTAACGCTCAATCTTTACACTTGTTTCTTCGTAACCGTCCCCGCTTTTATCTGGAACTGTCTCATATCCTTTGACATGTCCTCTTTGACATACTGATAACGCTTTTAAGGAGGTTTCGAACTTCGTTATTCGTCATTGATTCGTCATTCTGGTTTCGTCATTCGTCATTAACTTAATACCCCGCCACTGTCTGGCCATCATCCTCCGGCCCAGGTCGCTGCCCCTCAAAACACAACGGCAACTGCAACTCATCAACTTTCGGACGAATCCAGTCGGGACTTTGCATCTTGAAACTTATTGCCGCCTGTTGCTCGTATAGCACCTGACGCAACTGCTTAGCTTGCTCGGTCAATCCGGTAATTTCATTAACCGTCTGCTTGTGACTCGTTCGCAAAAACACCAGTCCCAAACCGATCACTAATGCCAAAACCAATAAATATCCAAATCGCTTTACATCAATCATTTTTGTGTTGCACCGCTTATTCTGATTTCTTTAACCGGGCGGCATGCAAAATTTTATCCATGCTCAAGCAGGGCCAAGCTTATGCTTGTTTCTGCCTCATCTAACTCTTCCCTTCATCCTTTCTTCTCTTAATCTTCCAGGCTTCAGGCTTTCTTCCCGTCAGGTGGCACCGCCAAACGCATCTTAGTCGATGGTGTTTCGAAAAAATCATTTCGCCGGTAACTTCAACTTGGTACCCACCAGCAGCCGATCCTCATCTTTCATATTGTTCAGCTTGACAATCTCCTTGTAACGCACACCGCTGCCCAGCTTCTCCTCTGCTATGTCCCAGAGTCTGTCATTCTCACGCACCACATAAATCCGCGTAGCTTCGCTTTGACTCACCGAACTGTTGTTATTTACCACTCGACTACTGCTGATCCTCACCGCCCCGCCGCTCTGCCCCACCAGCGCCGGAATCTTCAACGTCTGCCCTTCGTAAATATCGTCCATCGATTTCAGCTTGTCACGATTAGCTTCAAATATCAGGTTTATATTTTTATGACGATTACCTTCGACATCACCATAAAACTTTTTAGCTATCGTACTCAAATAATCTCCCCGCTGAACCACGTAAGTTTTCATCCGATTAGCCGCGCCGTTAATCATCGGGTCCACCCCCACCACCGGCTCAGTCAGACTGTCCAATGCCCGGGACAAATCGCCTCGGGGCGCCGAAACCGCCTGAGATTGCACCGGCCGGGGAAGCTCCTGCTCCCACCGAATTCCATCGTCCGAAATCGGTACCATCCCATTCAGCCCATCCGCCGTCGCCAAAGCCCCCTCGCCCATCGCTGTCAAATCAGGGTATCTTACCCACTGCGTCTCACCCGGTTCAGACTGGTTGACAATTTGCCCACCCGGCTGAAGATTTTGCCGATTAACTTCCTGACCTCCCTGCCCCGCCCCGGAAACCGTCGGCCTGTCAAGCTGCCTGGCCGCCTCCGTCAGGTTCATGCCCTCCGATACCCCAGCCGAATCACCAGCTACCACATCACTGCTGATAGCCAGTTCATCTTCCAGCATCTGGTTGGAATTCTGCTGTACTCCTCGCAGCAATAACGCAATCCCCACAATAAATACCAATCCCATTAGCAACCCGATCTTAGCTTCCTTGCTCATCGTTATGCCTCCAAAAAATTCATCAATTTACCACTACCAGTCCCCGAACCGCTCCAGTCCGGGTTAGAGCACCTTATTTTCATTATCGAAACAACTCCCTGTCTTCGATTAATCTAATCGCCGTTTCACCAAATAAACTATTACATTCCTGTTATTCCCGCCAAGCAGGAATCCAGTATTAAAACAATTCATTTCATGGTGAAAATTTCTGAATTCGAAATTCGTCATTGATTCGTCATTCTGGTTTCGTCATTCGTCATTAAAAATCTATCTTGCCAATACCGAATCTTCGTCCAGATTCATCAGAATGACTATCAAATACGTTTGGCTATTCTTAATTTTGCACTCCTGCTCCGCGGGTTCTGTTCGCGCTCTTGCTCGCCCGCCTGCAATGGCTTACGACTCTGCAATTCGTATATTCCTTTTTTCGCGTTTTCTCGAAAGTTCAGCTTTACCTGCCGGTCTTCCAGGCTGTGAAAACTGATCACCGCCAACTGACCACCCTCACGCAACAGTCCCGGTGCCATATCCAGCAGTTTCTCCAGAGATCCCATTTCATCGTTCACCGCGATTCGCAATGCCTGAAAGGTTCTCGTCGCCGGATGAATCCGACCGCTCGGCCCTTTCCTGCGTGGCCCAACCGCCGACTCAATCGCCCGAACCAGTTTAAACGTGCTGTCGATTCGCTCCTTGCTGCGCTGCCACACTATCGATCGCGCAATCCGCCGACTGCGGCGCTCCTCACCATATTTATAAATCAAATCCGCGAGTTCCTTCTCACCCAGCCCGTTCACCAACTCCCCTGCCGTCCGCTCCAGCCGATCATCCATCCGCATATCCAGCGGCCCGTCTTCCTGAAAACTGAATCCGCGCTCCGATCGCGCCAACTGTGCCGAATTCACTCCCAGATCCGCCAGAATCACATCCACCTTCTCCAGCCCCAATTCTCCCAGCACCTCATCCAACTTGCCAAAGTTCTCACGCACCAGCTCAACCCGGCATTTCATCTTGCTCAATCGACCTGTCGCTACCCCAATATTGTCCTGATCAACATCCAGTCCGACCAGACAACCCGACTTGTCCAAACGACCCGCCAACACCGCCGCATGACCGCCCTGCCCCACCGTCGCATCAACAATTGCCGCCCCCTCACCAAAATCCAGCAACTCCTCCAGCGTATCCAATAACACCGGACGGTGTATTATCTCCTGCTCACCCAATTCATTTCCCTGTACCGAAAAGGGGTCAGGTACCTTTTTCTCTTTCATCCCACTAATCTTATTAATCCCGTCATCCTGTCATCCTGTCTATAATTCTTTCGAACATTCGTTCTTCGTCATTCGACCTTAACACTCTTTGTGTTTCTGCCTCTTAGTCCCGATTTATCGGGATGTTTTTTCGTGGCGGCAAATCTTGACTTTATCTAAAATCTAGCACCTAAAACCTAACACCTACTAAATCGGCGTTCATCTGCGGTTTCAAATATTACCGCCCAAGATACATTCGCCATTCTATTATCCGCCACCCGCCATCGCTTTCATCTCCGGCGAAAAATCTATTTCACTGAATTGCCCCCCCCAACTGCGCACCCGATCCAGACGAGCCTGCATCCCCTCCACTCCCTCGCGCATCACCAACGCCCGCATTGCACCTCCTGCCAATTGACCCACCCGACCTAAACCACTAACTTCTTCCAAAATTCCCATCTCCCTGCCGGCCTTGACTTGACTTTTACACAGCATCTAAAGCCTCCATTCCTTAAAACTGCTCTGCCTACACTGTCACTCTGCCCTGACCCGATTGCTTCACCCGCTCTTCATTCTTCCATGAATTCCTGAGCATCCTCAACAATCAAATCCACCTGACTCCTATCCACTACAATCCTGCCATCTCCCGCTCACGCTTTAGCGCCTCTTCCCGGGCCTGCAACAGCATCTGTTCGTGAGCTTCCATATGCTTGGCCAGATACCGCTCCCACTGCTGACGGTCCCAGATCTCCAGATGGTCTCGGGCACCTATCAATGACACCTCTTCCGATAGTTTTGCCCGGGACACCATCTTCTCACCCAACAGCACACGACCCTGCCGATCCAGATCAATCCTGCCGGCCAGTGCGAAGTTGACCCGATCAAAAGCCAACGACTCATCTGGGGCCACCCTCCGTGGTGCCACGGCAAGGGCAATGCGCTGATAATACTTCTCCGGATACAAACTTAATATCCGGTTCACTCCCCATACCAGATAAAATCCGCTCCCCCATTCCTCTTCGGATATCTGTTCGCGTACCCGAGATGGAATCGACAACCGATTCTTCTCATCAATCCTTAACTCATATTCCCCAGTTAACAACAGCATCTACAAAACACCTACCTAAACGGACTAATAGTTGGGTTATTCTCGCCGCCTATCCAACTAGTAAAATTAACATCGCCAAAGCCCCCAAAATAAACCGGCGAAAGAAACTACTCTCCTCCAACCTAACAAATGCCGAAAACCAACAACCTACAACCAACAACCTACAACCAACAAACGACAACCGATAACTGATAACCGATAACCGATAACCGCCACTTGTAGCGTAATCAACAGGATCTTCGCTCGAAAAACCAATCAACCACGCTTACAGGAAACTCAAACTTCCTATGTGAACACCCGAAAGGGATTGCCAACCACTACACTCCAAAATATACCACATTTCCCCACCATATGACAAATAAAAAAATCCCTAAAAATTTAACTTAAATACCCTACTTGCCCAATAGGATATCCCTGATACCCAATATATTGCGCATCCCACAACTTTTTATCCAATATCTAAGATTAGTTCCGATAATACTCAGATAAAATTATTCATTTATTTTTCTTCTACTCATTACATTTATCGGAAGACCAACTGATAATTGTTAGTTTTCATGCCCTTATCCACATCTTATCCACATAAAATCTCACAACCTGTTACTTCTCTACGGAATTGCCCAAAAATCCCCCATAGACAACCAATAGATGCCTCTCTTTTTAGTTTTTGTTGTAAAATTACGGGATTTTGCAGCTCCCGGGGAAAGCAGAATCGGGCATTTTGGTCAATATTGACGCCTGCGTCAAAAGTCGTTCGCCACAAAAACCATTATAATATATTGTAAATTAAGGTATTTATGGCAATTTTAG
>JAFGSR010000056.1 GCA_016934515.1 Sedimentisphaerales bacterium
GCTTTTGGCCCGTTATAATCGTTACATCTTACCTATCTTAATGGACAAAACTGCTATTTAGCGCCTCATTTTCAGCCACATAATGGATGCCCCGCATCGACTTATCAACCACCTGCTTGCCAAAATGGCAGGCCATTTTTGCTCCATTTTCCAATTCATTTTTGCCACTTTTCCTTGATACATTATTCTGATTTCTAATAACCAATTCTGATTTCTAATACCCACCGCAATCAATTTTGCATTACATCAGATCCGCTCGGCGGTGTTATTTGTGGTATTATGCCGGGCAGAACATTAAAAAATGTACTTAACCACCCCCAAACTGCCCTCAAACCGCCCTCAAACCGCCCTCAAACTGCCCTCAAACCGCCCTCAAACTGCCCTCAAACTGCCCTCAAACTGCCCTCAAACTGCCCTCAGACTGTTTTCAGGCTGTCTTCAAACTGTTTTCGAACTGCCTTCAACATTGGTATCAAGATTGTGGAAACCGTATTATTGAAACAGCAAGCGGACGAGAGATTTTAAATCATTATTATCATTGGAGTAAAACTGTAAATATAGCTTTTACATGAGTTTACAAAAAGAGAGCCAGTCTAATCCTGCCCCTGTCCGTTCAGTTTCTATTTCTCCGAGCATTCAATAATCTTTATCAGAATATTCAATAAGCTTACGCAAATTCAGCAGTTTATCAATTGTTTGGGAATTCAGGCGGATCGAGGGGTAATTTTTGCAATTTTAACTGCTCGAAAGCTTGAAATTCCTGTAGTACCAAGGTATTATAGCGGCGTTATCGACGGACGGCCTTTCCGGTCCGGTTCCGAAATAGAAATCTACAGGTGAAAGGAATTTCTATTGAAAACTATAAGCATTACACGCGGTAACTGTTTATCCGAACGGTTTTTACGCAATCTGCGGTACAGTGGAGGTGTTTTCCTTTTCTGGATGTTGATTGTGCTGGCAGGTTCGGCAACTGCATGGGGTCAGGATTATGGTTCGCAGGCGGCGCGGATCCTGGAAGAGCCTTTTCGGTTGAAAATGGATGAGGAAGTTCCGTTGGACAAACGAGTTGTGTTTGACTGGGGCGGCTGGTTTCGCAGCAGTGTGTGGGATATCAGGGATTATGTGGACCGTGATCTTGATGGTAGCGGCGACGGCCGGCGAACGTTAAGGCGTCAGCAGTTGCGGCTGTGGGGTCAGTTGAACCTTGATAATGTGCACCGGATTTACACTCGCGGCCGATTGGATTACCTGGACTGGAATTCGGGCAGCAGTTTCGACGGCAATGACAGCGACTTGTATGGCCCCAAGCTGGATCGACTATGGTATGATTTTAATTTGCAGCGGGCGTTAATGGCGCAGGGGGAGAAGCCGGGTGAATATGATTTTTCGGTGCGGCTGGGTCGGCAGTATGTGGAATGGGGGACGGGGCTGGCGTTATCGACGCCTTTGGATGCTTTGCTGGTGGAGGGCAGTTGGCGAGACTGGTCGGCGACGGGTTTGTTGGGGATGTCGGTGGGAGACGCCTACAATATCGATCAATCGTTTCCGGGCAACAGCAAAGAAAGCCGCCGCTATTGGGGCGTTAAGTTGAACTACGAAGGTTGGCGGGATCATGAGCCGTTTGCCTATTTTTTCGCGCAGGAGGATCAGGATGACGGTTCGGTGAGAAACGGGCAATCGTTCGGTTATAATTCCAATTATACGGGGTTGGGTTCGCGGGGTCGTTTTTTTCACAAGGACCTGCAGTACAGTTGTGAATTTGCGGTGGAAACCGGCGAGAATTATGCCCGGGACGGCATCGGCCGCCGACAGAATATCATGGCCTGGGGGTTTGATACGGAACTGCGTTATCTTATCCCGGATGAAAGAGAGTCGCAGGTATCGATTGAGTATCTGTTGACTTCGGGAGACCCGGATCGCGGTGTGAGTCCTTCTGATACGGTAGGCGGCAACCTATGGCACACGAATGATTCCAGTTTTGTCGGTTGGGGCTATCGCAATACGGGTTTGGCGTTGGCGCCGCGGCTGAGCAACCTGGGGATGGTGCGGTTGGGATATTCAACATTTCCGGCCAAGCACATTAAGTTTTTCGAGAAGCTGTTAGCGGGAACCGACTTTTTTGTTTATCACAAGCAAAGAAGCGATGCGGTTATTTCGGATGATCTGAGTACCCAGGACAGTAAATGTGTTGGTGCGGAGATTGATTTTTATATGAACTGGCGTTTGGCAAGTGATGTGGCCTGGACGGTGCGTTATGGAGTGTTTATTCCGGGCAGTGCCTTTAGCCGGGACAACAGCCGCACCGACCGGCAGCATTTCTTTACAGGTGTGACGTTGAACTTCTAAGCGGAGTTATTAACTCAAACTGACCAACGGTCAGTTTGAGAATGACGAATGACGAAACCAGAATGACGAATCAATGACGAATTCCGAATGACGAAAAATTACCGCGTGGGTAACAAGTTACCCACCCTACAAATCTAGATTCCCGCTTTTGCGGGAATGACAAGGTTTTGTTAGGATTTCTAAGGATAATAAAATGAAAACTCTTATTTATATTTTTTGGTTTGGAGTGTTGGTGATTTTTGCGGTGGGTTGCAATCAATCCGCTCAGATGAACAGGGCAGGTGATCTGACCGGCAAAGGTGCGGCGGGTTCCGGCTCGGTTGCAATGAATCGAGATGAGAAAGCCGGAGTTGCTGAGGACGGCAGTGCGGAATTGGCATTTAAGCTGGCCTTTAAGGAATGGGGTACTAATGCCGAGGCGTGTTCGATGATGCTTTACCTGGTAGAAGGTGAAGACCGGGGTGAGACATTCGAGCAAAAGCAGCAATTGCTGCAGAGTAAGGGGATTCTGCCGGGGAATCTGGAATTGTCCGCCGATGAGCCGGTGCGTAAGGGGACGTTGGCGTTGATGCTGTGTCGGGCGTTGGATATCAAGGGCGGGTTGTTTATGCATCTGGTAGGCGGGAGTCGATATGCATATCGAGAAGCGGTTTATCTCGAGTTCATGCAGGGAGGTTCGGAGCGGGAGTATCTGACGGGTCCCGAGGTGGTGGATATTATGGGGCGAGTGGCACGGATGAAGCATGAAGAGAATTTTTGACAGGATAACAGGATGGACAAGATATTAAATTACCAGCTTTCGCTGGACCGGATTCGCCGCGATCAACGGTGAGTTTCGACGCTCCCGTTGGTCGCTGCGGCTTTCGGAAAAAGCGAAATACAAATTCCTATACATTTAAATTAACCATGAAGATCATGAAGGAAATGAAGTTTTTGAGAATCCAGCATGGGCTAAAGCCCATCCTACATATCTGGGTATGACAAGTCAACTACAATGTTGAGAAGAAAATTGGAATAATAATAAAAAGGTGAATAGTATGAAAACGGCTGAAGCGACAGAAAAACGTCTGATTCGGATGGCTGGTTTAATTGTGTTGCTGGGGTGCCTGTGGGGGACGCTGCCGGCGTGGGGTCAGGCTGGTGGTGCTGGAGGGCCGGTGCGATCGGGTAAAAACGAGCCGAATGATTTGACCGAGCAGCTTCAGGCGGTGATTACCGAAGTGAGCGGTAAAAGTGTGCAGTGCAGTCTGGATGGGGGCAAGAGTTGGAGTTCGGCCCAAGCTAAGTTCGAATTGCCGAGAAGCGCCATGATACGTACCGGTTTTGCGAGCAGTTGCGAAGTGAGTTTTCAGGGCAACACGGTTGTGCAGGTGGAGCCGTTGTCTTCGATGCGAATTGCGGACTATCTGGGCGATAAGTTGCAGACGCGAGAAAAAGTTGATGTAAATCTGCATTATGGTGCGGTGCGTTGTGGGGTGGAAAAGGGACGGATTCGGAGCAATACGCAGATAATCACGCCGGTATCTACGCTGGCGATACGCGGCACCCGGACGCGGGTAGAGCACTTTCGGGGTACGGGGCAATCTATACTGGCGGTTTTGAAAGACGGTCCGGCAGATGCGACGAGTTGGAAAGGGCGATACCAATTAAGTGAAGGCATGAGGACCGACAACAAACTTAGCCGATACCTGAAAACGGCGATAATCGGTCGAACGGTTTATATGAGCGGCAATCCCGCTTTGGGTGATGTTACGGATGTGGAAGCGGAAGTGGCCTCTCAAGTTACCGGTGTAGCTGATCTGTTTGAGAAGCGGATCGATTTCATTGAAGGCTTGCGGGGCGATTACAACGGAGGATGCACCGACGGCGAGTGTGACCCCGGTCCGAAATATTAACTCAAACTGACCGACGGCCAGATTGAGTTATATAAAGGCAATTAAACGGTCAGTTTGACTATTAAGAACATCTGGGATTTTTCAAGCATGATTGCCGGTTGTCGAATGCATCATAGTGTTTCACTGGGGTATAAAATGTAACTCTTTATCACCTAAGGCGTTAGGTCGTGCATTGGTTGTCTTTTTGATTTGTTTTGCAAAAATAGTTAAATTAATGTAAAATATTGGTTTCGTTCCGGCAAAAGAGTGATTAGCCGAGTCAATGGCCGATTGCCGTAGTAATTGACGTATCCCGATCAGATCGAGGAGACGTTTTGCCGGAGTTCTTGTTGATTTTCAGAACTTTTCCCGCCTGACGGTCGGGATTACACAGTTGAATGGATTCAATTGCCACTACTATTACGGAGAATGTATTTATTTGCTCTGACAAAATGAGTTTTCGGCTGGATTAAAAGCCAATAATCATTAATTTTGGCTCATCCCCGATCGGGATCGAGGACAAGTTTTGTCAGGTGTTCAAAAGGTTGTATTGTTTCATTCAAAGGTGAATTGTGGGAAAGTTGGGCGAGTCGATTAATCCGTTTTTTATTTTGCGAATTCAACCGAGGTGTTGGTTTCTGATATTGTCGTGGACAATGGCGGTGGTATTGTGTCTGGTAGATTTGGGGGCCGATAACAAATCTTTTCGGGTGGGTACTGCGAGTGAAACTGTTCAGGGGAGTCTGGGCAAGAACGAAATCGAAGATTTTCGCTTTGTGCATTACGATCCTGAAAAGCAGGAGAGTAATTATTCGGTATCGTTCGAGCGGCTGCGTTCTGAAAACGCGTCGCTGGGGACATTTCGAACGGCTTTGTTCAAGGTGGTTACGATTGAAGACCTGCAGCTTTGTTATCAGCAGAATAATGATTTGGCCGATTCGTCCAATGACACCGCGGCAATATCCGGTAAGGGGAATCCGTTTTTTGGGGGTATTGATTTTGCGGGTGGCGGAAATGGCGAGCAAGGCAATTATCTCCAGGAGCAATTGATCGGCCAGATAAGCCAGGTTGGGTTGGGCGGGGATGAATATGTAGAGTTAATGCTGCCAGATTTGAGTAATGCGGTGGAAACCAACATCAAGGGGTTTAAGTACGAGCTTTTCTCCAAGGGGCAGCTATTATTGTCGGTGCAGAGTAAGAGGGCTTTGGTTGAGCATCGCGACCCGGAGATAATGACTCTGCGTGGGCACGTGATTATTAAGGTAGGGCAGACCACGCTCGAAAGTAACCGGGTAAAATGGGACATGGTTGAGCAGAAATTTATCGTGTCAGAAAGTTATCTACTTACGTGCAACGGGATTAAAACAGCTGGGCGGGGTACTAGTTTTGATGTTTGGCTGAATCCACTCAAACAAAATGATGATTTGCCGGATGCTGGGCGCCAAAAGAAATATGTAACTAAAAGATAAATGTCAATTTCTCAGGAATATAAACTGATAACTATCGAATTAATCGGAAGGTTTAAGGGCAATGAATACCAGGATGAACAATAAGATGTGCAGGAAAATAACGGTTCTGACGATGCTGATTTTGTTTATGTCTGCTTCGACCGGGCTGGCTTATGACACGGTGTTGCTGCGGGCCGGAAGTCTGCTTAATTGCCAGGCATTTGTGGCGTTGGACCCGGCGCCGGTATATTTTGCTGATGCAAATCTCAAGGCAGCTGTCGAAGTTGAATTAGGTGTTGACGATCCAAATGCTTCGGACATGTTGAATCTGACTTATCTGAACGGCAATTATCTGACGATAAGTGACCTGACTGGTTTGGAGTATGGTACGAATCTTACGGATTTACAGTTGTATGGCAATCAGATAATTGACATTTCGGCTTTGTCGGGGCTGACGAATCTGACGCTTTTGTATCTGTCTGAAAATCAGATCAGTAATATCTCGGCATTGGCGGGAATGACGAATTTGACGGATTTGGATTTGTACGACAATCAAATCAGTGACATCTCGGCATTAGCGGGGCTGAAAAACCTTTCAAGATTGTGGCTGGATGAAAATCAGATCAATGATATTTTTGTGCTAAGTGGATTAACAAACCTTACGAATTTGTATCTGACCGACAATCAGATCAGCGATATTTCCGCATTGTCCGAGCAGGTGAACCTTAACCGGCTTTGGCTGCAAAACAATAATCTGAATATTGCAGCTTACGCAATTTATCTGTCGCAGATTGAAGAAAATAATCCCGGTATTGATTTGCGCTACGATTCGGTGGATGACTGGAATGGGGCGGATTATGCTGAAGCGGGTCGGAAGTATTTGTTCGACAGGACCCTGACGGGCATTCGGAATGCCTACCTGATATTCGATTATGGGATAAGCCAGGTCGGTACGGGTAATCGGGATCTGGTTTTTCTGCATGCTTTGACGCGGGCGATGATGCTGGTGGTGGAAGACGGGCAGACGGAGATGACCAGTTTGTTCGAGTTGGCGGTGGAGTATGGCATTGATATTGTGGGAGATTCACTGGAGGATCCGGGTTTGGAAGCTAAGCCCGTGCTTAACTCCAACGGCCATTACGAAATTCCCTCCGGTGCTCGAGATGAAGACGGGATTCGTGATTTGCTGGACAATTTCACCATACCGGAGATCGAAGCGATTCTGGCGGAGTTGGAACTGATCGGCGATGCTGCGGGGGATCGGTTTCGGATTTTCTTTACTACCCAGGAGACGGGGCTGAAAGATCAACTGGAGGTTGATTTCGGCGACGTGCTGATTCTTAAAGCATTTCTGGAAATGGTAAAAAGTCAGATGCGGCAGAGCGACGCCTATGATTTGGAGGTTGACGATCCCAACCGGATTATCGGTGAGATTTACGGTGACAGTTTCAGTGTCAACGATGATTTGCTGATCCCTTATCCGGACCTGCTTAAGGTTCAGCCCACCGCCGGGCAGCCGGGGAACGGTGCGGCGGCGTTGGTTCAGGCTCGGCAGGATTTGCTGGATGGCATCGACCGGTTTTTCGAAGCTGTCGATTACCTGCGTAACGAAGAGGATGACCAGTTAGATGACCTGATTTATATCGATTCCCGTGCCGAGGATAAACTGGAACGGATTGAGGAGAAACTTGCTGATTTGCAGGACAGTCTGGAGAACGATCATGCGATTACGCATGCTACGGAAACCACGCGGAATTATCTTCTGGAGGACTATGAGCAACAGTACCAGATAAACCTGTCACTGGTTTTCGATCCACTGGACAATTTAGATTCTGATCAGGGTGAGCTGACCGTCGTGGGCAGTCCGGGGCGTTGGATAGTAGAAGAGGCGGAGATTGACGAATGGGACCTGTTTGTAATGTTCCGCAGCGAGGAGGAGGATTCTGCTGACGGGGGCACTCTGCTCGGTACTATCAACAAGGAAATGAATGCTATTACGGGGGCGGTTTTCGAATACTGGGGCAGCCAATCCGATGTGATATACGACTTGAAAGGGCAGTTAATCGCTACGGAAAAAACTGAGAAGCAACTGGACCTGAATCCGATTTACGGTTCGGTGCGTTATCCTGAGCCGGTTAATCCGCGTGATTTGCTGCCTGAATTCGATCTTTGGAACGGTCCTTTGCCGGGTACTATGGGGCAGGGGCTTCAGAGTGGTTTTATGGGCCTTACTGGTTCTACGCCGGTGCTTCCCGGATCCGGGCCGGCGACTGATGGTCCTGCTCAGTTGGGCGGTATATTGCCCAGTGTTGCCGATCAGGAAGAATGGATTCGAGAAATCAACATGCAGCCGGGCGGGAGAATCAGTCTTTACATGCTTGGTGAGACGGATGAGATAGAACTCAATGGACAACTGGATGAATGGCACTTGGAGCAGCTTATTTTTACCGATATTGCCGACGATACGGAAGAGCCTAATTTGGTATCGGGTTGTGATATTGAGAATTTTTATCTGACTTTGTCCGAAGATGGATCAATGCTTTATGGAGCGATTACTACCCATGATATTATTGATTCCGGCTCAGCGGATTATAAACTGAGATATAAATTTTTCCTAAGCTACATTCCGAGAAGCAGAGAATCGCTAAACAGCTATATGTTCATCATTAAAGCCGATGAGACTACGGGCACCATTTACCGTTATGAAGATGCTGAATGGTACGGAGAGTGGATGGAGATCAGTACTTTTAATGTTAGTGTCGGTCAGCGGTCAGTAGAGTTTGCCATCCCGATAGATGATCCGGAGATTTCCCTGCCGGGGCGGTTTATTTCTCTTGATAGTTCTGTGTTTGACAACAATAACGAAACCGAAGAAACCGGTGACAAAAATAATACCCACCTGCAGATTGCCTACTATGGTGCAGAAAGTGTACTGGACAATATAAGCGGCAACGTGGTTTATGCCGACTACCAGGATGGTCCCATTGTGGTTCAGGCATATGGTGACTACGATGATCCTGAGGACAGTCTGGTAGCCAGCACCGTTTTGCACAACGGGCCCGGGGCTTTTGTTCTGGAAGGGATCGGTCAAAATTGGAGCGGTTATGTTCGGGCTTTTGCACCGGTAACGGGTGCGAATTATTTTGGCTGGGAGGGCGATAATGATCTCATTTCCAATGTCGAAGAAGTGGAAATGATTGACGGCGATCAGTATCTTGGCGAAGATTTGGTTATCAATCCCTGGCACGATTTTTGTGAATATGCGGTAATATTGGAGGTTGGAGTGCCTTTTAGCGGTTCGGCATATAATGCTACCGGCGAAGATATAACCGACAATTGTATAAACGACGAGGAAGATGTCTGGCACAGTTTTACGCCGGATATTGATGGTGTTTATCGGGTCCAATGTAATACCGAGTTCTACCCTTGCCTGTCGGTTTTTGATGGTTGCGGCGGTGATATGCTGGCATTTAGCAGCTCGGAAAATAATGAAGTATATTTCAATGCTATAGCCGGAGAAACTTATCTTATTCGGCTATCCAGCGAATATTATGAAATGGGAGATTATGAGATAGGGGTGTACTATTATGATGTGCCGCTGGAGAATGATTTTTGTGATCAGGCCGTTCCGTTAGTTCCGGACCTATATGTTCCTGGTATGTTTACCATTACCGGCGATACTTTGGGGGCGACGGGTACAGATGGAACACCAGAGGGTTATTGTGACAGTTGTGATGTCTGGAACAGTTTCATTGTACCGCAGGATGGGGTATATGAGTTGCACGGGCAGGTTAGCGGTAACAGCACCGTGGCGATTTACGATGCCTGCGGCGGCAATCAGATCGCTTTTCAGCAGACATATTATGACATTAATTTGCGTTTCCATGGAGTGGAAGGTAAGACGTATTTGATTCGTGTAGCGGGGGAATGGAACACACGTATTTTTTATGACCTTAGCATAGTTTATGGCTGGGCGGCGCCGGCCAACGATCTTTGCGCCGACGCGAATGAAATATTTTTAGATGACCCCCTGGTAGGTAATACGGCACTAGCTACCGGTGATGATTTGTCTTCTTGCGGAGAAGATGATTCTCTCGATTTGTGGTATGAATTTACGCCGGAATCGGACGCGTTATATCGGATTGACATAGCAAATATTTCAGCAGAAGTAATTATCCTCTCGGTATTTGAGGAGTGTGGTGGCGAGGAAATATTGTGCCGCGAAGATGATTTTGCATATTTCAGCGGTCAGGCCGGTGAAAATTATCTTATCCGCGTTGCCAGTTCCGGCCAAAACGGCGGTGAATTTGTAATTACGGTGAGCCAATCCGGTAATCCGTCCGTGCCCAATGATGACTGGCGAAATGCCCTGCCCATCGAGGAGGGTGACTCCGTCGAGAGTACTACCGAGGGGGCGACCGGTGAGGACCTTACCAGTTGCGGGGTAGATGACAATATGGACGTATGGTATCTGTTTGCACCGACCAGAAACGGCGAGTTTACCATTTATTTATCCAGCAATACGGAAGGTTCTACGGTTGCGGTATTCAAATATGATTGGCCGCTGTGGTTGGCTGGATTAGGTGAAGTTGAGTGTTTGAATGAATATTGGGAAAATACGATGTACTTCGAAGGCCGAACAGATGAGCTTTATCTGATTCGTGTTGCCGGTCAATACAATCAATATGTCAATTATTACCTGTCATTAAACGGCCCGGAAGTTGGCTGGTACACGCTGAACACTGATGTAATCGGCAACGGCACCATTCAACCAAGCAGCGGCAAGTATTATGAGGGTGAAGAAGTGCCTCTCGAAGCGACGCCTGCTGAAGGTTGGCGTTTTGTCGAGTGGCAAGGCGATGCTAGCGGTACCGATCCAAATATTCTAATTTACATGGATAGCGACAAGGAAGTAACCGCGGTTTTTGAAGAGGATTATGTACCCCCGACGTTTTATGACCTGACGGTTAA
>JAFGSR010000057.1 GCA_016934515.1 Sedimentisphaerales bacterium
ACATGCCGGAGGCCTAAAGCGTTAAACTCAAAGGTGTTACAGTCAAAACGATGAATTATTTACCAACTTTTTCCGATGAGAACCTAACATAAAGTCTTCAGTACCGCCGGCATCTTGCCGGCACTCTTATCTTCTTTCATTCAAAATCCAACCTGCCGCGACTGCTGCGCGAGTAATCATATCTTCACGTAATGCTATTTCAAGTACCCCATTTTCTGCGGTTTAAAGCGGCCTAACGCAAGACGATATATCTTCAAATCCGACTCGTCCATACCAGTTGGCCAATTGTCCGACATAATGCTGCTGTTGAAAATATTGAAAGCATACGTGCAACCAGAGGGATCCAGTATTAACAGCCCTTCTGACGGAATACGTACGGTTACACCGTTCCTGCCCTCCGGCGTTGTGTACGGTTCGTTCCGCAGACCGATGCCGCGAGAATCAGAAATACTTCCCCCTGTCGAAAAATTGATTTCCCAAAAATGCGTAGTCACAAATGCGTCACAAAAATACATGGCAAAGGAACTGTTCGCGTTCTTATCCTTCATCTCCACTTTCAGGACGACGTCGCCATTATCTCGTTGCCCCTGCCAGCGATACGTCTTGCAATCCGTCCAGCCTGATCCGCAGGTATAAACCGCGCGACCTTCTGCAAAACGCGAAACCTGTTTTCCCGCCTGGAACGCCAACCGATATTTGGGAAACTCTGTGACAAGTAAGTCATTCAGAACTGCTACACGCCATTGCAGGCGTGTGCCGCAATATTGGTGTCGTTCGGCCTCGGAGTGAAAACCAAGGCGAGAATCGGCAGCACAAAGCACTTCCAAGCGTTGACTGTTCTTGATTTCTTCACGAACAATCGTCTCCATAACCGTCAGATACTTCTGTGCATCGCACGGAGACAGGTCAAACAACTGACTACGCATCAAATAAAAACGCATTACGTTGTAACCACTCGCAAACTGGAGACCAATCGCTTCTACCAGACCGATATCAAGCATGCGCTCACGGTTCTCTTTGTACCTCGGTTCAAGTGTCTTAATGACGGCAACACCCTTGTTCCACTCTTCAGACATCTTCCGTGCCAAAATGACAGCCTCGGCAAGGGTGTGGTTGTCCAGCGCTTCGCCAATAGCATCCCCGCACGGCCCGCCGATCAGCCATGTAGGTTGTAACTGCTTGAGCGCAGGCTTCAGGTGTAACGGCCACACGGACGCTGAGTGCATCGGACCCCACCACTGGAAACGTGTCGAAAGCGGATAATACTGGTACCCTTTCGAAAAATGTTTCCAGGCCTCTACCACGTCTCCCGCATCGTCGCCCCATTCCGAGCGTGCCAGCGCGTTCAGAAAATCGTCCTCTGTCCCTGAAAAGTCCTCGAATGCCAGACGACCCGCTGCCTTGTTCATTATCCCGGGGTAATTCCCGAAGTACCAGCATTGCATTACACTGGTAACGTTCATTTTGGGCATCTCGTGGTACTTACGGTACAAAATCGGGGGCACAGGGATGAAAGGAATTGTCGCAGATTCATGCGAACATCCTACTTGTAGCTTTGCAGACATCGCCGTTTCGTTGACGGACGCATTTCCGGCAAATCGCGCAAAACGCTCGGATGGACCAATGAACGAAAGCCAGTAATCTCCGCCCACTCTCGGACGATCCAACTGATATTTAACGGCGCCGGACTCATAGTTTATCTGCAACGTCACATTCTTCGGAATGTGGGAACCCAGTTCGTACACCCACGGCGCAAGCGGTTTCCATGAAGGCAAATAAATCCAGCAGATGTATTCTGCATTAGGGTTCGCTTCTTTTATGCCCCGCACCATCGCACTCTGGCTATTGTAGAGCGTTTTCCAGTTCGGTACTTTTGAACAACGCGGACATGGCGGTCTGCGATCGCTATTTACTCCAACCGCATCAAGGCAGGAGGTGCCATGTTCGCCAAGGGAGATATTAATCGATCCACCCAACCCGGGCACCTGAGAGAAAATCCAGTGCGTAGATTCGTAAATGAATCGCTGCGATTCTTCGGAATTCGGACAAATGTAACGACGTGATGCCCATCCGGCCCCGGCAAAATCGGGATACGCCTTGAGCAGGGGATCGTCTGGCGAGTAGAATCCTTCGGGCTCATTTGAATACAACCAGATTTTGATGCCGTAACGCACGCACTTTTCCACGGTCTTACGCAATTTTGAAAGCCGTTTTTCCATGTCTTTGTCTGGTTCACGAAAAGACGTCTTCGTAATATCTTTCCACGTGATACTCAGCCACAAACCGTTCACACCCTCATGAGCCAAACGGTTGAGGTACGCGTCAGGATAATAGTCCACATCATCCATCAACTCATCACGATTCAAAGGCGGACGTTTGATCGGTCCAAAGAAACAACGCGTGATACGGTTCTTCAGCCAGGGCTTTTTATCCGTTCTTCCAAGGTTCAGAAAAGGTCCTTCTGCGGTGGCAATCATCTCTTCCAGATGAAAAATAGCGCGGCGGATGCCTTCGGTATCATTTGCAAGCAAACGTACCCCCTTGGAAGAGACCTCGATTGTGTAGGCTTCAGGAACCGGTGTATCCACCTTCAAGGTTTCCACCGGAAATCCACTTTCATTCCTAAGTTTTGCAAACCCAAGAAAGTTTTCAAGATCAGCATAAGCCGTTTCCAAAACCTCTTGTTTGTCCGGATAATTACGCTCCACAAACAAACCGCCGCGAATGTCAACCTGCCCCTGCTGCAACTGACTTCCCTCTTTCCAGAACAATACAAACGGCAAAGGTTTCTTCAAATCCTCAACAAACTTCCAACTCTCCTCCCCCGGAGGTTCCGGCCATGTCTGATCAATTGTTTTGACGGAAATTGGAACCGTGAGATTGCCTGCCGACAACAGCACAAACACCATCAACATGCCATACATTTAGAACCTCCTTTTTTAAGCGGTAGTATCAACCAAAATTTACATTATCCACACAGCAGTCAACCATGATAAACATGTTGACCATGATGCTCAATTTTTTAGTTGCAGTCTATTTCAAATAGCGGATTCAACTCATAATAAGTGCAACTGAGTCGCCAAAATTGTGGTGAGTTGGTATATACTCTCTTACTGAATTTTGGTTACCTCAGCTAAAGGGAACTCTCATGAGACAGTTCAAGCAACTCACCGATGATAATCCTATCGAAATTTATGCTATGAATCATGCGGATCGGGATAACATAATACTATTCAGTCTGTGGCGCAAACTTCACCACAATTTTCACCTTCCCCGAAACCTCTCCCAAATCAACCACCAGCCGCCGAACACCTTTGTTGGTTTTTTGTGGCGGTTGTTGCTCCGCCGATTCCACCGAAAAAACCGCCCCCTCCGGACTTAGCAACTGCGCCTTTAGACGCTTGCCCTCCGCCTGCAAAATCGCTTCTTTACCCTTCAACTCAATTTCCGCCCTCGTAGCCATCCCCCAACTAACCTGAGTTTTCTCCTTCATGTCAAATTCATCACTGATCAGCACCGCACTGCGCTTTTCAATCAGCTCAACTCGCCGCGTCGCTCTATCCACCTTATCCCGATATGCCTCCGCCCAGTCCAGGCTCGCCCCCGCCCGCCCCGGCTCACTGACAAATTCCACTATCGCCCCCGACGCTTTCACCTGCTGATTCTTGCCATCCATAATCACCACATTATGGCTCAACGACCCCAATCGATAATAACTCCACCGCTGCCCACCGCTGCCGCTTTGCCAATAACCCGGCAAATTGTAATCATCCGACCCCAGATCAATCGCCCACCGCACCCCCAAAGCTTCCAGAATAAACGACCCCATGTCCAGATGACAGTGATTAACGTTATTGCTGCCGCCCTTTAAACTGACAAATAAAGCTTCCGGATCACTCCAACTGCTCCGCATCAACGCCAACTCCGCTTTGCTTTTAAACAGCTTATCTAGAGCTAATTTTGATTCAGCCTGGTCAACTGTGCTGGAGGACTGGTTCGAGATTGGGCGGGAATACCAGATAAAGTGATGCGCGTGGGCGGAATTTTTTTTCAAATAAGCTGATTCATTAGCAATAAAGTCGCCCCGGCTATAACGCCTCCCCAACCAAAACAAGGCAGGAAGAGTTGATCGGCGGGCATTTTCACCAACGTCGGCGAAATTTACGAATCTGCCGGTCGGACTGGTACCGTAAATAGGAAAGTCGCCGGCCAAGGCCAAACCCGGATCGTTCGAGAGGTTAAAGTCTTTCCCTAAAGCAGTTTGCAATGCATCGAGGGCAATAACCGTGTAGTTGGTAGCATAAGCCCAGTAACCAACACCCTCAGCCCAGGCACCGTCGGGGCGGTAACTGGAAATCGCTATGGGTAAAGACTTTATGGCAGCGGTCAAGATTTTTCGGGCAGCTTGAGGGTTTTCTTCGGCAATAGCCAGGGCACCGGCGATCAGGCCGCCGTTGCATACCTGGTTCCAGTTGTATTCGGATTTGGCCCACCAGGCGGGTTTATCGTAATAACGTTCCAGGCCGGGCTGGAGGCCTTTTTCGAGCAGTGCGGTGCGAATCTGACGGCGGGTGGATTCGTCAAGATCGTGGTAAAGCCAGTCGTAGCCTAGACCTAAAGCGTGGGACATTTCGGCGGTGTCGAGGAAATGGGAAGGATTCCAGTCTTTAAATTCAGCAGCGGCAAGCATTTCGGTGCGGGCTTTATCGAAGTATTTCTGTTCGCCGGTGAGCCGCCAGGCCAAGCCGCAGTGATAGATGCGGTTGAGGCAGTCGCGGCTGACGCTTAGTAATCGCGGCCCTTTTAATTTGTGTTTTACCGGGGTTTTGGAAAGGTAACTATCGGCCCGGGCGATGACGTCAGTGTGGATTTTTCGCAGTAATTCATCGTTGGGAAGTTGTTTTTTCAGGTTATTAAGCTGATCGTCGGTTAAAAATAATCGGGGGTGGTCAGGCTTGAGGGTGGTTAGAATGTCGGGGGATTGTTGGGTAAGTTGTTGTCCCTGCTGGAGTTGAGCTTCCGGCTGGGGAGTGGTAGCTGGGGACTGCTGAGCTGAGCTGTCGGGGATTATGGTCAGGGTCAAGAGCACGACGGCCAGAGCGGCGGTAAGGTTGATTATGTTCTTCATGGGATTATAACTCCTTCTATAATTAGACGTTGCCGGCTTTTCAGATGGATCTATCTTAACTTAATAATCGGTGAAGACAAGCTTTTGCTGCGTAGCTCTACGTGTCGATTGAGAAGGTTATTTGGTCGGTTGGGATAAAGTGGTCAAAACCCCTCGGACAGGAGGCTGTGTCATAATGGGCTTTCAACGACGTTTCCAGTACTGATAATAGGCCGGTTTTTGAATTGTGACACAGCCTCCATTCCGAGGGGCTAAATGGTTCAAAACGGGGTAAAAAGTAACCTGCCATTTTGGCAGCCAAGCGGCGGTAATGTCGATGCTGTGTGTCCATTATGTGGCTGAAAATGAGGCGCTAAATAGCAGTTTTGTCCATTAAGATAGGTAAGATGTAACGATTATAACGGGCCAAAAGC
>JAFGSR010000058.1 GCA_016934515.1 Sedimentisphaerales bacterium
CCGCGATCTCGTTGCGGCTATTGACGCTCCCTTCGTTCGCTGCAAATGATTTTACGGAAAGGAGTTAAATACAAATTCCTATACCATTAAATTACCAGCTTTCGCTGGACCGGATTCGCCGCGATCCACGGGGAGTTTCGACACTCCCGTTGGTCGCTGCAGTTTTCGGAAACAGCGAAATACAAATTCCTATACGATGAACTTATTGTTAAATGCTTGGAAAAATTTGTACCCAGGATGATTATATATAATTAACCGGATAAGAAATTATTGTTATCCGAGCGAATTAACTGTTAGTAAGCTGACTATCTATTGTTGAGTTATTTGAGCCGATGCCGGCGGGGCAATTTTCAATAACACCCAGGCTTACTGCGCCGCACAGTTCAACCTGTTCGACGGCCTGAGCTGATTTTAACTTACCGCCTGTAGCGGCCACTACCGATATTGATTTACCCACTGCCTGGAGCAGATTACGTGTAAAAATCAGATGGGTATTTCCGCTGTCATAAATTACCCAGTCAAAACGTTGCTTTAATTGCTGAACCAGTTGTGGAAGATTTGCATTTTCGGACTGATCCCAGCTTTGGTCGTTGCTATCCCAATGCATCGCGGTCAGGTTTGGAATATCAGTTTGCTGTAAAGCTTGATCGAGCAGAGAAATATCACTGAGAACTTTTTGCAAACCAGGGCAGTTTTCATTTTGGCTGAAAACTTTATGCAAATCAGCCTGTAGGGGATTGGCATCCACCAGCAATACATTTTTTCCGGCGCGGGCCAGTAGCATAGCCAGGTTAGTAGCACAGGTGGTTTTGCCGCTTTGGGGAGTTATTCCAGTGATGACGATATTCTGTTGGGTTTGGCCGAACCTGCTTAACAGGTTAAAGCTGATATCGCGTAAGGTTTCGGCTTGAGCACAACTCTGATCGGTATGCACAATTCGACATCTTCCTGCGAAAGCCATGTTGCCGGCACTTTGTCCACCCAGAGCCATCGCGTCGAGTTTCCCCAGGACGATAGCGGTGTCAATTTCATGGACTGGATTTTCGATTGCGGTTGTTGCGGTAGCTGTAGTTGCTGTGGATTGTTGTGAAGCGGTTGTTGTGCAGGAGGTATTTGTCGGGTAAACCGGCTGCATACCCGGCCACATTCCACCGTTCCAATACATGGGTCCGGGGGTATTGGTATAAACCGGTTCGCCAAAGGGAGAGGGCTGGGTGTTTTCTGCCGAGATTCTTTCCAGGGCGAAGATGAAACTGATGCTGAAAAGCACGCCCAGCAATAATATGGATGCGATTTGTCGGCTTTTGCTCAAGCCGGCCGGGTGAATTGGTTTTCGTGCTGCCGCTATCACAACGACGGGAGATTCCCTCATGCCTTCGTCCAGTTCAAACTGTTTTACCCGGGCGACCCGATTATCGCGCGTCTGCTGTAAAATTTTCAGATTGGAGAGCAGGTTTGCGTATTGCTGATCGGTTTGGGTTTGTGTGACACCAAGAGTTTTTTGTTGCGTCAGCAGGGCGTTTAGAGATTGTTCATGCTTGACGGTGGCGGAGTATTCTTCAGCGGTTTTTTCGTATAGTTTTTGGAGTAAAGTTTGTTTGCGATCGATTAACTGTGTTTCGAGGCTGGCGATTTGCACCCGTGCATTGCGTAGCTTTTGGTGTCCGGGTAAATAAACCCGTGCCAACTGTTCTTCCTGGTCGCGGGAATCGCGTAACTTGCGTCGCAGTTCTGCCACAAACTCATCATTGTTGATTTCATCCAGGGTGGTTTCTTCGGTTTCGAGTCCGGCGTTACCGCTAAGATGATTTTTTAATAAAGCCCGATGATTTTCCAGTTCCAGGCGGTTCATTTGAATTTGGGTCAGTTCACTTTCGATGGTGTTTATTCGGCTTTCGATGGTTGCCAGCGAACTATGATTTCCGGTTATCAAATTGTCCTGACGGTACTGGTTGATTGCCTGCTGTTGTTGTTGAATTTGCCGGTCGTAATCGGATATTTGTTGATTTACCCGTTCAATGATTCTTTTGTTGGTGGCCCGTCGTGCTTCCATTGATATTTCAATAAAAGCGGCGGTGACCTGATTGGCAATGGCCGCGGACTTGGCGGGTTCGAGGGCTGTACCTACGATATCAATCAATCGCGAACTGGGCACCGGTTTGATTTTGACGTTGTCGCGTAACTGTTTGATACCGGCTTCGCTGTAAACCCAGTGTCCGCCGGACATATTCAGGTTTTCCGCGGCCCGGGACAAGACGTGGGGTGATTGCAGCAGTTGACACTGGGTGCTGAAATAATCTCCGCCCATTCCGCCGCCAAACACACCCCGACTACCGCCGGGGCCCATCTGAGGTTGGTCGGTTACTACCTCTACTCTTGCTGTGGACTGGTATTTCGGCTTACGCATCACCGTTGTTGCAAAGGCGACGCCGCAAACCAGCAGTAAACAACTGAATAGCTGCCAGCGTCTGCGCATCATAACTTCAAAGGGGCGAAACGGCTTGGGCCGATTCCAGCTTTGTGGTTGTGCCGTATTCATATTTTGATTTTCTTTGGCATCCATAAAATTTAGCCTGCAAATTTTTTTGGGCTTCTGACAAAACCCGGCCAAAATAACGTTTGCTGACCGATCTCAATTTTGAAAAATTTTGTCAGAGTTAATTATAATTTATTGTATTTTTTCAATACGGATTAATATCCGTATCCATATCCGTTGCCAGACCTATAAGTGGAGTCCATATTATAGGTGAAGTCTGCGCCGAACATTACGCCGCGTTTGATCAGGTTGTTGATATCGTCGAAGAATTTTTCGACCTGGTCAACCGGTACGATTACCATGTCGTTTTGGGCCAGAAGTATATTGGGTGCTTCACCTTTGCGGACTTTTTTAAGATCCACATTGATTACGGTTTCCTGGCCGCCGGGATTCCGTCGAACGATTTTGCAACTTTGTTCTTTAGCGATGTTGGTCAGGTCGCCGGCGCTGTTGATGGCCTGCATGATGGTGAGGGGTCGCCGGAAGGTTTTAGTTCCGGGAGAAACAATCTCACCGGAGAGATAAACCACCCCTTCGGCCGCGGGTGTAATTCGGACCATGTCCCCGGGATAAATTATGGGATTTATTTGTTCGCCTTTTTCGGCATAAAGCAAGCTTACCGGGATGACTTCTCTTTGATAGGAGCCAAAGCTTGATTCGTTGTTCCAGGCGGCGTTGATCATTTCGGGAGTTCCGGAGCGACCCGGATGGTAGGCACCACGTAGAATTTCGATATCCGGGGCGGCATCGTTGCTCAATCCGCCGGCCAGGCCAATTATATCCAGCAGGGGCATGCTGTCCATTTCCAGGTTAAGTTCGCCGGGGTTTCGGACAGTACCCAGAACCATTACGGCTTTGCTGGCGTAGGTTTTGATTGCCACATCAACTTTTGGACTTTTAATAAAGTCGCGTCCCAGGCGCATTATCAAATCGCTGCGTACCTGGTTGCAGGTCAGGCCGGCGACCTGGACATGATGCAGGACCGGCAGGTAAATCTGTCCTTGTTTGTCCACGGAGCAAAAGAGCACCGCTTCCTTTTCCAGTTCCACGAGCTGATCGATTTTGACTTCCAGGACGTCATCGGGGCCAATATGATAGGCCTGTTCGCCGGTTCCCTGAGGGAGGGCGTCAACGTAACTGGGTCCCTGAGTGGTTATAGGACCTGAAGGTGCCTGCACCGTCGCGTTGTATGAACGGGCTGAATTACCCGGCAAACCGTGAGAACCTGGGGAGTAGCCCACCTTATATACCCTGGGAGGATTCTGAGAGCAGCCATTATTGATGACCAAAAACAGCATGCATAGCAAAAATACTGCGATAATTTTTGTTCTTATAATAGTTTGCGCACCCATGTGAGAGACGCCTTCCTCAATTGATTCCTTGTTTTTTTTATTAACCTTCTTTTACACAAGCGTTTAACAATAGCTTATGAGACCCGGATAATCGGAAATATCCGTTCCAGCCCTCTCATCGTCATAAAAGTTGACTATAGTGAGGCAATTACTGTTGGATTGCCTGTTCGGATTGTACCGGTTAACTAATTTTTGCAGATTGATAATAGGAATAAAATGTTTGGTGATTCCCACATTGCGAACTGAAGTGTGTTTGGTCCGATTCGCATCCAAAAGCGTTTTCGGGTTTTTGCGATTGATAGAACCCGGATATAATAAGGTAGGATTTTACCTTAAGGTGCCTTTGGATTACTGAAAAGGCTCGTTTTTGGATTCCCCTTAGCCTTTAAAAGCGTCCTGCTTTACCCAGCCCGATTTGCCCATGCAGTTCTCAGCCCTGCCCGCTAAAATTTATATCGGTTATGATTTGCTTTTTGCTTGACCGATATTTCCCCGCGAATTTGTGGAATAATTTCGGAAGAAACCGAAGTGAAAAAAGAAAAAAATTTAATATCAACGACCGATAATCGCATTGTTTGTTTGACAAATTTATCCTGCCGAGTCATTCAATATCCGAAATCCCCCAGGTTCCGCGACCGATAATAAGTTTTCTTCCGTTTTTTTCCTGAAATATTTTTTTGCCAGACCATTTCGGTCGGCGAGAAGTGGTGAAAGTTAAGGTTCTGTCGGTGGTTATTCCCGCCAGGATGCTTTGCGGACAACCGCCGGTGGGAGCACGAATGAATCGCTGCTGTTGCGTACCATGGCGATCAATCGCTGACGCGCCGGAAACCAATCAATTCGGCAGCGATCCTGGGCAACGGGCCAGGTTTCCAGACTGCCTGATTTACAGGATTCCGCGTGGCCTGTTTTACAAGATTCCAGACTGCCTGAGTTATCGGACATAGTCGGATCCTGAATTTTATATTTCTGCACTTTGTCGTTTATAGCTGGTTGTGACATAACAGTAATGTCTCCCTTCCAAACCTTTTTGTTACCAGTGATTTTATCGGTTCGCTATAAACGTTACTTTGCTTAGAGATTAGAACCTTTCAGTTTTTTGTGTGTAAATTTATTTTTGGTGGGTTAATTCCGTAATTATTCTGTTTTTTTTGTGGCTAGTCGTGCTTGCTTTTTAGTTAGCGGAACTTGTTTGTTGCTGCCGGTCTCATTTTTGTTGCTGCCGATCTCATTCAACCGTTATACTGATCTGCCTCGATATCACCCTGTAACCCGATTTCACCGGCCACTTCGCGCATAGCCATGATGACATCGGTGATAATCTCACTCAGTTCGATGTTCAGCATCTTTGTTCCCTTTTCGATCAGTTCCCGGTCAACACCCGCAGCAAAACGTTTGTCTTTCCACTTCTTTTTGACCGATTTGGCGGTCAGATCCAACACGCTCCGCGACGGACGCACCAATGCGGCGGCGGTAACCAGCCCGGTCAGTTCGTCAATCGTAAACAGGCTCTTTTCCAATGGGCTCTGGGGTTCCACGTCATTGCAAATCCCCCAGCCATGCGAGATTGCCGCCCGAATATATTCCGTCGGCCAGCCATTTTCCTCCAGAATCTCCCGGGTTTTGTGGCAGTGCTGATCGGGGTATTTTTCATAATCGAGATCATGAATCAACCCGATAATGCCCCATTTTTCCTCATCCTGGCCGTTTTTGCGGGCCAGATACCTCATTACCGCTTCTACCGCCAAAGCGTGCTTGATCAGCCCGTCGTTCTGGTTGTACTGCTTGAGCAATTCCAAAGCTTCGTTGCGACTGGGTACTTTTTCGTCCATAATCTGTCTCCTTGACGCGTGCCTTATCAGGCCATCTTAACACTTGCCTTATTTGATACCTCATATTATAAGTTAAGTTCAGTGAAAAATGATGTCAAGAGAGATGCGCCGGTCTGAAGAATGATTAAAACCGAACAAATTAACCTGAAAACCCGCGGCAACTGCCACATCATCGATATTAGCGAACGGGTAAGCCAATTGCTGGCGGACCTGGCTTTATCCGAAGGTGTAGCAACTCTTTTCGTGGTTGGTTCCACGGCGGGTCTTACCACAATCGAATTTGAACCAGGTCTGGTTAATCACGATATAGAGGCTGCGTTCGAAAAAATTGCCCCTCAGGCCGGTGTTTATCAACACGAGGAAACCTGGAACGACGACAATGGGCACGCCCACATTCGCGCTGCATTGCTTGGTCCATCGCTGATGGTTCCATTTGTGGACGGGAACCTGTCCCTGGGCACCTGGCAGCAGATTGTCCTGATAGATTTTGATACCCGCCCGCGGTCGCGTCGGGTGATTTGTCAGTTCCAGGGCGAATAACTCTTTTTGTTTATTACAGCAAAACACCCACAAGCTGCGTTTCGGTGCCACAAGAAACTCATTTCCAAAAATTCGAGGTTGCTCAAGGTTATTCGACTACCTTAACCTGGCTTTTACCGGGCATCAGCAGATCGTAAACGAACCGGACATTGCCGTTGTGGAGCCGAATGCAGCCGCGGCTGGTTGCCTGGCCGATTTCCTCCGGTTTAACGGTGCCGTGAATGCCGAATCCGTTCCGCCCGACCGCGTCGCCTTCGATCCCTTTCAAGCGAACCCAGCGATCACCCAGCGGATTTTCCGGATCGTTGGGCAGGTATTTTTTCCGGGTTTCCGGATCGGTCCATTCCGGGTTTTCCTGTTTCAACTCCACCAGCCACATTCCCGTCGGGGTCTGCCGTCCCGGCGCCCCCAGTCCCACCGGGTAACTTTTAACCATCATATCACCCAGGAAAATCGACATCAGAAAGCGTTTGCGTTCCACGACAGCATGAAATGGTCCCTGAATCACCTTAATCGTTCGGCCGGCACCGACGCTGCGAGCGTCATTAATCTTATTGATCCGCATCAGCATTTGATAGGGAACTTGATATTGCTTTTGCAGATGCATCAGCAACTCACCGGAAGCCACCTGGTGCCGCTTACAAAGTGTGTCCCCTTCGAAGAGCTTGATGGAGAACAGCCACTGATCCGATGCTTCGTTAATCATCTGCCGGGCCAGAGTTTCCTGCTTTGGTGCGAGTCCCTGTTGTACCGCGGCGCTTAGGTTGCGCCCGGCCTGGAGAAATTTTTGCTGTTGAAAAGCACTGCTTCCCAGGGAGAACAACTTATCACCGGGATAATTTTTAGCCGCCTCGGTTGGCTCGACAGGCGGTTGAGCGGAAGGTTTGGTTGCGCCCCCTTCAACAGGTTTTGCCTGGGCACTGGGCTTATTCGATCCAGCCGGGGGCTGAACTGATTCTGGCTGCCTGGTGTCCCCTTGCGAAGCTGTTGGCTGTCCAGTTTGCGAGGTTGTTCCCGACGGATCGCGGGACTGGGTGGGCGTGATAACCGTTGGGTCCGGCTCTAATCCAACCGAATCGCCGTCGCTGGCGGAATTACCGGAAAATATCCAGACCGCCAAGCCGGCTAATACCAAAATCAACGGCAACCATATTAATCGACTCCGTTTTTTTCGTCCGTGATAACTGCTCTTAGCCATCCTTAGCTCCTGTTATTGTCATTCATTAATTCTCTTCGAGCATCGCCACAACTTGTGTAAGCAAAACCTGAAGGTGATTTTGCAATATATCCCACACTACTTTGTTGTCGATCAAGTTGTATCCGTGTATCAAAATATTTCTGAAAGAAATTATTCTTTTGTAATTTTCGATGCGATTTACCAAATCGGAATCTTTTTGAGATAAACGATTTAACGCTTCTCCGATTATTTCGAACTGTCTCTCCACAGCGGACCGAAGAAAATCATCATTATCATAATTTTCAAAAGTTTTATCCCGGGTAAATTCTAATACCCTTTCCGCCGCTTGGCGAATATCTTCCAGAAATTTCTTTGCTTCAATCTGCATAGATTAATTGCCGTTTGTTATTGATGGATTCCAAAAAATATTTGTTTTTTATAGCACAAGTCATCACCAGATCAACTTCACGGTGAAAAAGTTTTTCCAGTGACTCCCGCAGGCCAAAATAGGTATCAGCGTTTTGGCCCATTTCCAAAGGCTTAAATTCCACCAGGAAATCCAGGTCACTTTGCTGGGAGTCGAATTTGCCTGCTTGAGCTGCTGATCCGAAAACCTCCAACCGGGACACTTGGTATTGTTGACAAAGTTTTTGCATAGCATGGCGATTGTTTTCTATTATATCAATCATTTCGTATCGTCCCATTCTGGATTACTGGTGATTAAATCTTCTCACCTCGCTGTTTGTAACCAGCATATCGATTTCCTGGTCGTGATCTGCCACGGGGATTTCTTCGACCACCTGTTCTTCGAAAGCCAGTCCGCATTTAATGCCCCGAAAATCCTTGCCGCTCAAATACCGGTCATAAAATCCGCCCCCCAGTCCCAGTCGATTGCCGGATTTATCGAAACCTAGTCCCGGTACCACTACCAGGTCAATGGTTGACGCTTCGACCGGATCGATTTCTTTCGGGCTGCGTAGCTGACCTATCGGTTCTTTGATCAATTCCGCGTCGGTGCCGGAGAGCTTTACTGCCATCATTTTGCGGGCTGTCCAATCAACTTTTGGAACCAGCACGGCTTTACCGCTGTCAAATGCCTTCCAGATGGCCTGTTCGGTCTCGACCTCGTGCGACAGCGACAAAAAAAACATTACCACTTTGGCTTGTGCAAATTCGGGTGTTTTGCACAGTAAATCACAAGCTACCAGACTTTTTTCGGCGACCTGCTCATCGGTCATCTGGTCTGCTAATTCGCGTAAGTGTCTTCTGAGATTGCCTTTATGTGTGTCTGTCATCATTTTTTTTTATTTATAATCCTGAAACTGCCACCCAAATTTATGCCGGGGATGCCGACTGTAAAGCACACTATAATCGAGAAGTAATACCACGAAAGCTATTTTAGCGATTTTAACGCGGGAGAAAACTAGGAATTATTAGTTTTTCTCAACTGTGACTTTATTTTTTCCAGTTTCGCCAGATATTCACCCATTTTCTGTTCGGTGCCCCGGTCGGTTGGTTCGTAATATTTTTTCGCAAACTCCCGGGGAAGGTAATCTTGAGGCACATACCCGCCCGGTTGGCTGTGTGGGTAGTGATACTCCTGTCCCCGGCCCAGTTTTTTGGCCCCGGCGTAGTGGGCGTCGCGCAGGTGATCCGGCACAGTTGCGGTTCGTCCCTCCTGCACATCCTTACTTGCCTGCCAGACGGCTTGGGCGGAGCGGTTGCTTTTGGGCGCGCAGGCAATATAAATCGCTGCCTGGGCCAGAGGCAACTGCGCCTCGGGCAGGCCTACAAATTCGCTGATCTGCACTGCCGCCGCGGCCAGCACCGTTGCCATCGGGTCGGCGTTGCCCACGTCTTCAGCGGCGCAAACTGCTATTCGCCGGGCGATGAACCGCGGATCCTCACCGCCGACCAGCAGCCTGGCCAACCAATAAACAGTCGCGTCCGGATCGCTGCCGCGCATGCTTTTTTGCAGGGCACTGGCAAGGTCGTAATGCGTATCGCCCTGCCGGTCCGCCACCAGCGATTTCTGCTGAATCGACTCCACTGCCAGAGCTTTATCGAACACCAGAGCTGTTTCAGGTGGAGTTGTACCTTGGGTGTTTTTTTCGCCGGCACCGGCGGATTTCAAATTCTGTTCCGGTTCGTTCTGCTTTTGTTCGTCCCGTTTTTGCCGAACCTGCTTTTGTTTTTGCCGGTCCTGCTGGAGGTTTAACTGCGAATAAACTCCCACCTCCAAAGCTGTCAGTGCCCGGCGGGCATCGCCGTTGCTCATCAAAGCCAGATATTCCACCGCGTCGTCGGTGATCTGCACGTTGAATTTGCCCAGGCCGCGATCACGGTCGCTGACTGCCTGTCGAATCAAAACCGCGATATCGTTCTCGCTGAGCGTCTGAAACTCAAACATGGTGCTTCGTGAAACCAGCGCCGAATTCACCGAGAAAAACGGATTTTCCGTAGTCGCCCCAATCAGAATCACCGTGCCGTGCTCCACATCGTTGAGCAAAACATCTTGTTGTGATTTACTGAAACGATGAATCTCATCCAGAAACAGCACTGTTTTGCCCTGTCCGGTTGCCAGGCGGCTCTGGGCAGCGGACAGAATCTTGCGAATTTGCGCCACCCCGATGGTTGCCGCGTTGGCTGGGACAAATTCCGCCGAACTCAGCCGGGCAATCACATGCGCTAAAGCTGTCTTACCGGTTCCCGGTGGTCCGTAAAATATCAAACTGGTCAACCGATCCGCCTTGAGCATCCGCCACAGCAGCTTGCCGGGACCGATAAAATCCCGCTGCCCGACAAACTCATCCAGATTCCGCGGGCGCATCCTGGCCGCTAGCGGTTTTGCCGACCATAAATTCCGCTGTTCTGTTTCTGCGAACAAATCCATAGCAACTCTTTGTACCATTTTAACTGCCAAAAAACAACTGCCCCGCCCAACGACCTGTCCAGGAAAAATCCACTTATTCCGCTTGTTTGAACGGTTTGGCGCTTGCCGAAGCCAAATTTCCTTGAACAGGACGAACCTACCCGTCGATAATACGTAAATCGAGAGTACGCAATCAGTTTAATTAATTTGAACGAAGGAACAAATCAATGTGTGGCATAGTGGCTTATCTGGGCGATAAAAACGCTCAACCTATACTGATCGAAGGGCTAAAAAGGCTTGAATATCGAGGTTACGATTCCGCCGGCATCGCTGTCATGGACGAAGGTAATCTCCAATTAGCCCGCTCGGTGGGCAGAATATCGGTCCTGGAGGACATTCTTGAAGAAAAGCCCACCATCGGCCATCTGGGCATCGCCCACACCCGCTGGGCTACCCACGGAGCTGCTACTACCGAAAACGCCCATCCGCACCTCGACCACACCGGGAAAATCGCTATCGTCCACAACGGCATTGTCGAAAACTTCGCCACCCTGAAAAAATGGCTGACCCTTTCAGGCTATTCCTTTAGCAGCCAAACCGATTCCGAAGTAATCGCCAACTTAATCAGTTATTTTTATCACGAAGATTCTTTTATCGATAGCAGTTCTGAATCCGACAGCTCAAGCAACTCCGGCGGCAGCATTAATAATGCTGATAATTCCGAAATGCTGACGGCTCCTAAAGGACACCCCCATCGCCTGGAACAGGCGGTGCGCATGGCCCTTACTAAAATCGTCGGCACTTACGGCCTGGCGATTATCTGTAGCGAACATCCCGACCTGCTCATCACCGCCCGTCGGGGCAGTCCGCTGATTCTCGGTCTGGCGGAGAACCAGTTTATTGTTGCTTCCGATGCCGCTGCTATTGTCGAACACACCAGCCGCGCCATTTATATTGGCGATAACGAAATGGTAATCATTACCCCCGAAGGATACCGGACTACTACTATCGACAACATTCCCGTTACCGCCCGCGTCGAACAAATTGAATATTCGCTGGAAGAAATCGAGCTGGCCGGTTTCGAACACTACATGGCCAAGGAAATCTTCGAACAGCCCCAGACCCTGGCGGCCTGCCTCTCCGGCAGACTTGATACTACCGAAGGAAAGATCCACCTCGGCGGCATCGAATCTCACAGCCGCGAACTTATCCGCGCCCGCCGAATCGGTATCGCCGCCTGCGGAACCGCCTGGCATGCCGGACTCATCGGCGAGTACCTCTTCGAACAACTTGCCCAGATTCCCACCGAAGTCGATTACGCCTCCGAATTCCGCTACCGCAATCCCATAATCGAAGACTCCACCGCTCAGATCGTTATCAGCCAGTCCGGCGAAACCTCCGACACTCTGGCCGCCCTGCATGAGGCCAAGGATCGCGGCGCGTTGACCCTGGGCATCGTCAATTCCGTCGGCTCCACTATTGCCCGCGAAACCGACGCCGGCATCTATCTACACGTCGGGCCCGAAATCGGTGTCGCTTCCACCAAAGCCTTCACCGGTCAAGTAGCGGTGCTTACCATGCTCGCTCTGCACCTGGCCCGCCGGCGACACATGTCCCAGCAAAACCTGGAACAATACATCCACGCCCTCAAACGCATTCCCGAACAGATCGAAGCCATCCTCGCCCAAAGCGAACACATCCGCTCAGTCGCTCAGCAGTACTGCTCCCGCGAAAACTGGCTCTTCCTCGGCCGGGGCTACCAGTTCCCCGTCGCGCTGGAAGGCGCTCTTAAACTAAAGGAAATCTCCTACATCCACGCCGAAGGCCTGCCTGCTGCGGAGATGAAGCACGGACCCATCGCCCTTATCACGCCTGAAATGCCGGTGGTCTTTATCGCCCCCCTCTGCAGTCAGTACGAAAAAGCCCTCAGCAACGTCGAGGAAGTCAAAGCCCGTGGCGGAATAATCATCGCTGTTGCCACCGAAGGCGATCAGACCATTGCCCAACTGGCGGATCACGTCTTCACCATCCCCGAAACCTTCGAGGAACTCCAGCCTTTGCTGACGGTAATTCCTTTGCAGTTGCTGGCTTACCACGCTGCCGTTCTGCGCGGCCACGACGTGGACAAGCCCCGCAATCTCGCAAAAAGTGTTACCGTTGAATAACACTTCAACATCCGCTATAATGTTTTTCGGAAAATCGCTTGAGCAGAATCGCTCTAGCTGATTCGGATATTTCATTTAGAGCACTTTAATATTTTTTGCTCCGCATTTAGGCCGTCGTGAGGACAAGGCTGGCAAAGAAGATTACGCAGCAATATTGGAATATTGCGAGTAAATCTGATACCGCCAGCCGAAGCCGCAACAGGCATAATGCGAGCACAAAAATTAAATTGCTCTAAAGTCGGCCTGGTCCAGTCTCGTTACGCCGGACCGAATTCGTTTGAAAACCCGGTAAACAGAGCCCGTTCCTATGTTTTCGCGTTTTAAGAAAAAAACATCACCTGCT
The DNA here is from genome assembly GCA_016934515.1 of Sedimentisphaerales bacterium. Lineage (GTDB taxonomy): Bacteria > Planctomycetota > Phycisphaerae > Sedimentisphaerales > SM23-30 > JAFGSR01. The sequence goes on from JAFGSR010000058.1 coordinate 12,818, forward strand.
GTTCCCGATTCTTCCGGGAATCTCCCTGCCCAGACCGATTCCCGCCGAATCGACGAAATCGAAAAAACCCGTCGCGACCTCATGCTGGCGGCTCTGGAGTCCTTCGGCGACACCGCGACCGCACCGATGAACTCTTTTGATTTAGGCCTGACCGAGACTGAACCCGTGGAAATTTCACCGACTGACCTCCATAATGATTCAAATTCCGCCGGATTCCCTGAAGAGTTCAATGAGAGCGAAGATCAGGAACTTGAAAGACAATTGCTCCTGGATGACTACCAATCCGCTCCGCACGAAATCCAAAAAACTGATTCCCAGTTCACCGCTGCCGGATCTTCAGCACCCCAAACTGATCAGTTGCAGTTCGATCTGGCTGAGCAGATTCTTGCCGCCAGCCAGGCAGAAAAACCGAAAAAATCGTTACAATCGATAAAATCAGAAAAATCCACACATTCATTACAAACCGAACCAGATGAAACTATCGAATTAGAGGAATCCATCAAACTTGTCCACGATGTCGAAATTTCCCGGCTGACATCCCCAACCGCTTCACTGCTAGATCAGACCCAGCCCCATTCACCACTATCTCAGACTCAGCCCAAGCCACTGCTCCGCCCGCAAAATCATCTTCTTGATGAAATCCTGATCGGCATCGTCAAAGCTGACATCGCCGCTTTGTGTCGGAACCATAAAACCATAAAAACCAGTTAACTACCGCCCAAATTAATTATTTAATACATAACTACGTAAAAAAATCATCCAATGCATAACTCCGGAAAAATCATCCTTCGCCTGCTTGCCGCTTTCAGCGTCGCGGCCATTTTTATGTTTATTTCCCATTTCCCCCTGAAACGCTATCTGCCTCGTGATCTCTATCTCAGCCAGACATTTCGCTTCAACCTTGCCGAGGCCGGCTCCAATTCACCTGGCGCGAAATGGAACAGCTTCGCCCGACAGCAGAAAAATTATATCGAATCCGAACTGGCTTTGGAAATTACCCCCGATTTTGCTCAATACCTTTGCGTCACTACCACCGGTTATTCACCCGACGCCAATCATTCACCCGAGTTGACGATTACGCTCCGGGTACCAAAAGATTTTGCTGACCGGGCCTCGGTCAATTTTAATCGCTTGACCGGCGCCTACCGTGCCATCCGCCTGGCTTGGGAAGATTCCTCTGCCGACGATCCCAAAATCACCAGATTTGCTTCTCTGGATAAAAATTTCCACGAAATGTCCCGCAACTCGGTCCTCAGCCATTTGCAATGGTTCCTCTTGGCAGCTTTTGGTGTTTCCGGTTTTCTGCTCGGCCTGCTTTTGCCCGGCCAGAAACCCAGCCCCGCGGCCCCACCCCGCCAATTTGAAAAATCCCTACCAAAAAACTTTTCCTTCCCTGAGCCGTCATCCGCCCCCAATACCTGCCCAACCATCGAAATCGACCTGGAGCAAAATCAACCCGACCCTGACAATCCCGATGGCCCTTATCGCAGCTTGATAACTTTGGTAGATAAGCTTTGCCTGAGACAGCCGTCTCCGGCTCTAATTATCGCGGCGGATAATCCACACGAAATTTCCCCGCGTTTCACCGTCAACCTGGCTATTGCTCTGGCCAAAACCGCCCACCGGGTGCTCCTGATCGAACCCGATCCAAGCAGCCGCGATTTGGCCCAGCTTTTTGAATTACCCGAAACGCCCGGTCTGCTCCAGTGGTTAACCAGCCAAATCGATCTGACACATTCCATCCACAACACACGCCTGGTGAATCTGTCGGTCATGACCTCGGGCTCTGATGTGCAAAATGAACCTGACCCGGATTACGATCTTGATCTGCTAAGCAACCGCTGGCGAAAACTGCTTAAAACTTTTGACATTATCCTGCTCTATTGTCCCGCTGACCTGAACTTCCCGTTGCCGCAGCCGGCCTCTGCAGTTGTTCACTTGGCCGATGCTACCTTGCTGCTGACCCGCCGAAAAAAAATCTCCACTACCGAACAGAAAAAAATCCTCATTCGCCTATCCGATAATCCCGCTACCCAACCGCCCCCACCAATCGCACTGATCAACATTAAAAATTAAGGTTCCTCAAAAACAGCGTCTGGAAATTTCAAAAATAATCATTATAATGGCGCCTCTATGGAGCCAACTAAATGATCTGTAAGGTAAAAAAAGTTAATCAAACGGTCACACTTGACGGCAACTGGGACAATCCACCCTGGAACGACATCACCCCTCTCGAGATCAACAATTTCATGGGCGAAAAACCCAGCCATCTGCCCCGGACCCAAGCCCGTCTGCTATACGATGACAATTTCATTTACGTTTTTTTCCGCGTCGAAGACCGTTACGTCCGCGCCATCGCCGAACACTACCACGGCAACGTCTGGGAGGACAGTTGCGTCGAATTCTTCTTCACTCCCAGTGCTGACATTTCCCAAGGCTATTTCAACCTCGAAATCAACGCCGGCGGCACACCACTCTTCCATTATCAGAAAAAACCCCGTCTCAACCCAATCTATATCGCCGACGAAGATTGCAACCGCGTGGAAATCTACCATTCGCTGCCCAAAATCATCCATCCCGAAATTGCCGAACCAACCACCTGGCAACTCCAGTATCGCCTGCCCATCGACATCATTGCCAAATACTGCCCCGTCGATCAACCCGCTCCCGGCGTCGTCTGGAAAGCCAATCTCTTCAAATGCGCCGACAAAACTTCCCATCCCCATTGGCTGACCTGGGCGGTAGTTGACAATCCCACTCCCGACTTCCACCGCCCGGAATTTTTCGGAACCCTGGAGTTTGAATAATTAATCTGAAAATTACGGAGAAAAGGACCACCAAAATGACCATCAAATCAGAACCATTCGGCCAAACCGATAATGGCCAATCCGCCGATCTTTACACTCTCACCAACAGCAACGGCCTCAAAGCCACCATTACCAACTTCGGTGCCATTCTGGTTCGCCTGGAAGTTCCCGACCGCAAAGGCAATCTTGCCGATGTCGCCCTGGGTTTCGATACCCTGGACGGCTACGCCAACAAAAACGATCCCCACTTCGGTTCCACCATCGGCCGTGTTACCAATCGCATCGCCAAAGCCCGCTTCACCCTCGACGGCGTCGAATACAAACTCGCGGTCAACAACGGTCCCAACCATCTGCACGGCGGCATCGAAGGCTTCGACAAAAAAATCTGGTCCCCACAGCCGCTTGAGACACCCCACGGACCCTCCCTCAAACTCACCTACCAAAGTCCCGACGGCGAAGAAAACTACCCCGGCAATCTCAATTGCAGCGTCACCTACACACTTACAGATGAAAACGAACTAAAAATCGACTACCTGGCCACCACCGACAAATCCACCCCCGTCAACCTCACCAATCACACTTACTTCAACCTCGTCGGCCACGATTGCGGCACCATCTACGAACACCAGCTCACCCTCAACGCCGATAAGTACACTCCTTCGGACAGCAACCTCATCCCCACCGGCCAGATCGAACCGGTCGCCAATACCCCGCTCGATTTCACCCAGCCAACTGCTCTGGGCGCCCGCATCCATCAACTAGAAATGGGTTACGACAACAATTTCATCATCAACCAAGCCGACGGCTCCCTCAAATTTGCCGCCCGCGTCGCCGAGCCTACCACCGGCCGCCAGATGGAAATCTTCACTACCGAACCCTGCATCCAGCTTTACACCGCAAATTTCCTCGACGGCTCCCTCGTTGGCAAAGCCAACTGCGCCTATCAGCAACATTCCGCCTTCTGCCTGGAAACCCAACACCACCCCGACGCCCCCAACCAACCCAGTTTCCCCTCCATCATCCTCGAACCCGGCGAAAAATTCACCTCCACCACCGTCCACCTGTTTACCACTTGCTGAGGATCAAATGAATTTTTAGAGGTTCCCTTAAATGTCCTGGAGAGCCCCTCTCAGCCGACCACCAGCGGCTCCTTCGGATAATCATATCGGCCCGGCTGCGAATTAAACGTCAGTGCCGCCAACAAACTCAATGGGCCCAGTCTGCCGACAAACATCGCCACAATTATCACCCACTTACCAGGCTCGGTCAGATGCTCCGTTACTCCTGTTGACAAACCCACCGTCCCCAACGCCGAAGCCACCTCGAACAGCAGATCCAGCATATCCCTTCCTAGACTGTGCTCGGTGATAGTCAGCAACAGCGTCCCCAGCCACAGCACCAAACCGTAAAGCAGCATGATCGTCGCCGCCCGCCGCGCTATCATTACCGGTATCGTTCTGCCAAACACCTGCAATTGCTCCCGACGTTTTATCGTCGCGTAAACCAGCAGCACCATAACCGCCAGCGTCACCGTTTTAATCCCTCCTGCAGTCGAACCGGGAGAGCCGCCCACCGTCATCAAAAAAATCAACATCAGCTTCGACCCGGCACTCAAATTTTCAATCGGCGCCGTGTTAAAGCCCGCCGTCCGAGCCGTCACCGAGTTGAACAAACCATCCAAAATCACCGCTCCCGTACCACTCTGACTAACATGATCTGGTCGAATCAATTCCAAAACCACCAAACCCACCCAGCCGCCTATCAACAGTAATCCTGTCGTAACCAGCACGATTCGGCTGTGCAAAGTCAACCTGAACTTACTGCCGCCACGCCGGCCGCTCTTTTTTCGCCGCCGCCAGTCCAGCACCATCATCCACAAATTCTCCAGCACCGAAAAACCCAGCCCGCCCAGAATAATCAACGGACAAATCACCCCATAAATCGCCAAGTGCCCCCGATAACTCTCCAGATTGTCCGGACGCAACGCGAAACCCGCATTACAAAAAGCGCTTACCGAGTGAAACACACTCTGAAACAACTGCCCACCCCGCTGGCCATCCTCCTGCCAGATTCCATACAATCCCACCGCACCAATCAGCTCGATAACCACCGCGAAGCAACAGATAAACAATACCACCCGACCGACCCGGCCCGGACTATGCTCGTTCATAATGTCCCGCATCGCCACCGATTCCCGCAGACTCAATCGACTGCCCAGCAGCAACGCAAACAACGCCCCGAATATCATGATCCCCAATCCGCCCGCCTGAATCAGCGCCAAAATAACACTCTGACCCAGCCGCGTAAAATCCCCGCCCGTATCCTGCACCACCAGCCCCGTCACGCATGTCGCACTGGTCGAGGTAAACATCGCGTCGGTAAAACTCAAACCCTCACCCCGATGCGCCGCCGGCAGCATCAGCAAAATCGCCCCCACAAAAATTATCGTAGCAAAACTTATCAGCAGCACCCGCGTCGGACTGCCGCCCCGCGCCAGCACCGACACACTGAATCTGCCCAGGTAGCTCAACGCCAAAATCAACAGATAAAAGTGAAAAACTTTCCACCGCACCAAACTGCCGCCGAGATCATCCTCAAAAATCACCGGCCCCACCCAAAGACCCAACAGCAAAATCATCATCAACAATACATCCGCCAGTAACTCGCTCCAGCGAAATTCTCCCCTGCCGAGAAACCGCCAGTCAGCCGCCTTGCCCGCCCACAAAAACAAACCCGCCAGAACCTGCACACCATGAAAAATCCCCTCGCTTCCCCATCGACCGCCAAATCCATATTCACCCACCAGGCTCGCCAGCGCCAGCACCACTCCCGCACCACTTAACCAACTGCTTTTTTTGATCACCATAACTTAGTTTCCAAAAAGCCTCGCCGATTAACTCACGTCCACCAGCTTCAAATCTTCGCCAAACTTCTCCAGCAGCTCACGCCGTAAAACCTGATTGCCCGGCCGGGCCATCCGCGGATCCGACTTGGCCAAAGCAAACGCGTCCCGCCGCGCCATCCGCAACAAATCCGTATCCTCCAGCAGGTTCGCAATCTTCAACTCCGGCAGCCCATGTTGCGCCGTTCCAAAAAACTCGCCCGGCCCCCGCAGTCGCAAATCCTCCTCGGCTATCACAAATCCGTCCGTGGTCTTCGTCATTACCTCCAGCCGCCGTTGCGCCACTTCCGTGGTCGCCTGACCAAACAACAAACAATAAGATTGCTTACTGCCCCGACCAATCCGCCCCCGCAACTGATGCAACTGCGCCAAACCAAACCGATCCGCATGTTCGATCACCATTATCGTCGCCCCCGGCACATCAACTCCCACCTCGATCACCACCGTCGAAACCAGAATATCAATCTTCCGCTTGCGAAAATCCTCCATCACCCGCTGCTTCTGCTCCTGCGGCATCTGACCGTGCAGCAGCCCCACCACAAAATCCGGAAAAATCTCCCGCTGCAAAAACTCCTGCTCCGCCACTGCCGCCTTCAACTGCCCGCCCGCGTAGCCATTCTGCTGCAAAAACTCTTGCTCCGCCGCCGTCTTCAACTGCTCGCCCGTGTAGCCATTCTCCGGTTCACGGCTGTTTTCCCCATCCGCTTCGTTTTTCCCATCCTTTTCATTTTTCCCATTCGCTTCGTTTTTTATCGCCCTACCGTTGCTCTTGTCCGAAGCAGATTCTTCCGTTGCTTGCCCCGAATCATCCTCCGCCGCTTTCTGCTCCGACGCTTCCTCCACCCGCGGATAAACAAAATAAACCTGCTCACCCTGATTAACTTTCTCACGAATGAACTCATACGCCTGCGGCAACTTGTCCGGCTCATAGCAGCGCGTAACAATCTTCCGCCGACCCGGCGGCAACTGCTTAATCGTCGAAACCTCCAGATCACCAAACACCGTCATCGCCAGCGTCCGCGGTATCGGTGTCGCCGTCATCACCAGGTAATGCGGCGCCAAATCCTTGCCGCGAATCCCTTCCCGCTGCCGCACCCCGAACTTGTGCTGTTCATCCACCACCACCAACGCCAACTTCGCAAACTGCACATCCTTCTGCAGCAGCGCCTGCGTCCCCACCACAATATCAACTTCACCGGCGGCAATCCGCCCCATCAACTCCACCCGCCGCTTGCCCGTCAACCCTCCCGTTAACAGCTCCCGCCTCACCTTACTGTTCCGCAGATAACGTTCCAGGGATATAAAATGCTGCTCTGCCAGAATCTCCGTCGGCGCCATAATCGCCACCTGCCGATGATACCCCACTGCCAGCAACGCCGCATACAGCGCCACCACCGTCTTTCCCGAACCCACATCACCCTGTAACAGCCGATTCATCGGTCGCGGCCGCGCCATGTCCACGCAAATCTCACCGATCACCTTTTCCTGATCCGCCGTCAACAAAAACGGAAACAACCGCTTAATCCGCTTGTCCAGCTTCTCTGTAATTTCCAGCGGATAAGCATTTTGCAACCGCTGCAACCGCTCCTTCCGCAATCCGATCCCCAGCTCCATCAAAAACAACTCATCATAAGCCAGCGCCCGCCGGGCCTGTCCCAGATAATCCTCATCCGTCGGCTGATGAATCCACCGCAACGCCTCTACCCGCCGGGGCAACTTCCGCTCGCGACGAAATTCTTCACTGTAACGATCTTCCACCGTCTCCAGCATCATCTCCAGCGAATCCCGCACCACCCGCGCAATCTCACCACTGCTCAACTTGCCGCTGGCCGGGTAAACCGGCTCACCCTGCTCCTGCCGACGCTCCAACTCCTCCAGAGATTCCACTTTTGTCCATCGCGGATTCACCAGTTGAAAAGTTTCCTTGTAACGGCTTACTTTCCCCCACGCCGCCAGCTTGTCACCCGGCAGAAACTTATCTTTCAGATAACCCCCATGAAACCACACCAACCGACACGAACCGCTGCTGTCCCGCAATACCATATCCAGACGCGCCGGCCGCGACCGCCGATTTAAACGAAACTCCCACACCTCACCCGCCACCGCCACTGTCTGATTTTCCATCATTTCACCAATCAGACAAAACTCCGGCAAAAACTCATAACCACGCGGATAATACTCCAGCAAATCCCCCACCGAATGCACCCCCAACTGCTCAAAATGCTCTGCCCGACGCGGACCGACACCTTTCAAAAAACGTACTTCACTGTATCGATCCAGCTGTCGCTGCTGATTCTGTTCCATTCAGTTCTTTCCGCCATCTACTGAATTGTCCAATTCCGCTACCCAATGACCGGGCACTTAACGGTTCCTGATCCGCTACTCTTGCTTTTCCGGCTCCGCTCCCGTCTGTTTCACTACCTCGTCCAGCAGCAATCCCAGATTATCCCACTTGCGATCCGACAACTTCAAACGCTCCACCTTGCCGGCCTGCTCATACTCAATCGTAAAATGCCCCTCCTTGTCAAAATGCCGCTTGTCGATACTCTTCATCTCTGCGTACCGCACCGTTTTCTTATCGTTGATTACCAACCCGCTTTCATCCGCCACCAGCTTCCTCGATGCCGACAACAGCGACGTCACCAAAAAATAACCCGCTCCCGCCGCCAACGGAATCGGCACATACATATTAAACATCAGATTCACCGTCGGCTTGCCGTCATTGCCTTCCAGTTCCGTATCGCGATACGAACCAAACCACCCGTCATAACCAAACCACAACGCCGCCGCAATGCACACCGCCGCAAAAATAAAACCATTGTTCCGATTGAACCTGCTCGCACTTGCTTCCACTGCCATCATAACCTCCCAATAAAATTAACCATTTTAGTTTTTAGCTAGAAGCTCTTTCATAACTCCACAAAAGGGTAATATCAGCATCAAAACCGCCGTTTTTTAGGGATTATGAAACGGTATCTGAAGTACCATTCATAATCCCACTGAAACACACCGACAAGCCTTTTCCGTCGGCAATAACTGATCACGAACAAGCTTTGAATATAATGACATTTTCCCCGGTCTTTTTCAACAAATTATAATTCCGCTTTTTTTATCGGGCCCAGACTCCTGCCCGAACCGCGACCACTGTTATCGGCCTTTTGCAGCCAAATCCTGCTGTAAAAACAACCTCTCCGTCCATCCTAACCAATATTTACCACCGCCACACGCAATAAAAACCCGCCCATAAAACCGAAAACATCAACATAAATCTCCTCTCCAAAACACCTAAAGGGCGTACCGATTTCTGCTGCGAATTTTTAGAATTTTAACTTGCATTCGTTACTTTTCTGTGTTAGAATAATCATAGTGAAGTTCAGGTAGTTTAATCAATTAATTGATCCGGTTTTTTCTTTTGAAGTTTTTCGAAACGTTTTGCTTTGTGAGTGCTATTTGCCGCGTATCATGCTCATAGCGTGAAACGCGTTATTATACCAGGCTGCCCTGTGATGGGGCAGCCGGAGAAAACTCATTTCGAAAGTCGGCCAGGGGTTGCCGCTTTTGTAACTGCGATAACCATAAAGCAATAATTAACTCGTGTAGCATCAGGTATTTTAACTTCGCCTGAGTATGAATTTTGACAATTTAGTTAAGGGCATTTCTGCCCGAACCTTTAGACTGTGTCTTTTGGCACAGCCCAATTTAAGCAGCAGTAGCTGCCGGCCGTTAACCAAACACTACGTTTAAATATAACGGCCAACTAATACAGGCAAGCTCGGCTTTTATATCGTCGAGCTTGCTCTTTTTTTATTCGGAATTCCCAACCCATTAATCTTCTTCGGAGCAGGACAAAATCCATCTACCCAGTTATTAGGACCGCTGCGCTATCGCGCCCACGATCGGCGTTACAAAATGTGGAATCAGCCGGTCGTTGGTCAACTCTTCACACAAAGACCGCTGATGCGCGTAAGCGTGCAAACTGTTAAATTTCTTCGCCGGGTCCGGATACTGACGTACCGATAAATACAGACTCAACTGGTCCTCTTCCTTGAACTTACCCGTTCGCAACTGAAACGCACCCGTCCGCGATTCCAAAGCAATCTTGGCCTGTAGCCGACAGTCCTCCGACAAACTCACCAGAATCGACGGATCAAATCCCAAAGGTCTGCTGTGCGGCAAATCCAAAAATGACGCGAACGGCGTCTCGCTGAATATCGCCTCGGCCAAAATCTCGTCATGATTGCCCTGATAATCAAAATCCATCCCGAACATCACGTCCAGAGAATCAATGTCCAGGTTGCTCACCCCCAACGCAAACGGCACCAACTCCAGCAAACACCGATGCTGCTCGTCCACCGCCTCCAGCGATTCCGGGTTCACATAACCGCTGCAGATCCGGTCCCGCTCCACCGTTATCCAACGATAATGCTCCTGGGTGCGGTCCTCTTCCAGACAAAACTCTCCCGTTTCCCGTTGATAAAAAGTGTTCATCGACGGAAACTGCTTCTGCACCCGCTCGAAAAAATGCAAAATCGTATCCCGACCGCTCGGTAGCTCCAGCTCCGTATTCAGACTCATATTCACATAAAAATCGTCGCACAGCGAACTATAAGAAGTCGCCATATATCTCACCTCAAACTCAAGCCCTTGCGCTCACCTCAAATTTCCACCCCGCCGGATCTTTCAGCCGCCGATATTGAGGATTACAAAGAACTTGCTAACAAATCTTCATATATCACTACAATTTGGTATTATAACCCCCGTTCTGCCCCAAAAGCAACCCCCAAAATTCCCCCCATTCTCCGGCTTTGGGCGTTCTCCTCTTCCTTCAGGCTTCATCCTTCAGGCTTCAGGCTTTCTTCCCCCGGTTCAGCCAGCTCCGGCAGTTTCAATTCCGTCAAAATCGCCCCCACCGCCGCGAAGATCGACATCAAAAACACCCCCCACAAAATCAATTTCGCCCATTCTGTTGCCCCAACCGTTTCACCTACCACCCCGTGATAAACCGCATAAACCAACCCCATCATCACTCCCCCGACCGCCGCCAACGCAATCCGCCGCCCCAGCTTCATCCCACCCGCTCCCAGCGTCACCAACGCTCCCGCCACCAACGGCACGCCCAGCGTCAACCACCAGATGTCCTTCCACCCCGGCAAACCTCTGCCGCAACACGCAAAAACATCGTCTGCCATCACAAACAACATCACGCCCCCAGCCGCACACAACAGCACATGCCACCAGCGTCCCGCCAGCCGCTCGCGAACCCCCGCCCGAATCTCCATCCGCCGACGAATCGTCAACGGCCAGTTGTAAAACACCGAATAAACCGCATGCTCCAACAACGCCCCCCGCTCACCAAAGACCGGCACCACATGCACCGCTCCCGTCGCCCAGTGCGCCGCCATGAACCGCGCCAAAACCGGATACCGATTGGCCATCTGAATCGGAAACGCCAGATAACCCACATACTTGAAAAATCCCAAAAACACCGCAATGTTGTAATCCTTGAAATTCTTCTCCCGCACCACCAGATATACCACATACAGCCCCCGACATATCGAACCCGGCGAAATCGGTGTTGCCTGAAACGCTAACAGAATCAACAGCATCTCTTCCCACGCTTCGCCCCAGGTCAATTGATTTGCCACTTTATACCAGCACGCCACTATCACCGAAACCACCTGCGTAACCGGCAGCGTGCAAATGTGCACCGCCAGGCTCTGGAGATATTTCTGAATGAAAGGCTCCTTCAACTGCCCCAGAATATCCGCGGCATCCTCATCGGTAATAATGTGGTTGCCTTGCCCCTGGGCCACCATCTCCCGCAACCACTGCTCCCGCAGCTCCGCGTTAAAATACAATTTCACCGGCCGCACAAATATGTACGCCAGCTTCTCCTTTGCAAACTGCCCGTCCGTCAAAAACCGATACAAACCCGCCGGCAAAATCCCCAACGGCAACTGTAAAATAAACCGCCCCGGCTTCTCCGCCAATTCCAGCGCCCGCGTATCACTCACCCGCCCCGCCCGGTGCCACCCGATCAGCTTCTCTGCCACCCGCCCCCGCACCGCCCGCCGCAGATAACCAAAACCACTCAACATCGCCCCGTAATGCCGCCGATAATCCGCCCGCCCCCACAACCGCCGGACCAACCTGCCCAGCAACGGTATCAGACCCACCAGCGCAAACAACGCCGTCCCCATCTTACAATTTCGAAATTTCTCCTCCCCCGCCTCATCCACCAGGTTCCTCACCCGCCAACCAGTTACCGCGCTATCGAACATCGTCCGCCACAGCCGTCCGCTGCCCAGCAGCCGCAAATGGTTGTGTGTCACATCCGGCACCGAATCACGATAAATCCGCTCGACCTGCTTTAACTCCTCCAAAGCAGGCTCCATATCCCGGAACTGCTCCCGGTTCGCCTGCATAAACTGCTCCAGCTTAGACAAACTCCCCCGGTCAAACTGCACCAGCGAACCCCGCCCTATTCCCTTGGCGATCAGCTTGAAATCACCCGGACTCATCGGCAGATAAGGCAGCAACGCCAGCCCCGCCCGAAAATCCACCGCTACCAGCCCGCCCGCCGGATCATCATCCGTTCCCCGCAGCTTCAAACAGTTCGGCTGACTCTTGCACGTGGACCATTCATACTGCCGTGCAAACTCCGGCGCCCCCATCTCGTGCAGCAGCTTCACAAAATCACCCATGAATTGCTTTTTCGCCCGATATTCCGGCGATCCCAACAAATCCTGATCCACCGCTTTACCCCGCCGCCACTGCTTGAGCAAATCCAGCCGGTCATCCGTCTCCAGCCGCCATGTTCGCCCCTCCACCCACTCGCTCAGCTCCCCACAACTGCCTATCCGTTCGTCAACCAGCGTCGCGATAATATCCACCACCGCCCGCTCACTACCCATCCGCACCGCAGCAGCCCGCCGAATAAATTTCTGCCACAATGCTCCCGCCCGCGCCGCCGCCGGATTCACCTGCAACTGAAAAGGCCCCTGAAACCCCAACGCATACACCGCATTGCGAAAAATCTGCGAAAACCGCGATGGCGGCACCATAATCTTCATCGCCAGCAACTTGCCAACTTCCAGCCCCGAAATCTCCCCCCGCTTCTTCCCCTCCCCCTGCTCCTGCTCGTAATTCACCTCCAGCACCTTCACCCGATAAACCTGCCCCGCAAATCCCCCGCCCACAAACTTATCCACTTCCAGCCGAACCCGCCCCCCAACCGCCGGCCACACCCCCGTCACCTCGTACTCCAGCACCGTCCCCGCGTCATAACGCTCCACCCGCAACGGCCGATAAAGTCCCGCCGCCTTGAATTTCTCCGCCAATTTCCCGCACGTTTCTACTGAATAATCTTGAGCCATTCAAATCTTATCGGCTAATTCCCCGCCATCCTGTTTATTTGCAGGAAATTATCAGGTTTTACAACCATCACACCTCAGAGCCCCAAGCGTAAGCGCCGGGATTCAAAATCAAACGCTAACTACTGCCCCAAAAACTCCAGCCACCCAACGCTGAACAGAATCTGCATCACCGTCAGCGCATAAATCCCCGCCATCACATCATCCAGCAGCACTCCCCAGGCTCCCCGAATCTTCTCCAACTGCCGTACCGGCGGCGGCTTAACAATATCAAACAGCCGAAACAACACAAATCCCACCAACGCAAATCCAACAATCCCCTTCACCCCAGCCACTTCCCCCGCCAACCAGAAATACCCCAGGTACGCCACCGCCTGGCCGCACTGTTCATCACTGACAATCTGACTCGGATCCTTACCGTACTGCTCAATAAACTTGTCCCCGTACAGCACCGTCACCGCAAATCCATGCACCGCCGCCACTACCATTATCGCCCCCACCACCCCCCGCC
>JAFGSR010000059.1 GCA_016934515.1 Sedimentisphaerales bacterium
CAAAGAACAGGGTATTCGAAAAAAAATAGCGCTTTTTCGAACAGGGGTATTTTTTTCTCTTGACTTTTAAGGACAAATATATGTTAGGGCAATTAATCTTAGCCATATAAAGCAAAATATTTGACAGCGGGCTAAAACGATTATTATTAACCCTGCTCAGGCGGCGGAATTACGCCGAGCTGTTGCAACAATCCCATCACATCCTTAATCCACCAAGCTTCCACGATCTTGCCATCAGCGAAACGATAGATGTGGATCGACGTCCACGTCACTTGCTTACCGGTAGGCGTGAAGCAAAAAAAATCTCCTTGGTGTGTGCCGCGCGCTGTCCAGCGGCTTGCGACCTTGTCCCCCTCGGCGACCAAGTCCTCAATGGTAACATGGAAGTCAGGTAAGCCAATCCGTGTCATACTTATGAATTCTTTGTAGCTTTCGAGATCGCGAACATCGGGAGCGTTGGGATCATGGTTGACGAAGTCGGTGGCGTAAATCTCGTCTGCTATGGTCATGTTCCCCGTGTTCCAGAGCTCCTCAACACGGTGGGTGATGGCCTTGTTCTTTGCAGTGATGTCAGCTTTTTTTTCACAAGCACTGATCACTAAAAATGCTACTCCCACAAATAATAAAATTAAGTTCTTCATCGTAACCTCCTTTAAGTCATTATTTTTTCAATCAATTCAATCATTTTTGCTTCTTTGTATTTATCTTTCAGTAGTACAACTTAACGCTATTTAGGCCTAACCCATAAACCCCGCAGTTAGAGTTATCCGCAATTAGATTTGGTTTAGGTTGTATTGTAATTTCAATCGGACTCAAAAAAATATTGACGCATAAGGAAATCAGAATTATATTTAGTCGGTCCCGTTTAATTAAATATGTGGAGGTTCCCCCGATGCTTCAGCACGATATAACCACGTTTTTAGACTATTGCAGGGACGCTGATTTTTCCCAACGCTCCGTCGAATCATTGGCATTTCGGCTACACGAATTCAATCAATTCGTCCAAATCCATGCCGTCTCTTCTGTAAACGATATCACCTATCCACTGCTCGCGCAGTTCGTAGCAGACTTTCATAAGCCATCCGTCCATGTCAAAAAAGCCCGCGTCTGGTGCCTGCACCAGTTCTTCCACTACCTCAAATTACATCAACTCATCCAGGACAATATCGCGCTGAAACTCCCGTACCCTAAAATCGAAAAAAAACTGCCAGCGTTCTTGACCCAAAAGGAGTTGAATCAGATTCTCAAGCATTTCGCGCAACAGGCAACAACCGCCACCGGACTCCGAAATCTGGTCATCATCTCCTTGCTCGGTTTCCTCGGACTGCGCACGGCGACCATCGCCAACCTCAATATCACCGACATCGACCTGGCTGAAAGCCGCATCTGGATCAAAGAAAAAGGCGCCCACCGACAATCCAAAAAAGACTTGCCTTTGCCTCAAATCCTCTGTCGGCTGCTGGCTGAATATATCCGGCAGCTTAACCGACAACACGGTCCGCTGTTTATGTCCAAACGTCAGCAACGCCTGGCTCGACGATCGCTGCAGTCCATTTTCTATCAGGTGGCACAGATGCTGGGCATCGATAAAAAACTGCATCCGCATCTGTTTCGCCATACCGCTGCCACACAACTCAATCAAGTCGCCGGCATGGAAATTACGCAATTCGTGTTAGGACACCAAAGCCAGCACTATACGCATCAGTACGCCCATCTCAATCCCGATATTTACGCCGAACACATGAGAAATCATCCATACATGAAACTTGACCTTTAAAATTCAGGAGCTTAAATATGAATACCCTCATCGAACAATTCAGAAAACAACTCTCAGATATCGCACTCTATGCCGACGATACGGTCGCCAATTATATCGCTTGCGTCTATAAATTCGCTGACTTCATTCAGACCCGCTTTGACATCAATCCGGTCAAATCTACGCCCCGGCATCTCAAACAATGGATGATACACCTGAAACACTCGGGGGTTAGCAATAGCCGAATGAATCATCATAAATCGGCACTCACAGGATTTTTTACATTCCTGGTGAACAGCGACAGCATTGACATCAATCCAACCGATGGGCTGTTTCCGCTCAAAAGAACCAAAAGCGACCTGAACCAACCGATTGACACCGATACCGCTTATAAATTGCTCAAAGCTATTGACCGCTCCACCTGGATTGGCGAACGCAATTTTATGATTATTTCCTGTCTGTGGGCGCTGGGACTCAGACGGCAGGAATTAGCCCGTCTGAAAAGATGCGACTTTGACCCGGAGTTCGATTCACAGAACAAGATCGGGCTGTTGACCGTCCATGGTAAGGGGCGAAAACAACGTGCCTTATTTGTCGTCGATAAACTTTACGATAAATTGGTTGCCTTCCTGAAGCGTCCGGTGGCGCCAACCCATCTGAAAAAATACTGCAATCTCAAAAACCGACCCATCTTCCCCAGTCGTGACGGCGCCAGGCTCACCGGCGACCATATCCTGAAAATCGTGCACCAGGCTGCCCAAAACGCGGGAATCGAACAGCGAATCACGCCCCACGTGCTCCGGCATGCGTTCGCCACCGAAATGTATCTGGCAAAAACGCCGCTCAACGATATTCAAGACATTCTGGGACACGAAACCGACGCCGAAACCGCGCTGTACATCCATGTCCCTCAAAAACTCAAACAACTGGCGCTGCAAACGATCGCCATCGAAGGCGCATTCTCATTGCCTTATCTTTTCGGCGGAACTTCCAGATTGCTATAATTATTTGAAAGGGCATTCACGATGCAATCCAAACAAGCTGTTTCCAAAGACCATTTCTTCAACTATGTCCAGCGGTTCATGGACTATCGAAAAACCGTTTATGAAACCAGTGAGCAGAC
>JAFGSR010000060.1 GCA_016934515.1 Sedimentisphaerales bacterium
ACATGCCGGAGGCCTAAAGCGTTAAACTCAAAGGTGTTACAGTCAAAACGATGAATTATTTACCAACTTTTTCCGATGAGAACCTAATTTATTAAAAAGTTAATCGGTGGGGCAAGTGCCACACTACAGTTTAGGGGCCATTTATATAATAAGCGTAATTCGTTGAGTATTCAACCGGGATGCTGGTGGCGACATAAGCTCCTTTTTCAGCGTGACTTACAGCGGTAAGGTTCGGCTGGGGAAGTTATTGCTATTTTTTTGTTACGTCGAGGCAGAACATTTGGGTGAGGTCTCGGAGGATGAGTCTGCCGCCGGTGAGGGTTAAGGGTCCCCAGCTATCGTGGCCCTGGAGGATCTGGGCCTGATCGAGGAGTTTGAAATTTTGGGTGTCGGCCTGGATCATGGTAAGTCGGCCGGAGTCGTTCATGGCGAAGATTATGTTGTCGGCGATGGTGTAAGGTCCGAGGCCGAAGGTGTTTTCGGGGCCGCTGGTCCAGATGATTTTTCCGTCGAGGTTCATGCAAGCCATCTGGCCGTCGGGGCGTACGCCGATGATGTGGTTCTGGTAGAGAATGGGGGTTTGTTGATCGGAGCCGAACAGTTCGGGATCGAGGCGGAAGATTTCTTCGGTGATGATTTTTTCGTTTTGTTTGGTCAGGCGGATCATCATGCAGCCGGAATTGTAGCCGCCGGAGATAAAGATGCGGTCCGGGGGAATGATGACGGGGGTGGGAACGGTGGCGATGCTGATTTTCCAGGCGGTGGTTTGCCAGAGGATTTGTCCGGTTTGGGCGGCGATGCCGGCGACGCCGCCGCTGCCGCAATAGACGTAAGTTTTTTGGCTGTCGAATTCCATGGGAACGATTGAGGAATGGGTCATCTTCCATTCGTTGGGGTTGGGACTTTGCCAGATGATGTTGCCGGTTGGACAATCGAGGGCGATCATGAGGGCGGTGCCGCCGGGAGCGATGATGACGCGGTCGTTTTCGATGAAGGGACACTGGCCGGCGTACCACTGGGGGATTGTGGTTTTGAATTCGTGGACGAGGTCTTTCATCCAGAGGAGTTTGCCGGTTTTGGGGTCCAGGCAGGTGAGTTGACATTTGGGTCCGAGGGAGACGAGGAAATTTTCGGTGATGGCGGGGACGGTACGGCTCATGCCGTGAAAGCGTTTGATTTTTACGGGGTAAGTGAATCGCCAGATTTCGCGGCCGTCTTCGAGGGAGAGGCAGCGGATGGCGTCGGCTTTTTTCTGCTGATCGTAATCGATGAGGTAAGCGCAGCCGTTGAGCACGACCGGTGAGGCGTAACCTTCGCCGACGTCGATTTTCCAGAGCACGGGTGGTCCTGAATCGCCGGGCCATTGTTGGGCAAGAGGGATGGTTTCGGAGCTGATGTTGTCGAAATTGGCGCCGCGAAATTGAGTCCATTTGCCGGGCAGATTTGAGGGGACACCATCGGAGGTGATGAGGGTTCCGGTGAGTATGGGCGGAGGTAATTGGGCAATGGGCTGGTCGGCGGGTCGGTCGGTGCCGGGGACGCGGAGTTGGAAGGTGTCGGAGGGTGCGGGCCTGAGCCAGACAGCCAAAGAGACGACGGCCAACGCGGTGGTAAGTAAGGGGATTATGGCTGAGAATTTGTATTTCATAACTTTCAATATTATATCACTCATTGCGGAGCGGTTCCAGTAGTTGTCCGGCGAGGGCGAATTTAATGGCGAGGCGGAGCCAGATCAGCGGCAGGAAAGTGAGGGCTAATAAGGTGAGGATGAGGGTGAGGTAAGGCAGTTCGGAGCCTGCCGAAGCGATTGTGGGCCAGACGGCGGGGATGGCGGCGGCGAGTCCGCTGATGATTCCGAGGGCGAGCAGCCACCAGTGTTCGAGAAAGAGCAGTCGGGCGAGGGATTTTTTGGTGAAGCCGAGGGCGACTAAGGCGGCTAATTCGTAGCGGCGTTCAAGGACATTGCGGAGGAGGACCAGGGCCAGGGCGACGGTGCCGAGGAGCATTCCCAGGGCGCCGAGGATCTGGAAGATTTCGAGGTAGGTGTTTTCGACGGCGAAAAGTTGGGCGAGGCGTTGGGTGGTTGGGGTAAGCTGCAAGCCGTGGTCGCGGCCGGCGTGGGAAAGCTGCTGGGCGATTTGGGCGGGAGTCAGGGGTTTTGCATACGTGTGGGATGGTGAGGGTGCTTCGGGAGATGTTGGGGGTTGGGACGTGGTTGGGATGTCGATGAGGAATTTTTGGTAGCCGGTGATGGAGGGGTAGTGGTCGATGAAGTTTTTTTCACTGATGAGGAGCGAGCCCTGGAGGATGGAATTTTTCAGACCGGCGACGAGGCGGATTTTGAAGGATTGGCCGTTCTGGTTTTGGTAGGTCAGGGTGTCACCGAGTTTTTTTCTGAGGATCCACTGGATGGAGGATTGGTCGGTGATGGCGGGGATGGCACCGTCGGGCTGAGGTTGGTCGAGCAAGAGCCAGGGGTTTTCGGGGAAGGTGTTGTCGAGGAGTTTGGCGAAAGCGAAGGCGTGTCGGGTGCTGAGTTGTTGGGGGTTGACGCCGAGCTGGGTGGGATTTTGGGCGCGGTTGAGGTTGAGACAACTGGCATCGTCGCCGAACAGTTGGCGGAACTGCACGAGGGAAACTTCGGTAGGGAAGGAATCGGAAAGGCCCAGAGCTGCTCTGCCGGAGGGCGTGTTGAGGTCGTGGAGGATGGGGATGGTGGAATCGGCGATGAAGGCGAAGCCACCGGTTCCGGAATCGCGGCGGAGGGCGTCGGTTTGGGCGTTGTGGCGGTTGGCGCCAACGGCGAAGACCATGAAGCTGGAGCAGGCGAGCAGAATGATAACGGCGAGGCTGCGTGAGCGTCGGCGGGTGGTGTTGCGGAGGGAAAGTTGGGCCAGCGATGACAAGGTGCGGGAGCCAGCGGTGTTGGCGAGGTGGTACAGGAGGAAAGAGTTGAAGGCCAGGGCGGCGATAAGGAGCAGAGAACCGGCGGCGAAAAAAGCGCCGGCGGCGGAAGTGGCAGATTTAAGGCTGGCAAGAATGAGGATTATTATAGCGGCGGTTAGGGTGGTGAAAGCGACGGCGAGAGCTAATCGGCAGTGATTTTTCCGAGTGAATTTTGAGGGTTGGGCGGCTTCGATGGCGGGGTCGAGCAGGCGAGGGATGGACTGGGAAAGTTGTCGGTGTAAAGTGAGCCAGATGGCGAGGGTAGCGATGATGATTGAGGAAGCGGCGGCGATGAGTAAGGTGTTGAACTGGAGGTGGAAGGTGATGGTGGAGCCGCCGAGGGCGCCTTGCCAGACGGTGTCCAGGGCGAGGATGAGCGATTTGGTGTAGAGGATGCTCAGGGCGATGCCGGCGGCGGTGCCGAGGACGGCCTGGATGAGTCCCTCGGCCAGGAGCAGTTTGCGGACCCGGCGAGGAGTGAAACCCAGGGCGAGCAAGGTGGCGAGTTCGCTGCGGCGCTGTTCGACGCCGAATACGAAAATCAGGGTCATCAGCACGAGGGCGGCGACGATTAAGAAGAAACTGAGGCTGAGGAAGAGTTGTCCGAAATCCATGGCTTGTTGCTGGGCTTGAAGGGCTTGATCGCGGACGGGCTGGAAGAAAAGTCCGAGGCTGGTGGGGTCGAGATTTTGGATGAGGCGGTTTTCGATTTGTTGGGGAGATTGGTTGCGGTCGGGTGAAAGGCCGGAGGTGTGATCGGGGAGGCGAACGGCGGTGAGGGAGCCGAAACGGTTTTGCCACAATTTTTGACCGGCGGTGAGGGTGATGAAGGCTTTGGGAGAGCCGCGATAGGAATCCCAGTATGCTTCGTCCTGGGGGCGGATTTTGTTGAGGTCGATGTCGATGCCGGGGTCCCAGTCGGAGCAGCTTTTCATTTTGGCCAAGCCGGGGAAGTTGGGCATGAGGTCGGGATCGAGGGCGGGGGCAGTCATGGGGAGGATTTTTCGGAGGCGAAAGGTGCTGGTTTTTTCGACAAATTGGCGGGCGGGAGACATAACGAGGAATTTCAGGGTGATGTTATCGCCGACATTGGCGGAGAGGTCGTCGGCGAGCCATTGGTTGATGATGATTTCGTCGTCGGGCATGTCGGCAGGGATGATGCCGAGTGAAAAAGGCTGGGTTGACCCAGTGGGTTGAGGTGTTAACGGCCCGAGGGCGGCGACGGTTGAATAAGGTGTGCCGGGGGTGGAAGGATGAGCGGTCAAGCTGATTTCGTTGACAAAGTACGTGAAGACGCCGGTGGCGTCGGGAAAGGATTTTTGGAGAGCGGTGACGAGAGCGGGTTCGATGAAAATTCGTTCGGAGCGGATTTCAAATTGGTGTTGATCGGGGAGTTGTCGGAGTTGCAGAGCGGTGTCGGCGAGAGTCAGGTTTTTTTGGAGGGCCTGTTGGGCGGATGAAAGAGAGATAGGTTGCTGGTTGGTGTTGGCAAGCAGGATGAGGTTGGCTTTTTGAGGGAGTTCGGTTTTTTGCTGGAGCCAGGCGAGGGGTACGAAGGCGTTGAAGGGAGCGACCTGGTTGGCGTGGAAGCTGAAGCGTCCGAACTGGCGGTCGGTGATGATTTTTTCGACGGTCAGGCGGGCCGGGGTAGCGAAATCGCGATCGAGGGACATGGGGGCGTCGCGGGCGAGCAGTTGGGGTTTTTCCATGCGGAGCAAGATTTCGCGGCCGGGCTGAATGTCGAGGAACTGGGCAAGTTGCTGATTGATAACGAGGTGGTCCCGGGCGGCGGCAAAGGGATTATCTGTGTTGCCGATTTTCCAGAAGTTTTCGTCAACGCCGAAGAGGTTGACGTTGAAGCAGCGAAGGTCTTTTTCGTTGTTGATTGTGAGGCAGCGGAGTTGCAGAACGGCGGCGGCGGTGGTGTTTGATTCGGCGGCGATATCGTTGGCAAGATCGGCGTGGAAGAAACGGTTGTTAGTTTGCAGGGCGAGTTGGGTTTGGCCGAGGCGGGCCAAGGCGGTTTGGCGTAAGCTGAAGCGGACCGAATCGCCGACGAGCAGGGCGCCGGTGAGTACGGCGGCAGCAACCGCGGCAGCGACAATCACGCTGATATGGTTGCGGCGGTGATAGCGGAAGTTGTTTATTATTAGTCTGGCTATTTTCATTATCGTAAACGTTTGCGGTTTAGATTGATCAATATGTTAATGACGAATGACGAAACCCGACCCGGCTTCGCGATTGCTTCGCCGCGGCAAGATGATCAGTCACGACAAGGTCGTGCCTCGACGGACGAATCAATGACGAATAACGAATGACGATTCGATCCGGAACGATAAGTCTGGTTTTGCGTACTATGATGCCATGTATGAAAATCCGAAAGCAAATTCTAATTCTTGTTCAATTCCAGGGTTTGTAGGGTACCATCGGTTAGTTGGAGAGTGCGTTGCATTTTCTGAGCCAGAGTCATGGTGTGAGTTACGACGATTAAGGCGACGTTATGTTGTTGATTGAGTTCGACGAGCAGTTCGGCCATTTTTTCGGAGGCGTTGCGGTCGAGCGAGCCGGTGGGTTCGTCAGCCAGGATGAGTTGAGGTTGATTGATGAGGGCGCGAACGAGAGCGACACGTTGGCGTTCGCCGCCGCTGAGCTGTCCGGGACGGTAGGAGATTCGGTGGTCCAGGCCGACGCGTTTGAGCAATTCAAGGGCACGATTTTGAGATTCGTTTGAGTCTTCGTTATCAGGTTGAGCCAGGGTGGGGATCAGGACGTTTTCCAGGACGGTGCAGGAGTTTAAGAGGTGATGCATCTGGAAGATGAAGCCGATTTTTTGATTGCGGAATTTAGCTAAGGAATCCGGTGAAAGTTGCGAAAGGTCCTGAGAATCGAAAATTACTTTTCCGGAATCGGGGGTGTCGAGAGAGCCGATGATGTTTAAGAGGGTGCTTTTTCCGGAGCCGGACGGGCCGACGATAGCAACCGTTTCGCCTGGGGCGACGCGCAAGTTGATACCGTTGAGAACGTGGGCAGGTTCACCTTCGGGTGAGCTGTAGGATTTTGCGATGTTTTCTAAAATTATCAGTGCGTTATCAGCATTCATGCTAAACCTCAGTGAAATTGGTCAGTTTGTTAATCAGTTCTTCTTCGGCAAGAAATTTTCATAGAGTTTTGCCAGGCGGTCGGCGGATTGGTTGATGTTGAAATTTTGGATTACGGATTGTCGGCCTTTTTGAGCCAATTCGGCGGCGAGGTTGTGGTCCAGGAGTATTTTTTTCAGGGTGTCGGTTAAAGATTGGAGTTCGTCGGGTGCGGTTTCGAACAAGAGGCCGCCCTGGGTGATTTTCTGCAATTCGGGGAAGACGCCGCGGCGGGGCTGAACGAAAGGGATTCCGCAGGCGAGAGCTTCGAGGACGTATCGGCCGCAAGCTTCGGCACGGCGGGCAGGAACGGAGATGACCGAGAGGGAGCGGAGGAAATCCTGACGGTGTTTGAGTTCGAAATTTTCGAGGAAATCGACATCCGCGATTACTTTGGCAGCGGTTAACAGTTTTTGGACTTTTTTAAGGAACGATTTGTCGCCGGCGGTGTAGCCCCCCGCGATGCGCAGGCGGGCGTTCGCCAGTTGGGGATCTTTTTTGAGCAGGATGAAGGCCTGGGCGAGCAGGTCGAGGCCTTTGTCGGGGTAGATTCGGGAGAGGTAGCCGATGGTGGGCGTTTGGGGTGGGTGCTGAGCAGTGGTGAAGCCTTGCATGTCGAGGCCGGTGTAACTGACGTGGATTTTTTCGTCGGGTAAATTTAGGCGTTTTTGCATGGTGTCGGCGTAAAAGTTGCTGACGGCGATGAAGTGGTCAACGTCGGGGATTCTTTGGCGGAGTTTGCGCCAAGCTTGGGAACTGTAGGGTTCGGGCAGGGAATCGAGGAACTCATCTTCATCCTGCAACAGGCAGACGACGGTGGAGTTGAGTCGTTTTTTGATGAGTTGTGCCAGGCCGATGAGTAGTGCGTTGCTTAGGCAGATGATTTGGGGGTGGTCGTTTTGTTCGAGCCAATCGACCAGGCGATGAAGTTCTTTGACTTGTCGGCCCTGTTCGCCGTCAAGCATGGAGATCATGGTTTGGCCGAGTTCTTTGGCGCTGGTCATGCCGACTTTTTTGGCGGCCCAATCGAGCAGAAAGGTGCTGTCGAAAAGTTTATCGAGGAGGCGGGGAGTTTTGCGGAAGAGTTTGAACTTTTGTTGTAGATAGACGTTGATGCCGCCGAAGAAGACGGGAGATTGGGGGTTGCGGCCGGTTTCAGCGAGTTGGGGCGGAAGATACAGCGGGATCAGCACAGCGTCGTGGCCGAGTTGGCGAAGGGATTTGATAATGAAGTTGTCACGGAGACAATTTTCGCAATAGAAGTTGTCTCCGCTGCCGGGTGTTAATTGGATAATCTTCATTTTTCATTCTGGATTCCCGCTTTCGCGGGAATGACAAAGTTTTGTTAGAATTTCTAAATTATTTATCTTTCCCGAAGGCGTAAACGAAGCCGTCGTGGGAGCCGATGACGATTCCGGTGCCGATGGTGGGTGAAACAAAGATTGCGGGTGAAGCGGAGACGGCGTCGCCGATTTCGTAGGAGAAGATTTCGCGTCCGGTGTTTAGATCGAGTAGGTAGAGTCGACCGTCGTCGCAGCCGAAGATGATTTTGTTGTTGCAGATGACGGGGCTGGAATCGATGCTGTCGCCGGCGGTGAATTGCCAGAGTTTTTCGCCGGTCCGGCGGTCGAAGCAATAAACGTTTTTGTCGCGAGAGGCGGCAACGACTTTTTTGGGGGAAACGGCTGGTGAGGCGAAGAAGGGATCGTCAGCTTCGAATTTCCAAAGGTTTTGGCCGGTCTGGATGTCGGTGCAGGATAGTATATTTTCGAAATTTCCGACAAAAGCGAATTGGCCATCGCAAGCGGGGGATCCAGCGATGTATGAACCGGCGTCGATTTGGCGGATGACCCGGCCGGTTTGGGCGGAGACGATGTGTAGGAGGGCATCGCAGCCGCCGAAGATGATTTTGTTGTCAGCGACGGCGGGAGTGGAGTTGATATAGCTGCCGGATTGGTAAGTCCATAATTTTAGGCCAGTTACAGCGTCCAGGCAGTAAAGATTGTTGTCGTAACAGCCGATCAGGACGCGTGGCGGTTGATTCTGTTCGGCGGGGACGTGGTTGATGCCGGCGAGGATTCGGCTTTCGGTGGCAAATTTCCATTTCAGGGTGCCGGAATCGGCGGCAATGGCGTAAACGCTGTTGTCAGAGGAGCCTACGAAGACAGTGTTCAGGAAGACGCAGGGCGAGCTTTCGATGGTGTCATCGGTGGTGAAGGCCCAGATTTTTTGGCCGGTGAGAAGGTCTAGGGCGTAAAGTTTATTATCGTCGGAGCCTACGAAAACCCGGTTTTGGGCGATGGCGGCGGAGGATAAGACGGAATCATCGGTTTTGTATTTCCAGATTAATTTCAGGTGGTCAGGAAGGGTAACTGGTGCATTGCCAAGGAGTTGCGGGCCGCCACGGCTCATGGGCCAATCGATGGGAACTGCAATGGAGGAAGATTGGGCTGGATCGGCGGAAGAGTCGTTATTTTGTTGAGGTGAAGTATTTTTAGCAGAATTGGGCGGGTACAGGATAAGCCAAGCGGCAATGAGTGGGATCAGGGTAAAAAAAATGGCTAATGATATTTTGGGATTTTTCATGGAATCTGTCGCGATCAATTAGTTTTGGCGAATTATCCAGTCGGTTAAAAATGATTCTACTGTAATAGTTATTATATTATCACCCTAAACCAGCGAAAATTCAAGTCTCAGGGGCAAATGAAAAGTTAAGGTCCCCTTAATTCGAATATTACCAGAAAATCTGTTAGATTAACCGGTATCAACTGGCTAAAGCAAATTAACTAGGTAAAATAAATAACTTAGGCGACGAGTTCCTAACGAAATGATTTTTTTTGAAATAAAATCCCAGCGGAATCCGATATGGGCAAAATCTACAATTACAGGTCAGTCATGAAAAATCAAATTACTTTTCTGATGTTATTGTTTTGCATGTCAAGTTTTGCAGCGGCACAGGATATTAAACTGGATCAGAGGCCAGCGGAAACCGGGGAGTGGGGTTATCGCCCGGGAGACGGGGCGGCCATCAGGAGCAATCCGCCGGGATTCAGTTGGCGGCCACAAAAGGGACTGAACTGGGAGATTGAATGTGCCGATGATGAGAGCTTCGAAAAAGTAAACTACCAAATAGAAGGTTTGATGTTCAACGTTCACTGTCCGAGCAAGGTGTTTAAAACGGGCAGATATTACTGGCGATACCGCGGGCGGGATAAGGATGGGCGGCAAACGAAGTGGTCTGAAACACGTACGTTTAGCATACCGGTTGATGCGGTGGAAATGCCGATGCCGGGGCGAGAAGAGTTACTGTCGAGAGTGCCTAAAAAACATCCGAGATTGTTTGTTCGTCCGGAGAATATGGAGCATCTGCGGGAATTAGCACGAGGGGAGTTGCAGGGGCAGTATAATCGGCTGGCAGCACAATGTGAGAAGCTTCTGAAAAACACGCCATCGACCGAGGAACCTGTCAAGTACGCCAAAGATATAGAGCGTGGAAGTGAACAGTGGCGGGAAATCTGGTGGGGTAATCGCGAGAAGGTAATAGCTGCTCTGAATAGTGCGGCGACTCTGGGATTTACGTGGCTGCTGGACGGTGAGGAGAAATATGGTATCGAAGCCAAGCGGCTATTGCTGGAGTGTGCGCGGTGGGATCCCAAGGGCAGCACGGGGTATCGGTATAACGATGAAGCGGGGATGCCTTATGCATATTATTTTTCGCGGACGTATAGTTTTATAAATGCATTGTTGAGCGAGGAAGAAAGGCAACTGTGCCGCGAGGTGATGCGGGTTCGGGGCAATGAGATGTATAATCATCTTTGTCCGCGGCATCTATGGCAGCCTTATGCGAGTCATTCCAATCGGGCGTGGCATTTTTTGGGTGAGGTGGCGGTGGCGTTTCACGGCGAGATTGAAGAGGCGGACGATTGGCTTTGGTTTGCGATGAATGTGTTTTTTAATGTTTACCCGGTCTGGAGTGACGATGATGGCGGCTGGCATGAGGGTTCGTCTTATTGGGTAAGTTACCTGGATCGATTTACGTGGTGGGCGGATGTGATGAAGGCGGCGATGGGGATTAATGCTTACGAGAAGCCTTATTTTTCACAGATTGGTTATTATGCTATGTATTTGATGCCGCCGGGTAAGGTGGGTGGTGGATTTGGCGATCAAACCGCCGGGAAAAGATCTTCGAATTTTGCAGGATTGATGACAACGGTTGCGGGGCAGGCACAGAACGGATATTGGCAGTGGTGGGTGGAGCAGAACGGGGGAATTCGAGACAGCGGCGGGTATATCGGATTCATTCGAGGGGCGCAAAAGAGGGTGGTGGCGCGGGAACCTATCGATTTGCCGTCTTCGCGATTGTTCAAGGGTACGGGGCAGGCTTTTTTGAACAGCGATCTTACCGATGCGAGCAACAGTGTTCAGGTGGTGTTCAAATCCAGTCCGTTCGGTACGCAATCGCATGGGTATGAGGCGAATAATTCTTTTTTGTTGTGGGGCTACGGCAAGCGGTTGCTGATTCGGAGTGGAAGACGTGATATTTACGGCAGTGCACATCACAAAGGCTGGATGTGGAGTACGCGTTCAACAAATTGCATTCAGGTAAATGGGTGGGGTCAAGGACGTCGCAAAGCTGAGGCACAGGGTGAAATTCCGGCTATGCAATCGAGTCCAAGTATGGATGTTGTGGTGGGTGAGGCTGGGGCTGCTTATGAATATCCTGAAGGGGACGGTAGTCCGCTGGAACGATTTACGCGGGCGGTGATATTTGTTAAGCCGGAGTTGGTGGTGGTTTATGACCGGTTGGTGGCGAAGGAGCCTTCGACTTATGAATACTGGCTACATGCGAT
Organism: Sedimentisphaerales bacterium; assembly: GCA_016934515.1. Lineage (GTDB taxonomy): Bacteria > Planctomycetota > Phycisphaerae > Sedimentisphaerales > SM23-30 > JAFGSR01. Next base: position 10,934 of record JAFGSR010000060.1, read on the forward strand.
AAATGAGATTGCGGTAAAAGGGCAACATGATATTCGAGTGCGGAATGATGACGCGGTGTGCGATATTGATTTTCTGACGCCGACGGAATTGAAATTTGAACAAACAAACCAGTATGATCCGAATCCCCGGCCTCGGATTGAGTTGCGGGAATGGCACCTGACGGCGTCAACGCAGCAGAAGCGTAAGCAGATGGAGTTTGTGACGTTGTATCGGGTACATCGAATAGAAAGCGATGTGCCCCGGGAAGCTGAACTGGAGAAAATTGTCGGGGGATATGCGTTGAAGGTGCGGCTGAGTAACGGGGAATTTGCAGCGTTGTTGCCGACAGATGACTCTGCGTTGTTGGACAGCTTGGGATTGCAAAGCACGGGGGCGATTATTGCGTGTCGAACAAACGCCAATGGTTCGAAGGAAACGATCAGCCTGGGGGAAACTTCTGATATATCAGCAAAGCCCGCCGGGGAAGAGAGGGTTTTAGCTGGACCGGAAGTTAAAAAAAATACTGTGTTTCCTGACGAGATGAATCTGTTTGATGGTGAGAGTCTGGGACAGTGGCGGATAACTCCATTTGGTACGCAGGGTAAGGTATTTGTTGAGGACGGGAAAATCCTGCTGGAGATGGGCAATGACATGACCGGGGTTACGTGGGACGGGCCGCTGGTGCGGATGAATTATGAAATTGAGTTGGAAGCTATGCGGGTGGAGGGGAACGATTTTTTTTGCGGGCTGACATTTCCGGTGAAAGATGATAACTGCACTTTTGTGGTCGGGGGCTGGGGCGGGACGTTGGTGGGCTTGTCGTGTCTGGATTATAACGACGCGTACAATAATGAAACGGCGAGATTTATCAAGTTTGATACCGGTAAATGGTATCCTATTCGAGTGCGGGTTACGGATGACAAGATTGCAGCCTGGATCGAGGATAAGAAAATTGTCGATGTGGTTACAACCGAGCGGACGATCAGCGTGCGAGCGGAAGTGGAACTTTCTCGTCCTTTAGGAATTTCGACATGGCGAACCACCGGAGCGGTTCGCAATATTCGGTTGCGCAGGTTGTAGTAAAACAATCCGACGAATGAGAACAGGGAGCTTGATTTGTGTCGAATCGAAAGTGGATTTTTTTGATCTGGCTTTTTTTGCCGGTAGTATCGGTTTTTGGCCTGGTTTTTGAAGACGATTGCCAAACGATAAGCAACTGGGATTTTCTGGATTACAAGGGGGATGGCAAGATTTACTTGACGCAGGATTCCAATTGTCCGCCGGGTTACGGGCCAAAAGTGTTACATGTGGAAGGTGCGGTGGTACTGGGTCTAGCCAAGGGGGCGGAGCTTACCGAAGGAACATTTGTTATTTTGTACAAAGAGAACCAGCCGCGCGACGAGGATGGGGATGGGTTGATTATGTTTTGGGCGGGATATGGTCAGGATGTTTCGGCGGAGCACAATACCAAGGTGATTAGGCATCATGTGTGGTTTGAGCAGGATAATGATTGTGGGATTCAATATCGGGCTATTGACGATAAAGGCAAAGAAAGCCAGTTAGAAGAGCGCGCCGGTTTGGGACTGGTAACCGATGCTTGGAACCGGACGAACTGGATCTGGCAAAAGGTGCAGATTGAAGGGGAAGTGATTCGGGCGAAGTTTTGGCAGGCGGAGCGGGCTGAGCCGGAGGGATGGTTGATTGAAACCAGGTACGATCTTAAAGGTAGCCGATTTGGATTGCGGATCAATTCGGGGGATGTCAATGTGGCTTACTTCGCTGCGGATACGGCGGATATCAAGCGGCCGGCGCCGCGAGCTTATCTGTTCTTTGGCCAGTTGACGGCGACGCGGTCGGATAGAATTCCGTTAACGCTGTTTATCAATGCGGAACATGCTGCAACAGAAAGCTTCGAAGTGGTGGTCAGCAATGAGGGCAAGCAGTTAGCCAGGAGGCAGTTTAAAGTAGAAGTTGCCGGGGGACACGGTGAGATAGCGATTTTGCTTAACAGTGGCGAAGCAGATGCTGATTCGGAGGTAATAAACGTTGGGATGATTGAGGAGCTACCTACCGGTTTGTGTAAAGTGGTGGTTTCCAGTGATAGTGGCACTTATCAGGCGGAACGGCTTTTTCAAGTGGCGACAGCAGTGGCGGAACTTCGCCGATTTGAGGATGCGGCGCTGGAGATCAACCGACTTGAGGAGTTATTGAAGGGTGTTGGAATTAGTGATGAAAAAGTAGCTGCTTTGGAAGTTATTCGGGATACAGCCCGGGCACATCTGGAAAGAGCAACGAAATTGTTTGAGGAGGGCAAGGTTGAAGAAGCTGATATGTCGTTTAGATTTGTCACAGAGGCGCTGAGTGAATTGGGAGGTTATAAGGGTGGGTGGTTGAACGAATTGGCGCCGCGGTTCGAATTTGATTCTTTGAGTGGGAAATTCAACGACCAACGCGGGATCGGGCAAGAAGCTGACAGATATCTGGATTTTTATTCGACCGGTTATGGTTTGCGTTTTGGCGAGGCTGAGTTGGAAGCGCAAAGCCTGGTGATGGGTCGAAGTTATGAGGTGGTTATTCCGTGGGTAGTTGAGGGTGGCAAGCCGGACAGGGAATTTGACTTTCTGGTACAACTGGTTAGTCCATTGAGGCAGCGAACGGTAGCGTCGGGGCGGGGAGGTTTTGAGACGTTGTCGAGCAAATGGAAGGTGGGGAAGATTTATCGGCAGCGGGTGCAATTGGCGGTGATGGCGGAGGATGCCCAACGACGTCCGGCTCAGCCGACGGTGCTGGATGAGTATCATTATCTGCTGGTTACGGTTACCAATCCGCAGACCGGGGCGCGGGTGCTGCTGGTAAATCATCCGGGTAAGCAACCGGATCGCGTGGGAGAAAGTTTTCTGGTTGACGAAGTGTATGTATCGAGCAAGCCTTTGGAAATTCGAGATTTTAATCCCAACGGTTCTAGTGTTGGTCAAGAGCGTAAGGATCGGGCGTTAATAGTAAATTCCGGTGATGCAGCATTAACGTGTGATGCACTATTTACGGTAAAATCTGAAACCGGGCGAGTGGTTTACCAGGAGGTTCATCCGGTTGCGGTTTCGGCTGGGGGGAAGCAAGCGTTGGAGTTTGACTGGATCGCAAATGTAGCGGGAAAGTTGACGATTGGTTTGTGTTTGATGGATAAAGGTGTGACACTTACCGAAGCCAGGGATGAGGTGGAAATCGCGGTACCTGCTGGTTATGAATTATCGCTGGAAAAGGGATCTAAGGTTGAGAAACAGGGTGATAATTTTGTGACGCCGCTGGTTATTCAAATAGGGAACTCTGCTGCGGTTTCTTTGAAAGTGTTTGCGAAGGATCGTCTAGTGGGTGAGGCGTCGGGTAAGGGGAGCAGTATCAGAGTTAATTCTGAGCCGTGGTTTGGTTATTATGATGTTCTGGTTGATTTGGGCGAGTTTTCGTATGAGCGTCGGATTATCGCGACGGTAGTTGGCGTGGAAGATGGTCGATTGTTAGTTAATGGTGAGCCTTTTATTGTTAAGGGGGTTAATGTTCACGGGATGGATTCATCGAGTCCGGAGCGAACGGCTTCGATGATGCGGATTATGCGGGAGTTGGGATTCAATGCCTGGCGGGGTGATTATCCGGCTCCGTGGCAGGTTGATCTGGCGTATGAAATGAATACGTGTTATTCCGTACTGGCACCGTTTAGTTGTACGTCCACCAGGAAAATTTTCAATCGGCAGGTGGGGCCGCCGATGGCTACGGCGCGGGAGTTGACCAGATTGTTTGTTGAGAGATATCGGGATTCGGCAGGCGTTTTGCTGTGGAACAGTGCGAACGAGATAAGCGAGGAGAACGTTGACTTTTTGCTTTCGCAGTATCCGGTGTATAAGGCGTATGACCCGGAAAGGCGGCCGGTGCACTATGCGAATCTGTATGGGCAGGATCTGTGGCAGGGACAGGATGTGATGGGGGTGAATTATTATTTTGGTGAAAATCAGTCGGCGGTTGATCGGCAGCCTTTGATCAAGCGGAGTGCTGAATTGGCCGGTCTGCATGGGATGCCGTCGATGTTTTGTGAATACAATTCTTATTACGGCGCGATTCACTCGACCGGGGTAGAGGCTATGAAAGGTTTATTTACCTGGGGCGTTGAGGAGGCGGAGATGCCGGGTGGTTTTTTATATATGAAGGGCAACTCGACGAGTCATCCCGGGGTGTTCGATGCCGGTTTTAACACGCATAAAATTTTTAACGAAGCGATTCGGGAAGCATTTGCCGATGCGCGGGTAGAATTAGCCGAGGTGGCTGATGATAAAGTTACACTGCGAATTATAAACAGACGGCGGTTTACTTTGCGTCAGATGGTTTTGTTGCTGAAAGCTTCGGGGAGGAAATTGAAACCGATGCAGTTGGAGGACCTGTCTCCCGAAGAAGTGGTGGAAGTGGAAGTGTTTCTGCCGAAGTATGTAGTCGGTCCGGCGGTGGTGCTGGATGGTGAATTAGAATTTGTGACGCATTTTGGTTTTCGATGCAAAGTCGGTGTTTTTCTGATTGCAAATTTGGGGCAATAAATCGAACAGAGCAGGAAGTTGGCTGCCGGAAAGGTGTTTTATATGAGTCTCCATCCACTTGATATTGCAATAATCCTGATTTATTTGGGCGGGATGGCGGCGATGGGAGTTTATTTTTCGCGAAAGAATACGGATACGGAGGAGTATTTTGTGGGGGGGCGGTCTTTTTCGGGTTGGATAATCGGATTGAGCATGGTGGGCACGTCGATCAGTTCGGTTACGTTTATTGCCTATCCGGCGGACGCGTTCAAGACGGCCTGGCTGCGGTTTTTACCGAATTTGATGCTGCCTGTCGTAATAATCATCGCGGCATATTTGTTTTTACCCTTTTTTCGTCGGGGCAAGATCACTTCGGCGTATGAATATCTGGAAGGACGGTTCGGTCCGTCAATCCGTGTTTATGGATGCGTAACATATATCATCGGACAACTGGTTCGGGTGAGTATGATTTTGTTTCTGGTTTCGCAGGTTATGAAAGAGGTAACCGGCCTGACGGATACGCAGTGCATTTTGGTTGGGGGAGTGTTTGTCGCTATGTACACGATTGTGGGCGGAATTTACGCGGTAATATGGACGGATGTTATTCAGACGCTTGTGCTGGTATTGGGGGGGATATTTTGTCTGATGGTCATTATACACAAATTGCCCGGAGGTCTGGGGCAGATATTTTCCGTAGCTTTAGAGCATGGTAAATTTTCCTTTTCGGAGTGGAACAACGGTCAGTTGAATCCGGTGCCGTGGGGTTTTTCGCTGAATAGTAAAACCGGAACGATGATGTTAATTATCGGTTTAACGATCTGGCTGAACGAGTATAGTTGCAACCAGTTTGTCATCCAGCGTTATTGTGCTTCCCGAAGTATGCATGAAGCGCGTAAAGCTATGTGTGTGAATGTCTGTTCAAGTTTGCCGATCTGGGCGTTTTTCATGTTTTTAGGGACGAGTATGTATGTGTTTTTTCAGGTTTTCCCGAATGTCAATACCACTGCCATGTTGACAGGCGAGAAAACGGCGGAACAGATATTACCGTTTTTTATGGTGAATTATCTGCCACCGGGAGTATCGGGTTTGGTAATTGCGGCGGCGTTAGCAGCGGCGATGTCGTCTCTGGATTCGAGTATTAACGCGGTTTCGACGTGCGGGATTGTGGATATATATCGCCGGCACCTGGTGAAGGGGCGCGAGGACCGGCATTATCTCAAGGCCGCGTGGTGTTTGGCAACGGCAGCAGCGGTATTTATGATAGGTGGTGCATTAATATTGGCCAACACCAAGACCAAGACGCTGCAGGATACCGCGACGATTTTGGCGTCACTGGTAGGAGGCGGATTGGCGGGAATGTATATGTTGGGGTTCTTTACCAAAAGGGGTGATGCGCGGGCAGTGTGGCTGGGGATTATTTGTACGTTTCTGTTTACAACCTGGACGATTTTGCCGAAAGTGGAGGTTTTGCTGAATCGCGAATTTTTGCCGGACCAGTTGAGAGTGCCGTTTGATTTATATTACACGGGAATCATGGGCAACCTGATAATGTTTATAGTCGGTTTTTTGGCGGGGACGTTGTTTCCAAGCAAAAAGCGGGACATGAAAAACCTGACCGTGTGGACGCAGGACAAGATACCTTTGGATTAACCTGATGTAAGTGATATGGAGTTGCCATTGTGGGCAAATTGTAAATAATCCGATATTGGAGGTTGTAAGATGGGGCCATGCGGATTTTAAGAGAAAAAGATTGAGGATTATCATGAAGCTGTGTTATTTTTTTACCGTTCTGATAATGTTTTTCATCACCTCGGTTGTTTTTTCGGAAGGTGAACAACCATTTTATCAGGATCGCCCGTTTGTGCAGGATTACGCGGAGAAGATTGCCCTAGGCCCAAGTCTATCGGATGTGGAATTAAAAGCCTGCGGGTCTGATCGAAACGGACGAATACAGGTTTTGTCGAATAAGGGATTACTGCAGGTTTACCAGGGTGAGTTGGTTAGCGATCGGATGCACCGGCCTTTGGTAGATATGAATATCATGGATTTGGAAGTGTATCGAGGTCAGTTTGTGTATTTGACTGATAAAGCGGTTTTGAGTAATGCCTGGGCGGCTAAATTTTACGTGGCGCATGGGATGGCGGATGCCAAACTGTTCACGATGGGCAATGATTTTGATGTATTTGTTGTGGGGGAAAAAGAATGGGCTTATTTTTCAGATGGCAGAAAGGTTTGGCAACAAAAGAGCGGCGGCAAACAAGTAAAACAGATTGTTTTTGATGTGAAGCGGAATAGGTATCTGATTTTGTGCGCGAAGCAGATTTATAATTTTTCGGTTTCGGAAAAGAAACTTGATAGTGTATTTGAGGGCGCCAAGCTTAGCTGTCTTGAGTTTATAAATAACAATAAAGAGTTGCTGGTTGGAACCGGCCAGGGATATTTGCGGCTGGACGGTGATTCTTATCGTGCTTTAGCGGTGCTGGAAAGCAAGCTCCCCTGGCCTGATATTTGTTGCGTACGAAAGATGGGGGAGAAAACCTGGTTTGGTTCAACCCGAGGCGTTTTTGCTGTGCGGACTGATGGTGGAATTGATTATTACGCTTCGAAACGTTGGCTTCCTGACGACGGGGTAATTGATATAGTTGCGGGGCCGGGGAAAAGTGTGCTGGTGCTGACCAAACAGGGATTAAGTATAATTCATTTTGACAGGATGACATTGGAACAAAAAGCGGAACACTTTGACCGGCTGACGCGATTGCGACATATGCGATACGGATTCAGCAGTGCCTTTGTAATGCAAAAGCCCGGTGATTTCTCCACCGGAACACTAATCGATCAGGACAATGACGGGACGTGGACGTCTATGTATCTGGCGGGTGAGGTTTTTCGCTATGCGGCAACCAAATCGGATGAGTCGCTGGCGAATTGTTACGAAGCGTTTGAAGCTTTGGAGCGATTGTTTACGATTAATCCGCTTGAGGGATTTCCTTCCCGGGCGTTTGAGCGACGGGGGTACAAAGTGTCAGACCCTGATCGGTGGGTTGAAGTGGAGGGTGATTTATGGGACTGGAAGGCGACAACCAGCAGCGATGAAATCGTGGGTCACTTTTTTGCATATAGCAATTTTATTGAAATTATGCCGGATAAGGCGTGGAGAGATCGCGCTATTGCGCTTTTGGATCAGACCATGAACCATATTATGCGTAACGACTGGTATCTGATTGATTACGACGGCAAACCCACCCAGTGGGGAAAGTGGAACAAGGATTATGTGAACCGGCTGCCGCGACAGGTAGGCGACCGGAAGTTGAATTCAACGGAAGTTATCTCTTTCCTGCAGACGGCCTATCATTTTACGGGCAAGGAAATTTACAAAGAAAAAGCGTATGAGTTGATGGAAAAGGATGGGTATCTGGATAATATTATGATTCCCATAACGGAGATCGGCCGGGTGGAAGGAATTGATTTATCTACGGAATGGAATCATTCCGACGATGAATTGGCGTTTTTGAGCTATTGGAATCTGTACCGGTATGCTTTTACGGATGAGTTGCGGGAAAAGTATCGTCGGGTAATTCGGGAACACTGGGAGATTGAACGCCCGGAGAAAAATCCGTTGTGGAGTTTTATATATGCGATGACGGGAGCGGCGGCTTATGATCTGGACGAAGCGATTTGGTACTTAAAGGAAATGCCGCTGGACTTTGTCGGATGGAGGGTGAAGAACAGTCACCGCAAAGATTTGGAGTTTATCAAGGGGAACTTTCGGAATCAGACAACAACAAAAGTTTTGCCGCCGGACGAGCGATCGATTAGTAAATACAATGGCAATGCTTTTCGTCTGGACGGCGGAGAAGGCGGACTAAGGGAGTTCAGCGGGGATATTTATCTCTTTCCGTACTGGATGGGAAGGTATGTTGGAGTGATCAAATGAGCGGAAGTTCATCCAATAAGAACCTGGCGGGTGGTGTGTGGCCGGTGATGCTGACGCCCTTTAAGGACGATAAGCAGATTGACTGGGCCGGGCTGGATCGGCTGGTCGATTGGTATCTCGAATCAGGAGTGGCGGGTTTGTTTGCAGTTTGCGGGTCAAGCGAAATGTATGAGTTGAGCGATAAGGAGCGGCTGAGGATGGCTGAGCGGGTGACCCGGCGAGCTGAGGGAAAGGTTGAAGTAGTCGCGACCGGAACATTTGGTGGAACGATGCAACAGCAGGCTGATTTTGTCCGGCAGATGGCGCAAACGGGTGTAGCCGCGGTGGTTTGTCTGGTAAATCAAATCGCCAAGCAGGACCAGTCGGATGAACAGTGGAAAAATAATGCTGAAATACTGTTGGAAAAAACCGACAACATACCGTTGGGATTGTACGAGTGTCCAAATCCCTATCATCGGGTATTGAGTCCGGAATTGCTTGCGTGGTTGGCATCGAGCAAGAGGTTTGTTTTTTTAAAGGAGACATCAGGGCAGCTTGATTTAATCAAAGAAAAGATTTTAGTGGTACGTGGTACACCCTTGAGTTTCTTTAATGCGAATACTGCAACTTTGCTGGAAAGCCTGAACGCCGGTGGGGACGGATTCAGTGGTATTTCAGCCAATTGTTACCCATCACTGTTTGTGTGGCTATGCGATCATTTTCGGGATCAACCGGGGCAAGCTGAACGATTACAGCAGTTTCTCAGAGAAGCCGAGAGCGTGGTGGAAAACAAATATCCGACATCTGCTAAAAAGTTTCGGTCATTGTCCGGCATGGGGATCAGCACCACCTGTCGGATATGCGATTACGAATTTGACACAGATGAGGTTGCTGCACTTGAAGCCCTGCGGGAAAAGGTTCAATTTTGGCAAAGAGAGTTAGGATTGCCCTTGAGTTAACTGTGCACTATGTTTTTCTGATATGCTTAACCATTTAATTTTGCATAACTTATAGAAAGGCAAAGAAGTCTGTTTTTCGGGAAAATTTGGCATATATCGAAACTACACACCTTTTTACAAGTGCAGCAGCAAAGATTCTGGTAAAATAGCGATTAATCGGGGGGAAGGGATTGCTTTTAGGTAAGGCAGCGGCGAATGGCAGAGATTGATATTCGACATGTAGATGAGATCGTGGGTAGGATCGGTCGCGACGCTGCGGCGGTGATACCTATTTTACAGGCGATTCAGGAGCGTTGGCGCTATTTACCGGAAGCGGCCCTGGAGCGGGTGTGCGAGATTACGGAGATTACCCCGGCGGCGTTAACGGGGGTGTCAACTTTTTACAGTCAGTTTCGTCATCGTCCGGTGGGCAAACACATTATCAGCGTCTGTCACGGAACGGCGTGTCACGTTAAGGGGGCGGAACAGATTACCGATGCGCTGCGCCGGCATCTGGGGCTCAGCGGGGATAACGACACGGATGCCCAGGGATTGTTCACGCTGCAAAAGGTGGCGTGTCTGGGTTGTTGTACGCTGGCGCCGGCGGTTCAGATTGAAGATGTTACCTACGGCCATTTGACGGGGAACGCGGTTGGGAGAATGCTGGATGATTTTCTGGAGCTGCAGAAACGGGGCGGGCTAAAAAAGGGTACTGACGCGAGAAGTAAGCTGGACGGCAGGGACGGGGAGATTCGTATCGGGCTGGGGTCCTGCTGCATTTCGCGGGGCAGCGGCAAAGTTTATGAGGCGATCAACCAGACGTTGGAACAATGTGGAATCAACGCAGCGGTCAAGCGGGTTGGTTGCGTGGGAATGTGTCATCAGACACCGTTGCTGGAGATTGTGCCGGCGGAAGGGCAGGCTCATCTGTATGCACAGGTGCAGGCGGATGATGTGCGGGGCATTATTGAGAAGCACTTCAAGGCCGACAACTGGACCAGGAAAATTGGTAACCGAATTTCACACGCGGTTGACACGGTGTTGACGGATCGCCACTGGGAAGGAATCAATCGTTATTCAATAGATGTGCGGGACAAGCCGGTGGCGGCGTTTTTGGATAAGCAGAAGCACCTGGCGACGGAGCATTACGGCCACCTGGACCCGACGGACCTGGATGAATATCTCCGACAGGGAGGCTTTGAAGCTTTGCGTTGCTGCCTGAAAGAGTTGTCGGCCCAGGTTGTGATCGAACAAATCAAGACCAGCAATTTGCGCGGTCGCGGCGGGGCGGGATTTCCAACGGGGCTGAAGTGGGAATCGGTTCGGCAGCAACAGGTTCAAGAAAAGTTTGTCATTTGCAACGGAGATGAGGGTGATCCGGGGGCGTTTATGGATCGGATGCTGCTGGAGTCGTTTCCTTATCGGGTGATAGAAGGGATGATAATTGCGGCGGCGGCAGTTGGGGCACGGAAAGGTTATCTTTACATTCGGGCGGAATATCCGTTGGCGGTGCGGCGGGTTACTGAAGCGTTGCAGAAATGCACCGAGCGGGGGCTACTGGGCGAGGACATTCTGGGCAGCGGATTTGGATTGCAGTTGGAGATTATGCAGGGGGCCGGGGCATTTGTGTGTGGCGAGGAATCGGCGTTGATTGCGTCAATCGAAGGCAAACGGGGAATGCCGCGGTTGCGACCGCCCTACCCAGCCGAGCAGGGTTTGTGGAAAAAGCCGACCCTGGTGAATAATGTGGAAACTTATGCGCTGGTGCCCTGGATTTTACGTAACGGGGCGGAAGCTTTTGCCGAATTGGGATCCGGTTCGAGCGCCGGTACCAAGGTGTTCGCCCTGGCGGGTAAAGTGGCCCGGGGCGGATTGATCGAGGTGGAGATGGGCATCACGCTGCGGCAGATTGTTGAGGAGATCGGCGGCGGGATCGCAGGTGACAGGCGATTCAAAGCGGTGCAGGTCGGTGGGCCATCGGGTGGATGCGTGCCGGCGTATTTGGCGGATGTGTCGGTGGATTATGAAGCGCTGCAGCAGGCCGGTGCCATCATGGGTTCGGGCGGGCTGGTAGTGCTTGATGACACCGACTGCATGGTGGATATCGCTCGTTATTTTTTGGAATTTACGCAGAATCAATCCTGCGGCAAGTGCACGTTCTGCCGGGTGGGAACGCGGCGGATGCTGGATATTCTGGAAAGAATCTGCACCGGCCAAGGAAACCAAGGCGACCTGGAGCAACTGGAGCAGTTGGCGGTAATGGTCAAGAAGGGGTCGCTGTGTCAGTTGGGCGGGACGGCACCGAATCCGGTGCTTTCGACGCTGAAATATTTCCGTAAAGAATACGAAGCTCACCTGCAAAAGCGTTGCCCGGCAGGCAAATGCCGCGCTTTGATAACTTATTCGATAACGAACGAATGCATCGGATGCACGCTTTGCGGACGTAGCTGCCCTACCGGTGCGATTGCAATTCGCCCCTACGAAAAGCATGAGATTGATAACGAAAAATGTGTTCGCTGCGGCACCTGCAAAAGCATCTGTCCGGTGGACGCGGTCAAGGTTGAATAGAAATGCCGAAGGTAACAATTGACAACCAGCAGATCGAGGTGCCTCAGGGAGCGACCATTCTGGAAGCGGCACGGAAGATCGGCATTGATATTCCGACCTTGTGTTATCTGCCGGGGTTGCCGGCGAACACGTCCTGCATGGTTTGCGTGGTGAAGGTTAACGGCCGGGAACGACTGCTGCCGGCGTGCGCGACGTTGGCTACTGACGGGATGGTTGTCGAAAGTGAAACGGAGGAAATTCACCAGGCCCGGCGGACAGCACTGGAACTTTTATTGAGCGATCACGTGGGCGATTGCGCGGGGCCCTGCCAGAGTTTGTGTCCGGCGGGGATGAACATTCCGCTGATGATTCGGCAGATAGCAACGGGAATGTTTACCGAAGCGATTAAGACAGTCAAAGCCGACATTGCAATGCCTGCGGTGCTGGGGCGAATTTGTCCGGCGCCATGTGAAAAAGGGTGTCGGCGGTCTCAGCAGGATGATGCAGTGGCAATCTGTCTGCTAAAGCGGTACGTGGCGGATGTGGATCTGGCGAGAACGGAATCTTATCTACCGGTCCAGGCCGCGGACACCGATAAGCGGGTCGCGATTGTCGGGGCAGGCCCGGCGGGATTGGCTGGGGCGTGGCACCTGTTGCAAAACGGGATTCGCTGTACGATTTTTGATGAGCATGATAAGCCGGGCGGTGCTTTACGCAGTGCGATTCCGGTTGAACAGTTGCCACATGAAGTGCTGGACGCGGAAATTGACCTGATCCGCAAGCTGAAAGCGGATTTTCAGTTGAATACACGGATCGGCGCGGATATTTCGCTGGATGATTTGCGGAAAAATTATCAGGCGGTGTTGATCGCAACAGGTTCGATGAAAAAGGAAGATGTGGAAAGGTTGGGATTGACCTGGGCAAGTAAGGGAATCGCAGCAGCGAAAAAAACTTATCAGACCTCGCTAACTGATGTGTTTGCCGCGGGCGGTGTGATTGCCCCAAGCAAGATGGCGGTTCGGTCGTTGGCGCAAGCTAAAGCTGCCGCGGCAGCGATTTGTCAATTTCTGACCGGCGGGAAAATTGTCGGTGAACCAGCAGCGTTTTCCGTTCACATGGGTAAGATGAGAAACGGTGAGATCGAGCAGTTTATGGTTCACGCGAATGATTCACCGAGGCAGTGTCAGGAAATTCATCAGGTGGAAGGTTTTTCCGACCAGCAGGCGGTTGCCGAAGCCGGCCGTTGTCTGCATTGCGATTGTCGCAAACCGATCAGTTGCAAATTGCGGACTTACAGCCAATTGTATCAGGCACGGGCCAATCAATTTAAAGAGCAACGCCGGTTGTTTGAGCAGCAGTTGCAGCATCGGGAAATTATCTATGAGCCAGGCAAGTGCATCGATTGCGGCATTTGCATTCAGGTGGCGGCGCAGGCGGGTGAAGAATTGGGGCTGTCGTTTGTCGGGCGGGGTTTTGATGTGCGGGTGGCGGTCCCGTTTGATAAATCGATCGAACAGGGGCTTCGAAAAGTCGGCCGCCAATGCGTCAAAGCCTGTCCGACAGCGGCGCTCTCGTTTAAAGAAGATGGTGACGAAGCAGCAGTGAGATAAGCGGTCGTTAATCTTCATTAAAAAAGGCCGCTCCTGAATAGAAACGGCCTGCAATAACCAAAATTGCGAGAAAATTATTTCAATTTTGCTTTCAGGATCGACAGCAGCAAATCGTTGTCGATAGGTTTCTGGAAAACACCGTTGAAGCCCAACTGGCTGAAATCGGTGGTAAGGTTAAGATTGTCACCGGCGGAACTGAGCATGTAAATCGGCGCGCTATTGCCCAGCAGCTTTAGCTCTTTGACGAAATTGGTGCCGGCATCGATCTCTTCCATCATCATGTCAGAGATGATAAGGTCGGGCCGGGATTCCTTAAAGACCTTGAGGGCTTCTTCGGCGCTGCCGGCTTCAGCAACGACATAATCGTTGGCTTCCAGTACAACTCGCAGACATTCCAGAATATCCGGATCGTCATCGACACACATTATCACATATTTACCATCTTGCATTTTGGCTCTCCATCGTAACCGGCTTATAAGTTTGCGCTTTTAATTCTTTCAGTTTAAAACAAACGTGTTTTGGAACACGGGAATTAGTTAATTCTCCCAATTAGTGGCCACTTCGTTAAAGTTTCTCTTTTTTACCACCGGCAGCATGAACTGTAAAGCAGCTGCCAGATTGTTCTGGGCGGCAGTGGAAAGAGATTCGCCGAATTCGTTGTATTCGTAACCTCGGATGCCCAGGGCGTAAGCTTCGGTTTTTGCTGAGAAAAGTTCCTTCGCCAAGGACAGCAAAGCTTCGGGCTCGACGCTGTGGGTGGTGAAACTGGTATCAGCCTGGGCAGTAATCCGGCGGAAGAAAAAAGGTTCCGGGCCATCCACTGCGGCATCGACAAAAATTACGTAATCATGCTGGGCGACATCGGCGGCATCTTCGACGGTTAACTGGTAATCCGCGCTGATATCAACGCCGGGCGGAGCCATCTGCTCCATGGCTTCTGCAAAAGCCGCACCCAAACCATCATCGAGTCGGCCGGGATTGCCGTAACAAAGCATCAGAATTTTGCGTTCGGATTCAACCATTATTTTTGTTTTTTATCCAACAGGTTACCTTCGCAATCGAATAATTCAACGACCAGAGGCATCTGACCCATAGCGTGGGTGGCACAGGACAGGCAGGGATCGTATGCCCGAATGGCAACCTCTACATGGTTGAGCAGGCCTTCGGTGATTTCCACGCCGCTGAGGTGATCCTCGGCAACTTTCTGCACCGCACGGTTCATGGGTTCGTTGTTGCTGGTGGTCGAAACAATGAGATTACCCATGGTGATCTGATCGTTTTTATCAACCTTATAATGATGGAACAGTGTGCCGCGGGGAGCTTCGATGATACCGACGGTTTCTTCGCGACGGTCGCCCTTGACTACCAGGTCGGTGCCCTGGAGATCGGTGTCGTTGAGCAGCTCCTTAATCTTCTCAATCGAGTGCATCATTTCGATCATCCGGGCCCAATGATAAGCCATGGTTATGTTGTTGGGTTTGTCGTTGGTAACTGCCATGAATTCCTTACGTTCGGCCTCAGCCAGAGGACTATCGAAGTAATCGGCATTATTGACGCGAGCTAATGGACCAACACGATACCAGCCGTTTTCGGGACCAATAGACTTGATGAAGGGGAATTTCATGTAGCTCCAGGGGCGAACCTCTTCGGCGATGTAGTCGTTGTAAACCTGGTTGTCAACGTGATCGAAAATCTTGTTACCCTCGAAATCGATGGCCCTCAGGCCGCCGTCGTAAATATCGTAAGCACCATCGGATCGGATGATGCTGAGGTGATTGGAATCAAACGAGCCAAATGGAGCAAGCTTTTCCAGATTCTCAACCGTGTAATCCTTGGCAATTTTGACGGCGCTCTTGCCCCACTCGATCATCTGGTCGATATCTCTGAGCAGTTCGTCGCGTTCGGCAATCGATAGATTTTTATTGATGCCGCCGGGAATGGCACCGGTGCCGTGAATCTTTTTACCGGCGGTAACCTTGATGACTTCCTGGCCGTATTTACGCATCATAACGCCCTGAACCGCCAGTTCGGGATATTTAGCAGCCACACCGATAACATTCCGAATAGCTACATCAGCATCAAAACCGAACAGCAGATCCGGAGAGCACAAGTGGAAAAAGTGCAAAGCATGAGACTGTAAAAATTGTCCGTGGTGCATGAGCAGACGCATCTTTTCCGCAGTAGGGGTAAGATTCTCGCCGCCGACGATGCGGTCCATTGCCTTAGCCGCTGCCAGGTGGTGGCTCACCGGGCAGATGCCGCAAAGCCGCTGAACCATAACCGGGATTTCCCAGAAGGGGCGGCCCTGAATAAAACGTTCAAAACCGCGAAACTCTACGATGTGCAGCCGGGCTTGCTTGACTTTGGATTTTTCGTCGAGCAGGATGGTTACCTTACCATGACCTTCGACACGGGTTACCGGCTCAATGACAATTCGCTTGGTTTTATCTGTGGTTGGCACTATTACTTCTCCTGTACCCAATGGGTATCTTTTCTAGTCGGTGCCGCCGCGAGTAAATTTGGGCGGCCAACTGCAAAGCTCATTTTTATGGCTAATAAATCAAAATTTCCTGATAAATACTTATCCAACAATTTATTATTCATACAATTCATCAATCGTATTTGATTAATTCGTAGGGTAGCTCCACCGGCTCGTCAGTGAGCAACGCCACCAACGCCTGCCAGATGGTATCCGCCGGCGGCGGGCAACCGGGAAGGTAGTAATCGATTTTTACCACATCCTGGCAGGGGTAAACCTTGTTGAGCAGCAGCGGGATTTCCGGATCGTTCGGAATTTTACCGCTGGGATTGTGAACGGTAGGACCATTAATGTAGGCCTCTTCCAGACACTCCTTAAGCGGAATGGTGTTACGCATGGCGGGAATACCTCCGGTCATGGCGCACTCACCAACCAAAATCAGAATGTCGCAGTTCTTGCGGAAACTCTGCAGAACTTTCACGTTTTCCTCGTTGCAGCAACCGCCTTCCACCAGGCCGATAGCGCAACGACCGGAGAATTCTTTAATGTCATCAATGGGGGATTTATCGAAATCCACCAGTTCAATCAGTTTGAGGATCCGGTCGTCAATATCCAACAGAGACATATGACAACCGAAACAACCGCACAATGATGTCGTGGCAACTTTTGGTTTTCCCATATTAACTTTCCTTTTGCTTATGGCTTATGGGTATCAATTTGTCTGGCCCAGTCCATGTTGATCGTTATTTAAATTTCAATAATCAAACGGTTATTTGAAATTCCTATAACCAATGGTTACCGGACAAACTATTTTATTCTAAATCAGGCACCTTTTTGAGCTTCTATGTCGGAACCGATGGGCTTGCTGTCATAAAGCCGCTTACCGATCGGGACTTCAAAGCCTACCCGTTTACGCAACAGGGCACCAACGGGACAGATGTCCACGGCTTTGTCGGTTACGTCGGCATTAGTATCAGCCAGGCGAGCGTTGGCGTTAACTTCAACCCGTTTTTCGGGACCACGACCAACAAACTGAAAAACGTTTTTGCCGTCCAGGTCTCGTGACGCCCGAACGCAACGAGCGCAAAGCACACAACGGTTACGATCAATTAATATGTCCGGGTGGGATGCGTCAACATCACGATTAGGGAACATGAAGGGGTATTTCGGAACCATAACGCCAAAGCGATACGCCAGGGCCTGCAATTCACAGTTGCCGCTCTTTTCGCAATAGGGGCAGTAGTGATTGCCTTCGACCAGCAGCATCTCGATAAGGTTGGCTCGCATTTTGGTCATTTTCTTGGTGTTGTTTTCGACCATGATTCCCTCGGCCGCCGGCTGCGTGCAGGCGGACTGCGGGCGGCCGTTAACCAGCACAGTACAAACCCGGCAACTTCCAAACGGGGCCAGGTCTTTGTGGGCACAGAGTCTGGGAATGTAGATACCCGCCGCGTCGGCAGCTACCATAATGGTCTGCCCGGGCTGAGCCTGGACTTCAACTCCATCAATCATAAAAGTGATTTTGTCGCTCATTTAATTTTCCTTGTTACTTTGCTTAGCAAAAATTACAAATGTGCTCATTATTGCTACCTGGATTTCTCCAGCGATTTTTATTGCTCTTTGCGGTAATCAAAACCTCTAGGTTAAAAATGCACCGAATCGCGTTCAGCTAATCCTGCCGCCTGAGAAACCGCCGCCTTAATGTCAAATGACAGCTTCATTCCATCGGTAGAAGTTTGAAGTTTGGACTCATAAACCGACCGGAAGTTTTTCAGGGTTGACAAAACCGGATTAGCTGAGGTCTGCCCCAGACCGCAACGACTGGTGGTCTTGATAGTTTCGCCGAGTTCCTGGAGGTAATCGAGATCGGCGGCTTCAGCTTTGCCGACCATGACTTTTTGCAGGCCCTGCTGTAAAAGTACATTACCCACCCGACAGGGAGTGCAGTAACCGCAACTTTCTTCGACAAAGAAGTCCATGAATTTGTCCGCGACTTCCAGAACGTCCCGTCCCGGTCCGAAGACCATTACCGAACCGCCGGTGGCCAGGTCGTCATAACAAATGGTCCGGTCGTAATCTGTCGGTCCAACCATCTGGCCGCTGGGACCGCCCATTTGGACAGCGATGGCGTCTTTAGCGCCAACCATTTCCAGAACCTCACGAAGTTTGATACCAAAAGGCACTTCGTAAACACCCGGCCTTTTGCAATCGCCGGAAATACTCAGCAGTTTGGTTCCGGAACTGCCGGTTGAGCCCATCTCGGCAAACCAACCGGGACCCTTGTCCAGGATTCGTGCTACGCAGCAGAAAGTTTCAACGTTATTAACCGTGGTGGGTGAAGCTTTATAACCTTTTTGGGCGGGGAAAGGAGGACGATTTTTGGGATCGCCGCGTAAGCCTTCGCAGGAGCTGATCAGTGCGGTTTCTTCGCCGCAAATGTAAGCGCCGGCACCCATCTGGATACGAATATCAAAATTGAATCCATCCTTACCGCAAATGTTGTTACCGAGAAGATTCTTGTCGCGACGTTTCTGCAGAACATCTTCCATAAAAGCCCGAAGATAAGCGTATTCAGCCCGGAGATAAAGGATGCCGGTTTCGGCACCGATGGCGTAACCGGCGATAGCCATGCCCTCGAAGAGCATGTCGGGATACTCCGTCAGAATGACGCGATCCTTAAACGTGCCCGGCTCGCCTTCATCGGCGTTACAAATAACAAAACGCTCAGGACCGTTGGCGCCTCGGGTAAATTCCCATTTCATACCAGTGGGAAAACCCGCACCTCCGCGGCCGCGTAAACGGGCGGTCTTCACGTCCCGAATAACCTCAGCCGGGTGCATGGCAACCGCACGCTTAAGTGCCATACCCTGGGGCAGTTCAGCAAAAACCACCGGCCCTTTTTTGCGAATGTTGTTGTGAACAACAGTCTGAACCAGTTCATGAGCGTTGTTGCCGTCCCCAAGTTTCTGGACCAGCTTCTGAGGTTCAATATCTTTCTTGAGCTTACTCGCGATCTCCCTGGCCTGGTCGCTGGATAGGTACGTGATTATGACATCATTAATCATTGCCGCCGGGGCCTGGTCACACATCCCGATACACGGGGTGGTTTCCAGGGTAATTTTGCCGTCCGCGGTGGTTTCACCCACAGCGATGCCCAACTCTTCAGAAAAAGCCGCTATAACCCGGTCCGCTCCGTTCATCATGTCGATGATATCATTGCAGACACGAATTATGACTTTTCCCTTCTGTCGGCTGGACAGAAAAGCGTAGAATGAAACTACGCCGGCAACTTCGACCCGGTGGGTTTTCACCTCACGGGCAATAATATCCATCGCCTCGCCGGGGACACAAGCAAATTGCTGCTGAACGGCCCGGACAATATCCATCATTCGTCCGCGGTCGTTACCGCACTCCTGACAAATCGATTTCACGGTCGCTTCGAGATTATCAATCATTAGTTTACCTCAATCATTCATCATCTCAGGTCAATATTTAACAAGAATCGTTAGTATATTGTTTTGAAAATGGCAGTCAAGACGTTTTTTCCGGAATTATAGCAATATAAACCCATTTTCCCCTTGGTTTTTTGGCAGGTGAACTTATCCCGGCTTCGCCGGGGACTGTACCGCCGCCGTCCCGGCGGCAATTGTCCAACCAGCCGGCGAGACGCCGGCGATACAA
>JAFGSR010000061.1 GCA_016934515.1 Sedimentisphaerales bacterium
AAACATTATCGGCAATAATAGCACTTAAATCAAGTGCTATTATGGCATTTCACTTATTTAGCCCATAGCAAATTATTCGTAAGTGTTTTATATATATTGAGTTACATTTACAAATATTTTTTTAGGTGTATCTTTATGTGTTAATTTAAGTTCCGGGATCCCCTGCCTCTGGCCGAGTCATTAACAAAAGTCCGTAAAAATGAAGATATTCAGATTGTCTGAGTTGGCGGTGCCTTGTAGAATCATATTGACTTTTTGGGCTAAAAACAAGGTTTATACCACGATTGACAGATCCAAGGTTGCGGGATGGGCGGATAAAGCAGTTCGATAATCGTCCACCCAACCTGTAGTGCCGACAAGGTGTTCTTTTGAAGCGCAGTTCGCCGAATGATCGTCGATATGGGGCAAATCAATTAAGAAAGGACCGGTTTTTGTGACAAATTCAGGCCTTATCCTGATGGTTTTATTGTTGTCCGTATGTTCGTATATATTTGCATCTTCGCCCCGGCATCTACTGGTGCAGGTGGAAGATGAAGTTCCGGCAGGTCTGCCGGTATCCATTGAAGTTGAGGCGGGAATGGAAACGAATACGCCACTGAGTCTTTACCGGCTGGCTGAGAATGAAAAAATCCCCCTGAAGTGTCAGATGGAACCGGGTTCTCCGAAGCGGCTGTGGTTCATACCTGATAAGACCCTTAAAGCCGGGGAATCGCTTTCTCTGGAGCTTGCCGCTGCCGAAGTTTTACCGGAGCCGAATGTCACAGCCATCCGCGACGAGAAGGCCATTACCCTGCGCTGCGGCGACGCCGATATCCTGCGTTATTACCATGCCGTGCACGATGTGCCCGAAGGCGTCGATCCCCTGTATCGTCGCAGCGGCTTTATTCATCCGCTCTGGTCGCCCAACGGCATGGTCCTGACGGAGATTCAACCCAAAGATCATTACCATCATTACGGTATCTGGGGCCCGTGGACCAAAACAAAGGTCCAAGGCCAGGAAATTGATTTCTGGAACTTGGGCAAAGGCCAGGGGGCCGTGCGTTGCAGCGAAATTCTGGACACGATCTCCGGCCCGGTCTTTGCCGGTTTTAGCGTCATTCAGGAACACATCGTGCTCAAGCCGGAGGAGAAAGTGGCCATAAGGGAACACTACACCGTACGAGCCTTCCCCATCCAGCTTGCCGGCGGTACTGCCTGGCTCATTGACATCACCGGCATCCAGCGTAATCAACTCGATACGCCCATCGAACTGCCCGCCTATCGTTATGGCGGCGGCCTGGGTTTTCGGGCGACCCCGGCCTGGCACAAAGGAACCTGCTCCATCTTGACGTCGGAAGGCAAGACCCGTCAAGACGCTGACGGCGGTCGTGCCCGCTGGTGTCGGGTTCAAGGCGTCGGCAAGACCTCTGGCTCAACCTGCGGCCTGGTGCTGATGAGTCATCCTGATAACCACCAACAACCCCAACCGCTGCGAGTCTGGCCCGAACCCAAGGGCGACAAGGACGACGGTATTTTTATCAATTTCTGTCCCACCAGGCTGGAAAGCTGGGCACTGGAACCCGGCCGGGATGTTGTGCTGCGGTATCGTCTGCTGGTCTATGATGGTGAGTTTTCGCCCGAAACGATAGAGACGGTCTGGCGTAATTACATACAATCTCTTCTTCCCATAACCACTGAAACCTACAATCGTTAAGCCATAATTTGTGATATAGCAAGTCTTTTTAACGCCTTGTCGGTGTCGGTTAGGGAGTCTATAATTTCGGGTATAACCAAGACAGGAGTTCGCCATGAGTCCCTTAACCCGTTTTACCAATGATGACGCCATTTGCCTTATCTCCAAACTGGAAGACAGCTACTTCGCCCTGCCCCGCATCCAGCACATCAGCAAGGCATATCTGCCTAGCCGTCCGGCCATTTATGGACTGATCGATAGGCTCTTCGGCGTTTTGTTCCCCGGCTTTTTCGGGCCGCAGGACCTTACCCGCGACAATATCAAATACCACATCATTAACGAACTGCAGGAACTCAACACCGCCCTGGCCCGCCAGATCAGCCAATGCATGAGCCTGGACGCCGGCGGCCCGTCCGACGCCATCGAACATCAAGCCGTGGAGGCGACGTATGAATTTCTGCTGGGCCTGCCGCGATTGCGGGCGCTGTTGGCGACGGATGTCCTGGCGGGTTACCAGGGCGACCCGGCCGCCGCCAACACCGATGAGGTTGTCTTCAGCTATCCGGCCACTATTGCCATCGCCACCCATCGCATGGCCCACATCTTTTGGAACCTTAAGGTCCCGCTCATGCCTCGCATCATGACCGAACACGCCCACAGCCGCACCGGCATCGACATTCATCCCGGAGCGACCATCGGCCCCAGCTTCTTCATCGACCACGGCACCGGTGTTGTTATCGGTGAAACCACCGTTATCGGCGAACGCTGCAAGCTCTACCAGGGTGTGACGCTCGGCGCCCTGAGCTTTCCGCACGATGACCAAGGCCAGATCCACCGCCAATACAAACGCCACCCCACGCTGGAGGATGAAGTCGTCGTTTACGCCAACGCCACTATCCTCGGCGATGTCACCATCGGCAAGGCCGCGACCGTCGGCGGCGGCGTCTTCCTGACCCGCTCGGTTCCGCCCGGCTGCACCGTCAGCAACAAGGCCGTGGAACTCAAGTACCGCAACCGCCCCAACAGCCTTGACCGCGGCTACACCGCCGACTGGCAAATATAAAAAGACTAAAGAGTAATAAGGGTATATTAATAAAGAAAGGTAATCCATCGGGTGATACAAAACAATGTTTGATCGAGTTATTTCAAAGAATTATGTTCGAGTTGCAATGGGTATGTATTTATGCCTGGTTGTTGTTTTAATAATGTGTATTTATTGGATCTACGATCATCCTTATGGGGTAGGTTGGGACGAATCGGGATATATAAATCGCGCTTATATGGATGCTGTGTTTTGGGCAAAGCAGGGACCTGTTGATACGGTTAGGTTACTTATGAAATCAGATCGTGAACGACCTCCTGCATATCGTTTTTTAGTTCTACCGTTTACCATTCTTGGCGACGCAACTCCACAAATTACGCGTCTAGTTTCTTTAGGTGTATTTACTTGTGCTTTGGTTTTTACTTATTTGGCTTGTCGAATAATGGTGAATCGTTGGGGAGCGATTTATGCCACTGCATTAACGGGGCTTGCTCCTGTCCTGCTTTGTTCCAGCATGACATTCGGAACAGATACGGCATTTTATTTTAGCTGTGCGGGAACGATATATTTTACTTTCTGTATTTTGAAAAAGTGTTCGTCGCGTTTTTACTGGATAGGCCTTGCTTTGGCGCTCGCGATAGGCGGGATGGCAAAAAGCTCCTTCGCATTGGTTGGAGGCGGCGCTATTTTTTCGTTACTTTGGTTCGCATGTGTAAGGCGTTATGACACTGCTTTATTGAAAACCACTGTTAAAGCCGGTATTGCGGCGTTAATCTTGATCGCTCCCTGGTGGGTGGTGAACTATCAGTACGCTTGGAAATATGCAAAATATTCTACAGGATTTTCTCGTCATTCATTAGGGCCGGTTGGAGTGGCAACATGGTTGAAAATCTCTGAGCAATTCATGGTTTGCTCGGTCGGAACGATATGCACTTTGTTGGTATTAGGTTTTATGATAGTGTTTTTAAAACAGCGACTCCGTAATAAAAAACAAATACTCAATCAAGTTGAAAAGAGAGCGTTAGGTGTATGTTTGTTTATGTCACTGCCGCTTATTTTGGCGCAAGTTTTCAGTCAAAACCACAATCTACGCCTTTCGTCCCCTGCTTTAATACCGCTTTATGTGGGATTGGGTATTCTTGCCTCCAAACTGCCATGGGACGCCTCGAAACCCCTCCGGCGGTTTTTTCTGGCGTGTATTTATGGCCAGTTATTTTTGTTTATCAGCCCAATCCTTACAAATTCTAATTTCAAATATTCTCCTCGCTATTTTGGAATTCCCTCCTCGCAACTTTTTACCCACCGAGAACAATGGGACTGGCGGAAACTCCAGAATTACTGTGATTCTGAAGGACTCAGACAACCCTCCATTGCGTATCTTGGCAATCTGAATACGTTGAATCCGCCTCAGATATCGTATCCCTGGATAAAACGCCGCGACGATCAAGTGAAAATCAAATGGCTTTGGAGAATCGAGGATGGTTGTTTGGATTGGTCGGTGGTAATGTCAGAGGTAAAAAAATATGATGTGGTCATAGTGCCTTCCCGCCTACACGAATCTTTGCAGGGAAAACCACGGCACTCCATGGTTATGGATAATGTCCATAACCAGGAATTTCTCACCCATCTCCAGAATGATTCATCATTTGCAATGGGGCCGCTGTTGACGATGGGCAGAAACGATCCATTGCCGGTTTATGTATTTCTGCGTAAAAATCGCTCCGTTGAAGAACCGCGATTATAGAACGATTCCTTTGAGAATAAAGACGTCGAAGCGTGTCCAGGGCGATCTGGCGTATCACCCACGACTCGTTCCGAACGCTACGCCGGAGGAATTCACCGTGGTTTGCCGTTAGTAAGCAATAAGGCCTTTTTGCCCGTAAATGTTCGTTTGCACTACATTTATCGGCTTGAAAGCCCTTTTTTGTTCAACCATAACTATCGTCAAAAATCTTTCCATCGGTCAGTTTGAGTTAATTACTTTTGTTAAAGTCTTCTGTACGGTGTTTTGTACGAAATATTCAGGCCTTCGATCTTCAAGTTTTGTCAGAGGGCTTTGTTTGTCATGATATGCCGTTTCCCAGATTAACTCATCGGTTTTAGCGTCTCTG
>JAFGSR010000062.1 GCA_016934515.1 Sedimentisphaerales bacterium
TAGCCGCAACCAAGATATTTCACGCAAAGACGCAAAGTCGCTAAGGAATTTTGACAGGATGCTCAGGATTTTAATTTAACCATGAAGTTCATGAAGTTCATGAAGAGGTCAAAAATTCATAAGACGTTAATTATTAACATATTATGACGATGTAAAATAAAATTCGTGCATAAAAAACAAGAAGTTGAAGAATAGCCACAAAAAGCACAAAAAAGCATAAAAAATGGTAAATTGGGATTATGAGGGATAAAAGTGGGGGGATTGGGTGGGATTTTTGGAGTGCTTATAAAAAGATATAAATTGTTGTGCATTAGATGTTTATGTTGGCGGGTGGGGATCCGGTTTCGCTTAAGCTTCGCCGCGACATGCCCGCCTTCGCTGAGCTTCGCCGCGACAAAAGGACGCGTGATTTCTGGGTGGTTCAGGTGCAAAAAGAGCGTATTTTAAGGGGAAGTTGTGATTGACTGATTAAGTTAGGGGGATTTATAATGGGGGTTAATTAAAGCTTATCTTAAAACACATTGAGAGCGGGTATATCTGGAAGTAAATAAAGAGAAGTTATGTTTAAGAGGCTAATTCGTTTATTGGTATTTAAAATACTCAGACAGAAAAATACTATATGATTCTACAAGACAAAACACTAGAAAAGTTAAGATTGTTAATTAACGAAGAAACTGAATACCGTTCAGGGCCAAAACTGGTGAGCTTCTTTAATGATTTGGGATTTAATGATTCATATGGCCAAGGTTTCCCTTCAAGATGGATGTACACAGATGAAAAACTTGCTCATATAAATGGAACGCCGGAATTAGACAAGTGTATCAAGAAATTATTCGCACCTGTAAATTTCATTGATCGAATTAATGAATTAGACAATTATATCAAAGATTTTAATCAGTTTCTTGCATTCGATAAATGGAAAATCATAAGGAATGAGGCCGATATAACATTTGAAAAATCCGATAAAATAATATTTAACGATAAATCAGGCGAAATAAAAGAAGATGAATTTTTAAAAAGAGAATTTAGTGAAATTTCACTTGAAAAAATCGGATTGGATGGAGTCGTTACTGAGACACTAAAAATTAGATTTGATGAAATTAAAAAATGTTTATCTGCTAATGCGCCGCTTTCTGTAATTTTTCTTGCAGGAAGCACATTGGAAGGAATTTTACTTGGAACAGCTTTAAAATACCCAAAAGAATTTAATCAATCAAAATCATCGCCAAAAGATAAAGAAGGAAAAATTAAGCAATTTCAAAATTGGACTTTAAGCAATTATATTGATGTAGCATGTGATGTAGGTCTCCTTAAGGAGGATGTAAAAAAGTTTAGCCATTCTTTAAGAGATTTTAGAAACTACATTCACCCATATGAACAAATGAGTTCTGGATTTAATCCCGATAAACATACTGCTAAAATATGTTGGCAAGTTTTAAAAGCGGCAATATATCAATTAACGGAAAATACAATATAAATGGCGTGAGACTTAGAAGTTAAAAAGAATAAACTCATAACGGTAACGCAATACTGTTAAGTAGCGATCTCAGAATGCGGTAAATGGTTATCTGGAAGAAAGACCTTAAAGTGGGTATAAAGGGAAACTATAGAAACGGAAAATAGGAGAAGAAACAAATATGCAAAAGGCAACAAACTGGGATCTAATCGTACAAGGAAGCATCAGCCTACTCTGGTGCCAATGGAGCAAGAAACCCGAGAATAAAGATAGATCGATGGGGGAAGTTCTTGAAGAATTTAAGGAGAAGTACAGTAATGTAGAGCCCCTCAACATCGGTACTCTGTTGATGGCTTCTTACATTCTATTCGTGTATCCGCAGCAAGCCGAATTCGATAAAGCTGACTTCTCACACATTGATACTGACAAGTTTATCGTTCATTACGGCACGCAGAACACAGAAAAGAAACGTTTCTGCAGCCGCATACGCAACGGTCTTACGCACGGACGATTCACCGTTAATGGTGACCAGATTGAACTGTGCGACAAAAAGGCAGATGGCACAGACCAGTTTCGGTCAACAATTTATGTTGGTGATTTCGGTAATTTCATCAATGGATTTATGCATGAAATCAAGAACCAACATTTTGGAAGACAGAACTGCTAAAAATAGCATAGATGTATATTGTGATCGTTGAATATTGAATTGAGAATTGGAGTTGTAAGAAAATTAATGTTATTGGAAAATGGCGGACACGGACGGGCACGGACAAGCACGGACGGATACGGACAAGGGCAGGGTGGTTCGGTCAGAACCAAAAGTAGTACAGGCAGGTACGGAGATATGGGGGGTAGGAGGGGTGTTAATTTTGAATTTTGGATGGATATTTGAGGTGCTGCTACGCAGCGGGTTGTTAAATAGATCTCTCGACTGCGCTCGAGATGACAGGGTGGGGTGGGGGAGGTTCAGGGGTGCTTGCGGGGTGGTGTGTTGCTGGTGTAGAGCATCCCATCCTCCAAATCTAAAATAGTGCGTGCAGGTTGGGCAGGGAAGTTGAGTGGGTTTGCATATGAACAATTTCGCCCTTTCAGGGCTTAGGAAATATTATGGGGTAATCAACCCAGGGCGTTGCCCTGGGCTATATTATTGCGCCCCTTCGGGGCTGTGGATTTAAGATGCCGGCGGGGCGCCGGCGGTACGAAAGAATTAATCATGGGCAGGATGCCCATGCCACCTCGGCAGTTGGACGGCATGGGCTGAAGCCCATCCAATTTAAGCTGGGCAGTGAGCTTAATGCCGGCTGGCTGACATGATGGGTAAATTAGAATTTTGATTTCCTGGGCCGTTGGGATTAAGCAGATCGAGAAGTTGATCGATGTTGCTGTCGAGGAAGACCTGGGTAACTTTGGGATCGAACTGGGTGCCGCTGCATCGGCGGATTTCAGCCAGGGCACCGGTGGCGGGCAAAGCACGACGATAAGTTCGGTTGCTGACCATGGCGTCAAAGGAATCGGCAAGCATGACGATGCGGCCGCCGAGGGGAATGTTTTCGTTCTTGAGCCCGCGTGGATAGCCCAAGCCATCGAAACGTTCATGGTGGGTCAGAACGATGGGAGTAACTTCCTGCATTTGTTTGATGCCGCTCAATATGTTGGCGCCGATTTCGGGGTGTTCGCGGATCTGCTCGAATTCCAGTTTTGAAAGTTGGCCTGGTTTTAAGAGGACGGTTTCGCGAACGCCTATTTTTCCCACGTCATGGAGCAGGCCAGCCAGGTAAATATTGCTGATCAGCAGGGGATTGAGCTGCAACCGATGGGCGAGCCAGCGGGAAATTATGGCGACCCGTTCGGAATGGCCGCTGGTATAGGGATCTTTGGCGTCGATGCTGTTGGTCAGGGCGCGGAGGGTACCAAGGAGCAGCTCCTGCAAATCCATGTAAAGATAATAATTATCCAGGTACACTGCGCTTTCGTTGGCAACGGAACTGAGCAATTTAATGTCGATGGAATCGAAATCCGCTTTATCGATTTTATTGACGGCGATAAGAGCACCCATGAATTCATCGGATCGTCTGATTGGCAAGCCGATGAGATTTCGGATGGTTTCGGGCCATTCCTGCGTGTAAGGTCCGTCAACATTACTGTCGAGCAGAATCCGGCCGTTTTCCAGAACCTGATTTCGAACACGGTGCCACAATAGCTGCCAGTCACTGTTGTCCAGGTCCGGCAGTCCGGTGGAACATATACGGTGGATGACGCCATCGGGATTTTCTCGATCGGCCCAGAGCACGGCGATCTTGGCGGCGTGGGCGACGTCCTTGAGGTTTTCGCAGAGTTCGCCAAAAAACTGCTGAGGCTGCTGAGTGATTTGCATGCGGTCACTGATACGGTGCAGCAGGGAAAGTTCTTCGTAACTTTGAGCCAGGGAGTTGCTTAGAGCATCGAGTTCGGCGCGATTGGTATGTTGATCGATGGTGCTGCTAAGCAGTTTTTCCAGGATAGTGTGCAGGGCCCGGGTTACGGATTCGCCTGATAGAGCATCAGGCAGGGAGCGTTTGACAATCCATGATGAGTCGATTTTGAGCCGACTGCAGACGTTCTCAAGTTTTTCGCAGCTTTCAAGGCTCAGATTCTTAAAGCAAAGTACCAGCGTACCGATTTGACGGCGGCGGTGCTTAATTTTTGCCTCCATACGAATGAAACCGGCGGGGCAGAGTTCCTGAGTGATATTTTCCAAATTGTCGTTTGGTGAATTTTCGCTTGCGCGGCTCTTCGTGTCCCGGTGCTCCAGGTGGCAGTTGGGCCAGGAAACGCAATCGCAACCGGCGAATTCTTCGCCAGAAATAATTTCATTGAGACAGCAGCCGTCGGGGCTTAATAAAGCGGAACTTATTCCAACACCAACCAGCATCTCCTGCACTTCCCGACAAGACTGGAAAGCGAGAGAATTTTCGGTTGTGGACAGTACTTTTTCCATTGTTTCAGTTCCAATTCCAATCGGTATCAGTTCAGCGGGACTGTTTATTGCCGGCAAGCAACCATTAACCGTCGGGAAAAATCTAAGGTTGTGATTGCTTGTTACCGGGCAGGCGTAGCGTTAAACAGTTACCTCCTGCATAAGTTCATCGACGACGCACAAAACCTCGCGGGGGCTGAAGGGCTTGTGCAGGCAGATTTTGATACCCAACTCGTGCATGTCGTTTTGATCGAGGGCGAAACCGCGGGCGGTTAGCATTATCGCGGGAATGTGCGTGGTCTGGGGAATTTGTTTTAAGCGACGGCACAATTCCAGACCGGACAAATAGGGCATCTGGTAATCGGTAATCACCAGGTCGGGATTTTCGACCTGGGCAATTTCCAGGGCTTCACGGCCGTCCTGGGCGGTAACAACTTCGTAACCGGCGTTGCGGAGTTTTAAGGAGACGACGTGCAGAATGTGCACTTCATCGTCCACGACTAATATTTTTTTGCGGTTTTCAATCATTGAGTTTCTCCTGAGTCCTTTGCTGGGGAGTCTTTTCTTCTGAATCCATTCATTAGTTGTTTTTTAATTTTTCTTTTCTAAGCTCGATCAAAGTTTTCAAACGGCAACCGGTTTGGTTTGCCGACAAAGCGGCAGGGATACCGAAAAGCAGCTGCCCTTTTCCGGATGGCTGGTTACGCTGACTCTGCCGTTGTGTATGGTTTCAATTATTTTCCTGACCAGGTGCAAGCCCAGTCCGGTGCCGCCGGCGAGGTCGCAATTTTGTCGGACGCGATAGAATTTTTCAAAAATCTGGTTGAGATTTTCCGTTGGAATTCCGGCTCCGTGGTCGTTCACCTGCAGCAGAACATGCTGGTCGTCTTTTTGGTTCAGCACTACGGAAACGGATTGGCCCGGATGTGAGTATTTAACAGCGTTGCTGAGCAGATTCATCAATGCCTGGTGAAGCATATCCGGATCGGCAAAGATCAACAATTCGGTGCAATTGATTTCCTGATTGATAGTGATATTTTTTTCGGCGGCCTGGGGGCGCATGGCGGAAATTACCTGTCGGACCAGATCGGTGAGGTTGAGGTTTTCCTTGTGGGCCTTGAACATTCCTGATTCGATACGGGAAAGATTCAGGATGTTATCAATCAAACGATTGAGGCGTTGGGCCTGTTCCCGAACAATACCGATCAGTTCATGGCGGCTTTGTTTGTCGGCAGCTTCGTCATCTTCGAGCATTTCGGCGCAGGCACTGATGCTGGCCAGGGGAGTTTTTAATTCGTGGGAAACGCTGTTGACAAAATCATCTTTTATCCGGGCGATTTCTTTTTCGGCGGTAACGTCATGAATCACAACAACGACACCAAGGATTTCATCCTGATAGTCCAGAACACAGGAGAGGAAGATTTCCAGGCTTAAGGTTTTTTGGCGTTGATGGTCCGCTCGTTCGAACAGTTGGGTTACCCGGGTGTTTTTTTGCAGACGGGTCTGGCGGATCAATTCGACCAGTTTGTCATCGTGGATAACCTGGGTGATAGATTTTCGATAGTTGTTGTTGAGCTCGAATTGAAAGAGTTTTTCGGCACTCTGGTTGGCCAGGATCAGTTCGTCGTATTTATCGGTTACCAGAACCGCCTGAGAAATGCTGAAAATAACGGCTTCGCGCTGACGACGTTCGGCTTCGGCGACCCGGGCCTGGATTTCGAGCTCCTTTTGCAGGATGCGATCCCGGCGGAGTTTTGCTTCAATTCGGGTTAGATGATGATTCACCGCATCGACCAGCTCAGCTAACTCGTCGCGTTCGTCGATCATTATCATGCCGATTTCATCTTCAGATTCGAAGTGTTTTAACTGCGTGCAGACCTTTCGCAAGCTGGAGGATACATTTTTCCAGATAAGCGCCGCCAGGATGAGGCTCAGCAAAGTCAAAAGGGCAAAAACCGTCCAACCCAGATTACGAGCCTGTCCGGCAGAACTGATCAGTCCCATGCGGGTGACAAAATAAGCGGCACTGCCGCCCAGGGCGGTTAAAATAACCAGCACCAATACTAGTTTTCGCGCTAAAAACAACTCTCCGCCTCCACAGGTAAGTTGAATTCTGATGTATGGTTAAATAATGCTGTAACCGGTTCAGTTCCGCAGTGTTTCAAACTGCCGGAAATCAACCTATCAATCTATCAATCAATGGCTGGAGGTGCCTGCTTTAGTGCCAACCGAAATATCCTGAACCGTAAGCAGTAATTTTCCCGCCAATTTATCATTGGGATCGATCTTTAAGGCCCGGGCATAACAATCCAGAGCTTCATCGTTCTGTCCCAGGGCCTGCAGGCACTGACCAAGCATGCAATAAGCCAGTGGGTCCTGGTCGTTTTTGTCGATCATTTGTTTGCAGACCGTTTTCCCCTGCTGATAATCACCATTTTTTATGGCGACGTATCCGATCAGCAACAAAGCCTCGGAATTATTTTCGTCCAGGGCCAGAGCTTTATGGGCGCAGGTTTCGGCCTGATCGGTTTTTTGTCGGGCGAGGTGAGTTTGTCCCAGCCGTACCCAGAGATCGGGATTCGAGGCATTTTGGGTACTGGCATATTCGTAACATCTCTGGGCCTGGTGATAATTTTTCAAAGCCAGGTAGCAATCACCCATGGCCAACTGATAAATCCATCGGCCGTCCGAGTTTTTGCCGCTGTCGATGGTATTGCCGCTGCCAGTGGTATTGCCGGTACTGCTGTGGCTGTCGAGTTCTTTAAAATATTGCAGTGCCTTATTGTGCTGTCCGCAGCGTTGCAGCGAAAAAGCCAGAGATTCTTTGACAATCCAGGCATCGGGGTTGATATCGAGAGCCTGTTGAAACTTTTCGACGGCAGCGTCGTCCCGGCCGAGGGAAACATAGATATTGCCGGCGGTTGCGTAGAGAGTTTCGGTTTTGTTAACGGTGTTGATGTTTTCGTTAAGCAACTGCAAAGCGTTATCAGGTTCTCCCATAGCCATTTTAGTATTGACCATGCCTAACAGATAATCAGCCCGGTCAGCCTGAAATCTCCAGGCGGCCTGAAAATGGTCGAAAGCCGGCTGAAGTTTTTGCAAACGTTGGTTAATGACTCCAAGGAAATAATGCGCCTCAGGTTGGTCAGGCTCAAGCTCGAGGCATTTTTCAAAACAGTTGCGGGAATTGGACAGTTTATCCTGCTCCAGATAGATTTGCCCCAGGATCAGATGGGCCTGGGTATATTGAGGATTAATATCGATGGCGGAAACCGCGGTAGCAGCGGCTTTTTTCAAATCGCCGGAGTGGAATTGCTGAATCGCCAGATCGACACTTAAACGGGCGCGGGCTTTTTGCCAACGCTCCATAGCGGCCTGTTTGGCTTGCTGGTGGGATTGGTTGCATCCGACGACGGTCATCAACAGGAATAGTAATACGGTAATCTGCTGCCTCATTGGTTTATCTCCATGGAAACGAATGAATTTGTGCGTTACAATTGCGACGCGAAAAATAATATTAATCATTCAATTTTAAATGTTGCATGCCGGCGGCTCTTACTGATACCCAGCAGGAACCGCCGGCCTGACAACTTTCGTCTGACATTTTTTTACACTTTGATAAATAACGTTATGCAGGTTAAGGTCCACATCGAACGTTATTAATTTGTAAGAAATTTTACCTTGACTCTCTTTCCAGCAGATCACGCATGAAGGACCTCATGCTGGTTTTTCTGCCAACGTACATTTTTTCGGTGCGTAACTCGTCCCGAAGATTGAGGGCATCCAGGTAACCGGGTGTGATATAAGCAGCCATGTTGGCATCCCAGAGAGCCTTATCAAGTTCGCCGGCAGATAGGTGTTCACGGGCCCAATGGTAATGAGCACCGGCAATTTTTTCGCGGCCATGCCACTGCAGCCCATCATACATCCCGGTCATCATCACATCGCAGTTATCCATGACTTCACGGGCCAGAGCGTAATCAACTTCTTCTTTGACAATGTGAGGAGTGATCAGGAAAATTACTTCCTCTTTTTCAACAACGTCACTGGTGCTTCTGAAGAGGGTTCCCAGGCCAGGCAGGTTGCCGAGCACAGGAATCTGTGAGCGGCCGATGGTGGTTTTGTCGCGGAACAAGCCGCCGACAACGATGGTCTGACCGTCGCGAACCAGCACGTTGGTCTGAACTTCGGCAGTAGTTTCCGAAGGTAAAGTGAAGTTGCCTGTTACTTCAACACCACCACTGCTGTCGGAAGGATTCAGTTCCATGCGAACATAGCCATCCTGCATAACAAACGGGCGGAAGGAGAGCTCCGTACCAGTTTCAAGAAAATTAACGGTCTGGGTAGCGGTAGTGGCGGACACCTCAGTGGTAATATAACCATCGCGATTACCGACATGGACCTTACCCTGTTGGCGATTGAGGGTCATGATCTTGGGATTGCCCAGAGTTACCACGTCAGTGATACTTTCGAGAGCACGAATTAACACACCAATATTGTTGTTGGTGATCCCAATAGAAAGACCGCCGGTACCGACGTTTGCCGCAGCGATAAATTCGGAGGTTGCGCCGCCGTTGGTTCCGGCAGAGCTGTCGACAATAAGATCGCCACCGTTGTAGAAATCGGTGTTGGCGCCACCCAGGTAGCTTAGATCGATTCCGAGTTTGTTGGTATCGTCCAGACTCGCTACCAGAATGGTCGCTTCGACAAGCACCTGGGGAGGTCTTTGATCGATATCCTTGATTAGCTGGGCAATTTGTTCAAGCTGTTCGGGGAAGTCAAGAACGATTATATAATTGCTGACCGCCCAGTCTTCGCCAGCTTCGATTTTGGGATCGCCGGCTTCTGGTGATGTGGTTACCATGCCACTGGAACTAACCAGGGGCTTGATTAGCTCTTCAACGTCCTTGGCGGGGATGTAATTCAATTTGTAAATCTTATGTTCCATCTTCCGTGCGGCTGCTTGCAGGGCATCGAATTCTTTTTGGGAGTAAACGAATATGAAGGAGCCTTTTTCCTCATAAGCAAACCCGTTGACAGTTAGCACAGCATCCAAAGCTTCTTTAAAGGTAACATCGTAAAGATCAACGGAAATCGGACCGCGGACCTGGGGAGATATAATTATATTTTTTTCGCAGGCTTTACCCAACATGCTGAGAAATTCGGTGATATCGCTTTTGTGTTTAAGGAAGGGAAAGGTCCCGGCTTCATCAGGTTCAGCTATTTCGGTAACTTCAGTTTCAACAACCGCAACTGCTTCGGCCACGGGTTCGGCTTCGGTTTCTTCCTGCATTGACGCTATTTCGATCTCTTCAACCTGAATATCTGGAGTTGCCGGTGATTCCTCAACCGGTTCCGATACAATTTCGATTTCTCCAACTGGAGTTGCCGGTGATTCCTCAACCGGCTCCACGATTATCTCAATCTGATCGACCGGAGTCGCCGGTGATTCTTCAACCGGTTCAGCGACAATCTCAGCCTGATCAATAAACGTAACTGGAAAGTCTTCGGTTGGCCCAGCTTGTTCCCGGGCAGCTACAAAACCTGCTCCAAATGCCAGGATCAGCAAAATTGTCAGTCCAGATACCATTTTGTTACTTGTGCTCATTTTTTGTTCTCCCACTCATAAACCTGACGGCCTGAGGTTACCTTGCCGCTGTGCTTAGCGGCTTTACAAATTTCTTCATACTACAACTTTTAATCGCCGGCAAATCCTGTTGCGCCGGCTGCAATCGATACACATCTTTGCCTGTTTACCTGGAATCCTTATGTTCGGCAAAGGGCACAATACATTCGTCAGAAAACGGTACTAATTACCGTGCATAACCGAATCTTTCCTTTTGTTGCTATCTTTAGTATCGACAGTCACATAGTCCATCTGAACCGACTCTTGCTGTCGTTGGTTGGGATCAGTGTTATAGCAGCAGAGATTTTGTCTTTCGGTTACTTTTGATACAGCTTCATTATGATTATCGGTCGGTGCCGGCGGCTGGAAAACGGGTAGATTTTTCACCGGTTCCGGACATTTTTGCTTTACGACCCCGCCATCTGCGCCAAGCGGACCGTTAAAAGCAACCGCAATTGCCAGAACCATTCCAATCGATACAACTGTGAATAACGTTCCACCCCTTAAAATCATTTTATTTTCGACACCTCCACCGTGGTGGTACCAATCCGGCAATAAATTAATATCTTTCATAATGGTCCAAATAATGAAAATCTACGATTTCCAAAAGCCCCTAAAAAATATGTCAATGATAATACCTATTGACCTTTAATCCCGCCGAAAACTCATTTTGTTTGAGCGAATAAAGTCATCCGCACAGGCCAAGCGAAACGTTTGTCGATGCTAATTTTAACTAACCTGGACCAGATTTCTGTTTTGGGTTTGTTGTAAGTTTTTCAGGCACAAACCGAACACCGCGGCCCATTCACTGAACTGGTTGCCAAAGGCCAGATCATCAAGCTCCAGGCTTGAACAATCCAATGCTTCGAGACAGCATTTTGTGCGAATTTTCTTATGCAGGGATTTTCCCAGCAAGGACTGGGTTGCGGTTGCGTAGGCTTCTCCGCCGCAAAACCAGATTTCAGCAGGTGCCTTGCCGCCAAAACGCTGCTGATGGTGCTGCTGAGATAATTTGATTTCCTCGGCGAGTTCCTCAATTTTTTCCCTGATGATATCGGTTAGCACCAGATCAACCTGTTTTCGACCCCAATCCAGCAGAGGATTGTTGTTGAGTTTCCGATTGCTCTGCAAGCGCATCTCCAACGCGTCATCGGTATCAAGTTGTAATTTTTGCGCCACCAGATCGGTCAGATCGCAACCTCCAAACTCTATTTGCCTGGTCCAGGTAATCTGCTCCCCGCCGGCGGTTACAATTACCGTTGACCTCGCACCCATATCAACCAGGATAAAAAATTCATTATCGGCATCGGCCTGTCTGGATTCGTCCAGGAAACAGCGAAACACCGAACAGGGTTTGGGTTCAATGGCTTGGCAATGCAGGTTCATATCTTCGAGAATTGCCAGTTGTTCCTGTAAAGCTTCATCACTTCCGCCAAAGGCAAGATATTCATTATGGATTTCTAAGCCGTTCCGAACCTCTCCCGCCGGCAGATAATCAACCGCCCCTTCATGATCCCACAAACCAAACTCCCGCCGGGCATGAGCCTGGATAAAGTGCCGCTCGTTCTGTTCAGCCGAATCATCAAATCGAATGCAGGCCGAATCCAGCACGTTTTTGCCGACGCAAAGCATCGCCCGGTGTCCCTTAAACTTTCCACTTTTCAAAGCCTGGTCCACCGCCTGCACCGCAAAATGAGTTCGTTGATAACTCTGCTCGGGCCCCTGACGAAGTCGGCGGGGAAAGCGGATTTTCTTGGCTGCCAAAATGCGAATCTGTCCCCGGCAGCGGATTAACTGGGCCATTTTGATAGAATCAAAACCCAGATCCAAAGCGATTGGACTGACATATCGGGAGCCTGAAAAAAACATGTAAACCTCTTTGTGTTCCTGACGAAAGCAGATTAGTTGATATTGATCCTGCCTGTAAAAGGTTCGATGGTAATGTTCATGGACTTGTCGCCGGCCTGGACAGTTATGGTGCCGGAATTCATCGTTGTCGGACTTGCCGAAATGGCCCCGGCATAAGGCGAACCCAACTGATCAAACCACACCGTATTGGTGCCGTCGAAATCAGCCGTCACCAGCGATAAATTTTTCCGGCGATCATCATTGTCATAATCCACCTGGTACAATTCGTTGACAAAAACCGGGTTCTTAATCACGTTTCCGGCGGCATCACAAACCGAATAGCTGTTGTTAGCGGTATCAAAAACCACCTGATACTGATTCTTAGTGGAAATCGAGACGGTTTGCGCGTACAACAAAGCCGATGATATTTCTCTGGCAGCCGAAGTAACCTGCATGCCCGATGTACTGGAAACCATGGGAATGGCAATTATCGCTGCTATGCCGATGATCACCACAACCACCAACACCTCAGCCAGAGTGAAGCCGGCTGCTGAATTTTTAACAGTTCTTTTATCCATTTACCGATCGCCGCTTTTATTGAACTTTGAATAATAAATTTAACACCGGGTGGCACCGCCAAGCGCAGCTTGGGGGTGGTTCTGCTGCAAAAATACGTTTGCCGGTGAAACGGTAAGTTATTTTTTGCCGGTTTGTTTTGCCGGTTTTGCTACAACGGCTTTTTCAACAATCTGAACTTTAACACTGCCGTCAATCAGCACTTTCTGGAGTTGGTCCATGTTGCTGCTGATATTGTCCATTTTGCTGAGAATCTGCTGCAACTGCATACCGGAATCCGGAATGGCGGCCTGAGCTTCCCCCAGCGAACTCGGACTATCGTGCCACAACCCCACGGCCAGCACCGTCAACAAAACCGCAATAGCCGTCAGGATAAATCTTGTGTAACCGTCAACTACAACTTTCATTTTTTGCTCCTCAGATAAACTTAATAATCAAAATAATCGTTGCCCTTACTGTCCGTTCCCTGCGCGTCGGCACGCAGGACCATGTCATCGGGGCGGAAAATCCATCCATCACTGTCATCAGCCGCAGCCTCGTCATCGCCGCTGCCCAGCATTTGCACACTACTTAAACTGTTAATAGGATTCTTGGGCATGGCGCGAAAATAGGGACCATATTTAAACACATCCGTTCTCACGTCATTAACAACTCCGTCTTCGTCGGTGTATTGGGTTAACTGCTGAATAAATGCATCTTCGGTAGGGGCCTGGGTAGTATCGCCGTTGGGATACCCGGGCGCCACGTCCCAGTGCTGGGCACGATAAGCGCCAATCTGGGCTTTCATCACCCGCAGATTTTCTCGCAACATATTTTCTTTGCTCTCGGTGGTGGCGTTGGAAAACTTGGGTACGATAATAGCCGCCAGAATCCCCAGAATCACTACAACTACCAAAAGCTCAATCAGCGTGAAACCATGTAGGGATTGGCGACCTGATACCGTATCATGACGCCTACGTGAAGTTTTAATTTTATTAACCCCTACATGGAGA
>JAFGSR010000063.1 GCA_016934515.1 Sedimentisphaerales bacterium
ACATGCCGGAGGCCTAAAGCGTTAAACTCAAAGGTGTTACAGTCAAAACGATGAATTATTTACCAACTTTTTCCGATGAGAACCAAATTTTATTACTGGGTGTTGCATCGGCCTTAAGGTCGCCCAGTGTAAACTGGATGCCGTCCATCAGATGCTGTAGAAAGACAGGGTTCCAGAAAAGATCATGCTGATGCCCCGGAGCGAAATAGAACACCCGCCCGGAGCCGTAATTCAAAATCCAGCTCATAGCGAAGTCTTTATCCTGGCGGTGCAAACCATTGACATTCATATTGGTTTTTTCGGTATCGATGCTGAGCAGCACGCGCACTTTGTCACGCGAATAGGGAGCTTTCACCTGGTATATCTCATCGGTTATCACCCAGTTTTTCCCATTGAAAGCCCCAGCCAACGGGTGATCGGACTCATCCACTTTAAGCGTCACCTCCGAACCGGCACCCCAGGGATGGTTGTCAAAGCGTGCGGCCACGATGTTGCCGAATTCGGGCCAATTACGAAAACTGGCCACCCCCGCGTGCAACACTGCCAATCCCTTACCGGAAGCGATAAAATCAACCAGGCTTTTTTTTAACTGTTCGTCCAGCTTAACCGCCGCCGGGCGTTTTTCCTTGGGAAGTTTGTCAAAATTTTCCGGGAGAAATATCTCATTATTGGTATTGTTGAAAAAAATTGCGTCAAAGTGTTTCAGATTTTCCGGCTGGAACAGGAACAAATCATCCGAAGTTACCACTTCAAACGCCCCGGTTTTTGCAGCCATGATCTGGGCCGCTTCTCTGCCGTAGGCAATGGAAGTGTGCTTATAACCATAAGATCGTGAAAAAACCAGCAGCCGGCGTTTGGATTCTGGTTCGACCGTGGGCTTTTCCGGACAGGCCGCGGTCATTAGTTTAATTTCCTCCGCAGTCGGCACCGGTCCCGGGGTTATATCCTGAAGACGGATATTACGCCAGCGAATCTGCATGGGCTCTTTAACTTTAGTATTGTGCACTTGCAGAGCGATGAATCCGGATCTCGTCATGGTATCTTCCAAATCAGCAGCCGGCACGCCGTTAATCCAGGTCTTAATCGAATCACCCTTTGCTTCAATGCGATAATGGTTCCATTCGTTTTGCTTGAACGCCTTGCGGGCCGGTTCATTTTCTTTCAAATCATTCAGCCATCCCCGCCGCGACTCATCATATATCCCGCAACTCCAGGCCCGCTCGGATGGATCGATCTCCACCTGATAGCCATGCACCCGTCCTTTCTGATAAAAAGGATAACTGTTACTGCGAATCTGTATCCCGGAATTCATTTGCGGATCAACCTTAAATTCCAGCTCCAGGATAAAATCCTGATATATCTTTTTCGTACACAAAAAGCTGTTGGGGGTGTTAAGTGCCGTGGTACCCACAATAGCGTTGTCTTCAACGTGATATTTGGCCTTACCACCTAGTTGCATCCATCCCTTGAGCGTCTTGCCGTCATAGAGTTGTTGCCATTTAACCTTCTCCTCCTCCGCCGCCACAGCTATATTCGCCACCAGGCCAATCAACACCAAAGCACTTACTAATTTCCCATAGATTTTCATTTTTGTTACCCTTGTTACAAATAACTTTAAAATAGAATAGTTTAAATCGACCAGGGGCTGCGCATCGTACGTGTAAGCATTCGGTTAGCTTCATCATCATTAAGGAACCGTTCCTGCTGAGCGTTCCATTTCAACCTGCGGCCTTTAAGAGTCATAGCAATATACCCCAGCACACAGGCACTGCAGGAGCGATGTCCCACCTCTACCGGAGCGACGGTTTCCCGACGGCTTTTTATGCACTCCAGGAAGTTACCTTTGTGGTTACGGCTTTTATACAAGTTGATTTCATCCGGACCGATTTTTTCATTCAAAAGCGACCCGAACGGTGTGCAGTTTACCGATGCGCCCGTTACGCACCAGTTCGCAGGCAAAGCGAAAACGAGAATCAGATCTCTGTTGGCTGCCCACCTGGAAAACACGTCCGTATCGCGTAACTGTATCACTTAAAACCCTTCCCTCCGGAATAGTCAAAGTCAGCGGTTTTTGCAGAAAAATATCCTTCCCCGCCCTAGCCGCGGCGATTGCCGGCAACGCATGCCAATGATCCGGCGTAACAACCGACACCGCATCAATAT
The DNA here is from genome assembly GCA_016934515.1 of Sedimentisphaerales bacterium. Classification (GTDB taxonomy): domain Bacteria; phylum Planctomycetota; class Phycisphaerae; order Sedimentisphaerales; family SM23-30; genus JAFGSR01. The sequence continues at coordinate 2,164 of JAFGSR010000063.1, forward strand.
CATCGCGTGCCACTAGTTCTCGAAAATCGCTATAGCCAAGGCAGCCTTTATAACTTCCGTTTTTTGTCTGAGCACTGTAATGTTTATCCACCATCTGCCGGGCATTATCAAGCCGCTTGCGGTCCACGTCGCATACCGCCGCCACCTGCACCTGCTTAAATCCCAAAAATTCACGCATATCCCCCAGCCCCATTCGCCCGGTGCCTATGCAGCCAATATTGATTTTCCCGCCTGGTGCCTCGGCGCCATATAATGGCGTTGTAATTATTTGCGGCACTGCCAACATCGCCCCAAAACCTGCGCCTGTGGTCTTAATAAATTCACGACGGGATAAGTTAGTGCTTTTTGCCATGGATTTACCTTAGATTTTTAATACAAGATTTTTGCCTAGCTACGCTGCCAAGTAACGTATTTACCCGTTTAAAATGATTCCTGAGCTTAGGGGCGCAACACCCTGCGGATGGGTGATCGAAATTCTGTATCTCGGCAAGATTTACGATAATGGGCGATACGGGACTCGAACCTGTGACCTCACGGGTGTGATGGCGGGTCAAGTTCGCCCAAAAACCCTGTTTTTATCGCTCTATCATCGATCCGTCATCCTTTTGGTGTAGTTCTTGGTGTAGAATAAATTATACCAAATTGACGGAGAATGTCAATCATGATGGAGCGAAAAAAACTTCCGGGTCTTCTATACGATAAGAGCACGGGTTGGTGGTTCTCCAACATCCGGGACTCCAGCAAACCCTGCGGCCGTACCAAGCACATGTGGAGTAAAGACCGGGCCGAAGCCCGTAAGCTTTACCGGGAGAACATTGAGACCTTGGTCATGCAGGCCGTGCAGGTCAGTCAGGCGGAAGCAGCTGTCCTGCATGCTAAATCATGGACCTTTGTGGAATTGTGTGCACGATATTATGACCTCAAGCAGACAGATGGTTGCAGTCCGTCTTTTCTTGCGTCTATCAAACGCCATTTGCAGCATTTTTTAGCTTGGCTCAAGGGAAAAGGGTTCGATCCAGCGCGGCAGAGGGCCTCCGATTTGACGTCGAGTCTTTTGGCGGACTATCGGCAGATGCTGGCCATTGATGAATCTATCTCTCTTAAAACCGCCAACCATTACATCGATCATGTCCGTATGGTCCTTCTTTGGGGATGGAACATGCATGGAATCCCCCACCCCCCTCTGGGTTCGATACGTCAGTTTTCTTCCCGGAGAAATACCAAGAAAGAGCACGGCCGCAAGCAAAATCGCGAGGCCCTGTCATGGGAGGAACTCGAAGCTTTACTGTCTGTCGCCGACACGACGGATGCAGCGATAATCATGCTGGGTCTGAACTGTGGATTTGGCAATATGGATATCGGTACTTTAAAGCTGCGTGATGTGGATCTGGAAACGGGAAGCATATGTCATCCGAGACCCAAGACGGGCGTCCAAAGGGATTTCACCTTATGGCCGGAAACCATAGCGATTCTTGAAAGCTACTTGGAACACCATCGTGGTAGGCCTAAGGATGGACATACCGCGGAGCTTTTCTTTGTGGGCCGAAAGGGACGTGCCTTGTGTTGGGAAGCAATTGACGAACATGGTCGTCTGAAACGTTCTGATGCCATAAAGTGTCGTTTCCGGCGTCTTTTTGAGAAAGCCGGACTGAAGCGACCATATGGAACCGGTTTCTACATTCTCCGCCACACGTACGCAACTATTATTGGCAGCAATTCTCACGACTTCCGCGAAGTACAAGCGGCGTTGGGACAAGTCACCATCCAACAGCAGGAAACGTACAGGCATGACCGGAAGATTAAAGCCGCATCGGGGCAGCAGCGGATTCGAAAAGAATTGCAGAATACCGCTATTCCGAAAATACTCCGCGATAAGTGTTACGATTCCGACGTTTCTCAACAGCGGAATCTAAGTGTGGTTTTGAAATAGTACGAGAGTCATGAATGAATTTTCGTACCGAAGCTGCTGGTATTCTGACGGGGCCATTACGTCCACCAGGCATCTTTACAGTATACAGGATGTTTTCCTTTGCCAGCTTTCGTACGTAGTCTTTGGAGACTTTTAAGATAGAAGCAACATCCGCAATGGTTAATAACTGAATAGATGGATAGTCAGTGTGTTCATTGGTTTTTTCCGAGTTTTTGACTTCTCTCGTTTGCATTTATTCTGTATCTATGATATTCAACCACTATTTCTTCAACCAAACCACACCCACATCGTCTTTACTAATTGCCTGTAAATCATCCGGAAGCAGGTTCGATAGATATAGCAAGAACCTGAGTTTATTGATATCGGAGTACTTGCGGACACTTCGCTGGACGTTACGCAGCAGATTAACCACATACTTGGACCAATTGGCGCGATTACGAATTTGTTTGATTGCTTCCGCTTCTTTTGGATAGCCCCAGAGTTCCAGTGCTTGCTGGCAGTGAATCAGACCGGGGCCCCGGGGATTTACGGGCTCCACGAAAATCTCCTCCACCTGGCGGTCTGCGGCAAAATGCACCAATTGATCGATCTGTTCCGGGGCATCTGCTATGTCCGGCAGAAGAGGGCAAAACATAGCGTAGGTCCGCAAACCTCGTGCTGAAGCTTCCGCCAGGGCCAGCATACGTTCCTGGATGGAAGATGCGTTCGGCTCAATGATTTTAATAATCGCAGTCTTTTCAGGTGTGGTGGTAATGCTCAGACCTACAAGAACACGTGAGCGGTGTTCTTTTATCAGATCAAATTCTTTCCTTACCGCCACATTCTTGGTCAGCACCCGCACCATCCATCCCGGTTCATGCAGAATAGCACGCAGGCAACGTCGGCCTATGTCGTATTCCTGTGCCTCTGGAGCCCAGGCATCCACCATGGTGCAAAGCTGGATAAGACCCCGATCTTGAATGCGTTGCGCGTCTCGCGCTACACGGTCAGGTGTGGAAGGGTCAACAATGGCATATCTTTCAAATACTACGCTCTCACAACGCCGCTCTCTGTATCCACGATCTTATCGAAAATCACCCGATCAAGATTACAACCGATTGGATTTACCTGCGATATCACGGGACGGGTGAGAAGTATGGCGGTTGCTACAGTCCACAGAAACTCTCCGCGGAAGCTCGGAAGATTCAGGATTGGCTTGCGGAAGGAATTGATGTCTTTGCCTATTTCAACAATGATGCTCAAGGCTATGCGGTGCAAAACGCAGCTGACTTAAAGCGGTTCTGCAGAGGTGATTGACATAATCGTTAGCGATCGCTGGTGAGCCAAAGCTATTCTCACTTACCACTGTCTTTTTGTGTGATCCTTTTACGTATGGCCTTCCATGAATTGGTGATAAGGAAACTTTCCGACATATTTTCGATCATCGTAATAAACCTGTTCATCGGGACGGAGAAGCTCAGGTCATTTTGGGATATAAATGGACGTGCGGAAACATCGAACGTCCCCAGAACCGCTCTCGGATGATCTAAACTCATCTCCAAATAAGGGTACTGAACGATAGAACCGCAGCCGGCGCCAAACGGCACCCATACCCCGTCGGGCCTAGACTCATCAAAGTTTGCCAAGGTGAAAAGACCTGATAGAATGTCCGGATGGGCTAAAAAGATGACCACCTCGGGATCATCAGATTCTTCCAGCATATCCCATCTTTTGAATATGATATATTTGGCCGGTGCTTTGAATTCCGGAGCTTGCTCAACGAACTGTTTGACCAGATCGGGTGTTTTCTTGTAGCGCTCGCCCTCCAGCTTTCCTGGAATACCGCAGGAAAGGAAAAATTAGAAATTTGGCATAACCTCTGTACTAAAGCCAAGATATCTTTTCCCGCCGAAGCAGCCCAGCGAGTCAGCGTCAAAACAAATCGTTTTTCCTGTCTGCGCCTGCAGTAAATCCGCAAAAATACACCTGTGGCTGGCAGGCGGCTTCACTACTTCATTGCCGCTTGGTTCGAGACTATAATAAAATACCAGAGGAAGCTCAGCCCCATCGAAATATTTACGCCACTGTTTCAGGAAGCTATCTCTCAGTTTCATATCCATGGCAGGTTTCCTTTCAGGAGGAATTTGCCTATAAAGACTCTCGACGGTTATCGTCACAACTAATCTTTCGGTATTGTAACCTAGAACTACGCTGAGGCACATCAATTTTTTGTTTTGGACAAGGTGGGATTCCACTGCGCTATTCTCGTTGCTCTTCCTGAAGAAGCACGTCAATGGGATATTGATTATATAGCAGCCCGAAGATAAAATGTCCGGTGTGAAAGATTTGCGTGGATGAAACTGGCCAAATAGTATGAGCTTATTGAGGTGTGGTTGATGGCTGAAAAGGTGTGTCCATTCTGGGTTGGATATCTGCTCTCCAACCCCTTAAGGAAGCTGTGGCATAATCCTGAACAGATACTCGAACCCTACGTTCGCCCAGGTATGAAAGTGGTTGACATTGGCTGTGCCATGGGCTTTTTTAGTTTGGCGTTGGCGAAGATGGTCGGGCAGACAGGCAAGGTAATGTGTGTTGATATCCAGAAGAAGATGATAAGCTCCCTTGAGAAAAGAGCACAGGCAGCAGGTTTATTAGACAGGATCGAAACACACGTTTGTTCTAAGACCTCCTTTTATCTCGATGATCTTCATGAAAACATTGATTTTGCCCTGGCGTTCGCGGTAGTCCACGAACTCGCTGATCCTTCGGATTTGTTTTCCCAGATGGGCAAGGCTTTGAAACCGCAAGCAGCGGTGCTCATGGCTGAACCGAGAGGTAGAGTTTCAGAGAAGGATTTCGAGGCATCAATTCAGACGGCTCAATACTATAGTTTTGAAGATGTTGACAGGCCACACATCCGGGGCGTTCGGGCTGTATTATTACGGAAAATTTGAACCTTTAGACGGTCGGCCATAAATTCCTTCCATATTGAAAATTAGTCGAGCGTAGCTTGGCTTGCTATACGCACTTCTCCAAAGTATAATACATAGTTATGGAACCAATTGGCGATTCTTCCCAGCAATGTACCAAGTAGCGTCATAGACGAGGTAAGAAACGTTTTAAAGCCGTATTGGAAAAATATGCGGTGATACGATGGAGCAATTCGGTAAAATCATCACCTTTGCAGGATTAGTCATAGTAGCATGCGGGGCCATACTATACCTGATGGGCAAGTTGGGCATTGGGCAACTACCAGGAGATGTCTCTTTCGGCGGGAAGTATTGGCGGATTTTCCTGCCTATTGGAACATGTATTCTACTCTCTGTTTTACTGACGCTAATATTTTTCATAATAAATCATTTTCGCCGATGAAGTTTAGTTAAAAGCTGTTGGTGAGCAGTGCCAATGAGTAAGGATAGACAAGAAAATAAACTGTGTTGGCAGGGTAATCTGATTTCCGTTCATCCTCGAATCCGTCTGCTTCGATCCTTTGATCAACGCAGTCATAGCTATCTGGGCTATGCTCTGAATATCAATGGAATGATAGGAGATGAAGAGCGGGTATTCTTAGTTGGCATCGGTAAGGGAGCCCAAGCTAAGCACAAATTTCAGGCAGGAGATATAATCAGCGGCCAATGCCAGCTGGTGGAAGATAACCGTCTCGAAACGGTAGAGTTTTACAAGGTCAGTAAGTTGAAGATGGTCAGGAAGGCTAAACCACAGGAAGATACTCCACCACCTTGGCTGGGTGTACCGCCGGATATTGAAACATATAGGGTTAGAGGCCATCGCCGACTGGATGTCCGCACGTATGAGCGCAAGTGCCAAAGCTGTATCTGGGGCTGCATTATGGCTGTGGAGATGATTATCGACCAATGGAATCCGAGCCAGAAGAAATACCGCCAGGAGACATTTTGCTATGGACCGAAATCCTGCGCGTTCTATAAACCTGGACCCACCCGGAAGGTACCCGGCCGCAAGGGTATGACTTGGGAAGAAGAGGATTGGGTAGACGAGGATGCGACGAGTCGTCGAGGGGTGGATGATTAAATGACGATTATGGATGGTACCTTATACATAGCCGTGTTTCATTTGCGAAGAAGGCAAAGTATCATTGTTGGCAAACTGGACAAATTTGATTTTCGGGCAGGAATGTATTTTTATGTCGGAAGTGCCCAGAGAAATCTTTCAGCTCGGATTGAAAGACATGGTCGCAAAGAGAAACCTTTATGCTGGCATATTGACTATTTATCAATCAAGGCAAAGATGCTGGGGGTCATTTTAATTCCTGGTGATCGCGAGCGGGAGTGCACATTGGCAAGAGAATTAGCAGGGATTTATGAGTTAGCGGTGCCTGGTTTTGGCTCCTCTGATTGCCGGTGCGGGGGGCATTTGTTTTATGTATCGGATGAGAGGTGGTGATTAGAGGTCATTACGAATCCCGCATAAATAGGTCAACCACTCTCAAGAAAATTGGCAAATCCGCCATTGTGGGCGGGGAAAAAAGGCGCGTCGAATTGAAGAACCTGGACGCATTAAGCTAAACCTCACATTGCCAATTCGTAACTTATTCATTATCAAGCGATTACACTTCTCAGTTTCCTACTTGAAGAGCTTCAAAGGCATGGCGCGCTGCGCGCGCATCTGCTATGGCTTTCATCGCTTCTGTGCTGGCCTTCCTGGCTCGCTCAATAATGTCGTTACGAACGGCCAAATAGAATCTCCGGGTAGTCTCAAATGAAGCGTGGCCCGCCATGATCATCACCTCAAATTCACTGAGCCCGTAAGCAAACCAGTTCGTGATACAGGTGCGTCTCAGATCGTGGAAAGTACCCAGGTCGATGCCCGCACGTTCTTTGATCTTTAAAAATTGGTAGCGGAAATTACTCACAGGGCATCTGCCTTGTCGAACTGTCCATTTGCTCAATTGTCTAGCTTTCTGGATATAGTCATAGCGTTTGGGTGTGACAAAGACATAGGGATAGCCTTCCGGTTGAGTTGCCTGGTGCTCTGCCAGTAATTGGACTACTTCGTCCGTTAATGGAACGCCCCGGCGGTCTGTGTCCTTAATATGCCATTCCCATGTGTACTCAGTTTCATTCTTGGGCGAAACGTGAATTTGTTGCCCGGCGAAATCAACATCCTGCCAGATGGTATTGAGCAGTTCACCACGACGCATGCCCGTGCAAAGCGTAGTGAGAATAAGGATATCCCACCGAAATGGGGCGCCGATCTTCACACTTCCGGCTGCTTCTACCATCCGGGCACACTCATCATCGCTGTAAACATGGATTACACCTTCAGCCGTCTTGGGCTTGATCACATATCGGAACTGTGGCTGGACGATTACCACCTTGCAGACATGCCTGGATATACTGCTCACCATGTTCATGACTGATAATGCGGTAATCAACATCACCAATAACACTGATGAAATGCCTCATCGTTGAATCATACTCCTCAATCGTAGCATCTGCCACCTGTCCACGGGCCCGTTCAATACTATCTTCCAGAAATTCACTCAGCTTCATGGAAACCGGTCCGACAACACCCATCCTCAATTCGCGTTCCTTCTGGGCACATTGACGTTGGGCTTTGCGGTCACTGGCATGACCAAGGGATTCATAACGGGTCTTACCCTGCTCATCCTTGAAGATGAGCACATACGAAAATCTTTTGCCGTCACGCGACGGCCTCTTCCAAAGCCGTACCAAATCTTTCATAAGTCACCTCCTTTCCGACGCTGGGTGACAGCTCAGGTTGATCTACAACGTATATAACACCTATCAAGTTCTGGTCAAACATCATAATTTCTCCGTATAATCCTTGTTACAAATCGCGAATCCATTCAAGGAAGATATATCAGAGTGTTTGTCCCAGTCGCCCGAATTGGCTCCGATCGTCTGGAGCTGAGCAGCATCATAAATCAAAAAAGGTTCGTTCGGCTCGCCGGTGCCGCCGCCAAATTGGCCTTGCACCGGCAAAGCCCCCAGAGACACGCCCAGCATCACTCCAATAATTATTATCGACCGATAAGTCTTTTTAGTGTCCCGCCGCCGATCAGCCCCGAATTCTTTTTCGCTTCTCATCATCCCAAAATCCCCAACACCAGTTTTCATATCTCCTCCAGAGCCAAAATATACCTTATTTTGATTGATAATGACGCAATTTCAAAAAAGACCATCTTCGCAGGGAAAAGTACCGCAGAAATCCCTCCCTGCTTAAGCATTCATTGCATAAGATTTTAATCGGTTTTTCAACCCAAATTCGCCAGATAACGGAAAATCCGAGCTAAAAACCCGATTTCAGCAGAAAAAACCACATTTTTAGCCAGTCAATACCAGACCTGCGTCATGCAAGTAAAAGCTAATGTTAATGGCAACCTCTAAAAATTAGTAATTTTGACGGAGAATCGTTATTTTCGGTAGGATGGCATGGGCTAAAATCCATCGATAATTAATAGAGGATCCCTTTCAGAAATTCAGCGAATATTGCCTTCACTGCCAGGCGGAATTTAGTTGGTAGATTTTGATTGGGTCAAGGAGGAGGTTTTCGGCTTTGGTGAAGATTTCGATGGTGTGGTTGTCATCGGGCAGAATACCGCCGATGGG
>JAFGSR010000064.1 GCA_016934515.1 Sedimentisphaerales bacterium
AGCGGATGTGGCGGAACTGGCAGACGCGCAGGCTTCAGGTGCCTGTGGGGGCAACCCCGTGGAGGTTCGAGTCCTCTCATCCGCAGTAAATTACTGATTACTGAATTTTACCAAAAAGGCTTGTTTTTTTGTCGTTATTTTCGGAAAGTACCAGCGGGCACGCATGGGATATTAGGACGTAAAAGCTTTATTTTTAGGCGGTTATAGCGTTTAATCCTGCTGGAGCTGAGTCTTATATAAATAAGGGATGGTTTTTAAGATTTTTTTAAAAAAATCGTTAATTCCTCTTGACGTATCCGACAAATGAAGATAATATTGAGTTAGTGATAGTTACAGTGAGTTGAGTTTTCAACCGCTGATACGAACCACGGCGAGGGAGCGTGGAGCGCTGGTTTCCCCCCCGACTGGCACCACCACCTCGCCATTTTTTTGCGCAAATATCCGCCCCTAAGCCCTCAGAATCGGTTATTTTACCGGAAAAGCGAACGTAAATAGTTCATTTTAAGCGAATATACCGCCTGAAAAATGCTGTTTTCAAGTGGTTAACTTAATCCAGAGCTTTCTGCTACGCGGCCCGTCGAATTCACAGAAATAAATTCCCTGCCAGGTTCCCAGTGCCAAGCGAGAATTTTTCACGATGACGGTTACGCTCGAACCGATCAGGCCGGCCTTGACATGACCGTCGGAATTGCCTTCCCCGTGGCGATAACCGGGATTATGTTCCGGAACCAGTTCATCCAGACTAAGCAGTATGTCGTGCACCACGTCCGGATCGGCGTTTTCGTTGATGGTGACCCCCGCCGTGGTGTGGGGCACAAACACCACCGCCAATCCCTCCTTAATGCCGTTTTCCCCGATAACAGCGCTAACTTGGCTGGTAACATCAATCATCTGCGCCTTACGCTGGGTTTTAATCGTAATTTCCTGCATCATAATAATTTGCTCCAGAAAGATATTTTTTGTCGGATCAAAATTCCCCAATCCTAACCATTGCTGCATTTCTTTTAAGGCTGCTGGTTATTTTCCCGCTTGTACCTTGTTATTAAAGAAAAATACCATAAAATAATTCGGTAGTTAATGTTGATTAGTTAGTATAGCACCGCGAAAACCGTCTGGCCAGACTGTGCCAGATTGGTTTTTCGCGTTAACCGTAGTTAAGGTATTGAGATGGGAAGCCGCCAGAGACTGAATAAACTCGAACTCGACTCGCTGGAAATCCTGGGATATTCCGTTGCCGGTGAGGAAACCGTTATTACCGTTCCGTCGTTGGATGTCTGCTTCGACATCGGCAAATCACCGGAACCGGCCCTGAGCATCAATCACGTTCTGCTCAGCCACGGGCACATGGATCACGCCGCCGGCATCGCTTATTACTGTTCTCAGCGGGATTTCCGTGAGATGGCCCCGGGGACCGTGCTGTTGCCGAAACGCCTGGCCGGACCGCTGGAAAACCTGCTCGCCTGCTGGGGGCAGATAGACGGCACCTACCCCCCGGCCAACATAATCCCCATGGAAGCAGGCCAGGAATATGAAATCCGCCGCAATCTCTTCGCCTTCGCCTTTGCGACCAACCATTGCAACGGCTCGCTGGGTTTTACCATTATCGAACGCCGGCAGAAACTCAAGAGCGAATTCCTGGACCTGCCCGGTGCCGAAATCGCCCGGCTGCGAAAAAGCGGCAAAGAAGTTACCTACACCATGAACATGCCCCTGATAACCTACCTGGGCGACACCATGAGTGGCGATTTTGAACAATTGGCCTGTGTGCGGCACAGCAAAGTGCTAATCGCCGAGTGCACCTTCTTCGACAGCGACCATCATGACCGGGCCCGGGCCGGTAAACATTATCACTTCGACAACCTCTCCAGGGTGCTTGAGCAGATGGAAAACGAACACATCGTTCTGACCCATCTTAGCCGCCGCACCGACATCGCCAAAGCGCGCAAAATGGTCAATAAAACCCTCCCCGATGAACTGGTGAAGAAGATCACCTTTCTGATGGAACGTCCCCGCCGAAAACCCCCCGCCGAAACCGAAAAACCGCCCCCGTCCCAGTAAACATTTCCACTAAACACCAAACACCGATTTTTCTTAGCAAAAAAAGAGCCCGTCGCAATCAAGGCTGGGCTGCTCCACAGTGACCATTTTCCTCCGATGAGCGAGCGCCTTAATCGCGACGAGCTTAAACTCCAGTTGGAGCACACATCATTCGCGGGGGGCTGAATTAACACATTGCCGCATAAGTTGCGATTGCTAACGCAATAATGCGATACTTGCGATGCATGAAAGCCCAAAATTGATTGTAATAGTGTTTAGCCATAATTCTGCAATCCGGCGTTTTCTTTTCAAGTTGCGTTCGCCATACATAATTGCAAAACACATACCGGTTGCAGAAACATTTTTCGAACGGGGCTAAAAAATTATAAATGATTGCAGGAGAATACTTTATAGGCGGGTATGAATCCGCCGACTTGGTTACTGACGGATTAGCTTTAGGTTGATCTGTTGCTTTAAATCAACATGAAATCAAAGCCGGGCCGGCTTTTCTGACGCAAATTCTTTTGAAAACAATATTTATGGAAATGTTAGCGAAATACCCCGCCCGGTTATCAACTCGACAGTATCTGTCCAGTTATCGGACCCGCCCCGCAGCTGCGATTTAATTAATCGCGGTTATTAGGTTGATTAAGCAGTGATTCCGGCAGCGATTCAATAAATGTTTTAATCTCGTCGCGAATCCGCCGATAGTGCCCCAGCTTTTGCTCGACAGTTTTCTCCCGCTGGGCTAAACGCGGCGGATCTTCAAAAGGAACATGAACCACTTTGGCGGCCCCGGTAAAAACCGGGCAATGGTCATGGGCGTGATCACAAACGGTTACCACAAAATCAAACTCGACATTTTTAAATTCATCGACATGCCTGGATCGCTGGCCGGAAATATCCACCCCCGCCTCCGCCATAACCTGCACCGCCAGGGGATTCAAGCCGTGCGTTTCAATACCCGCCGAATAAGCCTCGATCTTGTCGCCCCGAAGCTGCCGGGCCCAACCCTGAGCCATCTGACTGCGACAGGAATTCCCGGTACAAAGAAACAGCACTTTCAGCTTGTTCGCCATTTTCAATCTTCCTTTGCCAACTGGATATTTATGTCTTTCGGTAACGCCAGACCGGCGGCGACCTGCATGGCTTTGAATAATCCGACCGGCACCGCACAGCCGACACAACAGCCCGGCAGTAATTCCTTAACCTTGGTCATAATCACCGCTGGACCGCCGGGGCTGATCTCTTGATAGGCATCAATAGGTCCTTTTTTTCCAATGGCTTGAGCCAACTGGGCTATTTTGTCACAGTTTGTGTCAATATCGAAGGTTACATTTTGACTATCTTCGCTGGTAACCCAGGCGGTTGTCATGAAGCCGCAAACTCCAGCATCAATATTTGCCTTAGCTTTCATCTAATCTCCTTTAGTGGGATTTTATGTTGTTGCTTTTTCTCTGCCGCTTCTGGACTAGAATCGGGGAGAACTTGCAACATAGGTATCTTCTCAGAGATAGTCATTGCATAATTGCTCGTCGATTCATCACGTAGGGGGCGGATTCGTTTGAAGTCCAGATCACGGGAAAGTCTCTTCAGGACGTTCATACTTGGATACGCGATCAATCCGCAATATTCCTGGCGACAGTTTCCCCAGCAAATACTATGTATTCTACCGTACCAAATAACTTTAGCCTGATAACGCTCCAGTAAGGGTTGCACAGCAGTCAAATATTCGGCATATTGAGCTTCTTTTCCGGGAATGATATCAAATAGATTCAGCACAGCAATCATACATTCTTTTCCAGGTTCTGGGTTTTCCTTCCTGTTTTTACGGAAGGACATCAGCTTTTAACTAAGTTGATTGACTTGTCCCTTTTTTATTAACAAAAAGCTCCAAAGCCGCCTCGGCTACTCTAATGCCAAGCTTGCGTGCGGTATCCATTCCAAACTCGTCTTTCGTTATGTCATCATTGTAAGCATTCCACAGGGTTGCTCCCTGATGAGCCCTTGGTTTTCCGCCGACAACCATCACTTCGTGACACAGCATTGCAGTTTGTATTTGTTCGATCACCAATTCCTGGCCACCGTTGCGATATGCTCCAACCGCAACAACACCAACCGGCTTGTCAGCCAAAAGCAGTTTCGGTTTTCGCAACGACGCCAGTCGCTCCAGAAAGGCTTTACACAGCGAGCTCATGGATCGGAAATATGAAGGAGATCCTATTATCAAGCCACCCAGATCAGGGGCCATAAGCGAAGGCTCAACTTCAATCGGAAAGTCATCCATGATTTCCTGTGATGTTCCTGGCGTAGCTCCGCCGGCCCAACCAGAGATATCCATTCCTCCCAAATCAATTAATTCGGTCTCGATTTTTGGATTCACCTTTTGAGCCGCTTCCAAAGCAATCTTCACCGAGGTTGCTGTTGTCTTGCCTTTACGCGGACTGCAACTGATCCCGACAATCCTGATTTTATTTATGGTTTGTGTTTCAGCCCGAGCGGCTGTCCCCAAAGTCACTGCTCCGCCAAGAACGAGTCCTTTTTCTAAAAATTTTCTTCTGTTCATAAGAACCTCCTGCTTGTACAAAGTGAAAATATCCCATAGGTTCCTTAGGGAGCTATGTATATAAGGTAAATGCCTCCTAAAAGCACTAGTACGCCGCATACTTTCTTCAGTATAAGCGCACCTTTGGATTTTTCATTCCAATTCAGGTATCGCTGGACGATTTCGGTACAGGTGCCCGCAAAAACAATCACTGAGCAATGACCAATACCGTAAATAAGCAAGAGAAGAACTCCGTACGATAACTGCGTAGAAGCCAGCTTGAAAGTCACTCCCAGCATCGGGGCCATATAAGCAAAGGTGCACGGACCCAGAGCAATCCCAAATACCAATCCCAGGATGAAAGCGGCCAGCATCCCTTTGCGTTTCATACCCACCTGGCCGGGACCGGAGAAGGGCATGGGGATCACGTCCAGCAGGTGCAGGCCTACTACGAAGAATATCAACGCTACGAAATAATTGCCGTATTTGCCCACATCGCCCATCATACGTCCCGCCGCAGCGGTGATTGCCCCGATAGCAGCTATCGTAATCAGGATACCCACCGCAAAAAGGGTGCTGATGATAAATGCCCGTCGCGTTGACATTCGGCCCTGCTGGTCAATGAAACCAACAATCAAAGGGATACTGGCCAGGTGACAGGGGCTCAACAAAATACTGAGGATTCCCCAAACCAATGCCGCCCCCATAGCGATCAGGGGGGTGCCTTCCACCGCCTTGGTTAAAATGTTGAATAGCTCTTCCATAGTCTATGGTATTACTGTCCGTGAAAGTTATTTTTCAGTATCCTGCTTTGGTGAGCATTCACCGATTTTACAAGCCTTGCTGATTTGCTGCAGGCTGAGCTTCATCTTGTCTGCCAGCGCCCGATGGATACTGATAAGCTTACCCGGTTCCTAACGTTCAATCCGAGGCAGGCTGACTTGTACTCTCGGCACTTTCACTAAAATCGTAACCTGATTCCTTCCACTTGCCTAAAATGTCTTCTCTGGAAAAGAATCCTTCATGGCGAAACAGTTCTTTACCGTCCGGATCATAAAAAATCTGCGTCGGGATAAGCTTGATACCATATTTTTTGCCCGCATCCGGATTCTTCCAGACATCGATAAATTCAATTTTCAAACGTCCCGCATATTCCTCTTTCAACTTCTCCAGGATCGGGGCCATCATCTTACAGGGAATACACTTGTCGGCTCCCAGGTCCACCAGACGCGGCAGGGGCTTGTTCGCCTGTTGAGATGAGTTGGGTTTCTCACTATCCGAATCTGAAAAGGTTATTGTGCCGGTACCCGTACCTGTGTTGTTAGAAATTGTCGGAGCCTCCGATGTTTTTTTATGTTTGGCAACCATAACAATTGCCACAACCATCACCAGGACAACAACAATGCCTGTCTTTCCAATTTTATTCATCAGCGATATACCATCCTTTCCAGCCTTTCGTTTAGTTGTTACACCGCTATTATGAGCAGCACGTCCATAATCCCTGTTGGAACGTTAATTGACGGCCCATAAGGCTTATGAAACTTATGCACAATTATCTCCCGGCATCAATTCAGCACCTTTTGCGGCGGCCCGAGCGATATTTTCCTCGGAGACCGCCGTTTTGCCTTTTTCCATGCCTAGATCTGTTAGCCGCAAGTGCTCAAATTGCGAAAAACCCGCCTGTTCGAGACAGTTTTTAACGCAGTCGAGCCCGCAGCCGTCGAGTACCAGGATAGCTGCCGCCGCTTTGGTTGATTTCATAATCCCCGGCACCCGCCCGCCCACACCGGCCATACAAAACATCTTCCCGACCCCGTCCTGGGTCAACTTTCTCGCCGCCCGATCTGCCACCGCGCCCACATCCGCGGCGCCGGAACAGGCAAAAATCAACTTCGGTGCCGCACTGCATTCACAACTTTTTTCTGCACTCATAACTATCTCCTTGCCGTAATAAAGCTTTCACTATTACTGGGCTTTTAGGCCAGAATTTTTTTGATTTCATCTTTCGAAGGCATCTTACCCACAACTTTAACGTCACCGTCCACCGCCAAGGCAGGTGTCATCATGACGCCGTACGCCATGATTTCGTTGATGTCCGTTACTTTTTCCATCTCAAATTCCAACGCCAGCTCCCGTGCCGCCGCTTCGGCGTTGTCCGCCAGTTTTTTACACTTGGCACAACCGGCACCTAAAATTTGTATTTTCTTCATTTTTATACCTCACGTTAAACTTCGCAAATTTTCGTTACTTCAATAATCACCCAAACCAACTTCCATAAATCAAGCCGCTGACCGTTGACAAAACCACCACCAGCAAAACATAAACCACCGTTTTTTGGGTCCCCATAACGCTGCGGATAACCAGCATATTGGGCAGCGACAGCGCCGGCCCCGCCAGCAGCAACGCCAGTGACGGTCCCTTGGCCATCCCCGCGTTGATCAGCCCCTGCACGATGGGCACCTCGGTCAACGTGGCAAAATACATAAACGCCCCCGCCACCGACGCGAAAAGATTCGCCGCCACCGAATTATCTCCCACCGACCGGGCTATCCAGTCCGTCGGGATCAGCCCCTTACCGTCGCTTTTACCCAACAACAATCCCGCAACAAAAACACCCATGAAAAGTAGCGGAGTAATTTTCAGCGTAAAATACCAACTCGCATCGAACCACTGCCGCGCCAGCCCGCCGTTGGTAAAGGTGATGATCCCCAAACCCACCACCGCCACCGAAAAGGGAACCAATGGCACCGTCGGAAAAATCCAGGCAGAAACACTAACCGCCAAAACCACTCCCAGCACCTTTACAAACTTCACCTTAAACCAAACCGCCAGAATCGCCCCGAAGCACAATCCCAGCACCGAGGTGATTAACCACTTGGCTGCATGTATCTGGAACCATATCCCCTCCTCGCTCGTCGGCTTGCCCCAGTTGGCGAACACCAGAATCCCCACCATCACCGCAAAATAAATAACATTCTGCAACAAACCGCGATCGTCAGCCGCCGGTGTTACTGCTGCTGAAACTGCCTTTCGTTCTTTTTCTTCGCGACGATAAATCAGGTGCATGCTCAACCCGATCAGCACACTGAAAATTATCGCTCCAACCGCACGGGCGATCCCCAGCTCCAGCCCCAGTATCCGGGCCGTCAAAATTATCGCTAACACATTGATCGCCGGTCCCGAATACAAAAACGCCGACGCCGGTCCCAGCCCCGCCCCCATCTTGTAAATCCCCGCAAACAAAGGCAGCACCGTGCACGAACAAACCGCCAATATCGTTCCCGATACCGACGCCACGCCATACGCCAAAAACTTATTGGCCCCGGCTCCCAGGTATTTCATCACCGCTGCCTGGCTGACAAAAACCGATATCGCCCCCGCAATAAAAAACGCCGGCACCAGACACAGCAACACATGTTCGCGCGCATACCATTTCACCAACGCCAACGCCTCGGTGATCGGATTATCAAACGGAATCTTCTCCACCGGCAGATAAAAACACACCAGAAATCCCGCAATCATTGCAATTAAAACCGCTGCCTGCTTTTTCATTTCAACATTTCAACCTGTTCATTCACATTGGCCAAAATAACCGATTCCACACAACTGAAGAAATTCAACACGCAGGGCACCCGCAATTTATACATAACCTTCGTACCTTGCTTCTCGCTCTGGATAATCCCGGCCTCCCTCAAAATCGCCAGGTGCTTCGAAACTGTTGACATGTCCGCGCCCACCATCTCGGTCAGCTTACAAACGCAAAGCTCACCTTTGGCTAATTCATCCACAATAAACAACCGGCTCGGATGCGCCATCGCTTTGACAATTCGCGCCCGCGCCTCCATCTTCATTCTCGTTTTCTCATCCATAAAACTCTCCAATCGTTCCCGAAAAAAATTGGCAACTAATCATTCCCAGCCAACAACTCCACCTTAAAATTATCATCATAATAACTACTTGGCTATTTTGCCAAATAACCAAGGATATAGCAACAAAAAAATCCTGAATATTTTCCGAAAAACAACAAATTACCCCTAAGTCATTATTTTACAGGATTTTAGATTCCGAAATTATTTCTTGCTGCCCGAATCCAGGTCTGGGGATCTCTGCGGCTCATAGACTCTCACATAGTCGATCAGGTACTTCTGGGGCAACATAGCATCATCGATAGGCCCGCCCCAACTTCCGCCCAGCGCCAGGTTTATCAACAGATAATGGGGCTTACGAAATGGGTTGTCTTTGCCCTCGCCCGCCTTATCGATCATGAACGTGAAATACTTGGTTTCGTCATAAAAAAAATCGATACGATCCGGCTGCCACTCGATGGCATACACATGAAAATCCGCATAAGGCTGATCGGCACCAATACTCCAGCCGTTCGAGCGATGCTTCCCCTCTTCGGCAAAATGCATCGTTGCATAAATCCGGTCAGGTTCTTTGCCCACAAACTCCATAATGTCAATTTCACCGCAACGAAGCCAACCGATCTCTGGGAAATTCACACCAAGCATCCATATAGCCGGCCAGACGCCTTTACCCTGGGGGAGTTGCGCTCGAACTTCAATCCTGCCATATTTCCAACTGGACTTGCCCTGCGTAATAAGACTGGCCGCGGTGTAGGATGCGTATTCAGGTTGATCACTCCAATACGTTGCCCCGGTTTTGTACTGCGGGTTCTTGAACTTCTCATTGCGACCTTCAATCACCAGCATACCGTTTTCCACCCGGGCATTTTCCTTTCTCGCCCTGGTGTAATACTGCGACTCACCGTTACGAACGAATCCCTCCTCGTAATTCCATTTCGTATTGTCCGGCAGCCCTTCGTAATCAAACTCATCATGCCATAACAGCTTCCGACCGTTTGAATCGGAAGATTGTTTGTCAGCCTCACCCAACGCCGGTGTTATCTCGTACGTATCAGCATCAAAATCTACCGTTACCGTGGTTCCATCCGCAAAAGTAGTCCTTTGCCGCCGCCAGCCGCCGTCCAGAAATTCATGCCCCGTCATTTCCAGCATCCCCACCCGCCGATGTAAGTCGCACATGGTCCTGACCCGCTTCAATTCCTCCTCGCCCGGATTGAGCGACAAATATGGCAGCCCCGCATTGGCCAAGCCGTGCAGCAGCCCCCAATCATTATCCGGAATCCCCCACCCGCCCTTGGTCAGCGTCCACGGCAACAGAAGCGCATCATGATACACCAGACTGAACAACGGCACCGGAATCCCCATCGCCGGGCCCTTACCCGGATTCGGCACCAACGCATAAGGACCGTGGTGCACCAGATCCAGGTGCGGTATCGCCCAGTCCGCCGGCTCCTCCGAACTGACCACCCCAACTTGCGTACGTATAAAATCCAGACAATCACCCCGGTACCGCAAACATTCACTCCGCGTAACCGGATGATCCGGATGATAACATTCTTCCGGCGGCACCACCGCAAACACATCCAGATAAGCACCACGAAGTTTCACACCATGCGCCAGAATACTCGTATGATTTTTTCTTACATGTCCGGGTGATAAGCTCGGACAAAGTATCGATTGCTTTCCCCCAAACCAGGTGCTCCCATAAGGTCTGTGCCCGTCTTCCTGTACCAGACAATGCTCGTCATCGTAAGACTTCGCGTCCAGGTAATAATCCCGATACTGATCGTGCACCGCAAACACATACCCCAGCTCCTCACACGTCTCACCGAAAAGCTTCATCCCTTTCCAGCCGCCCGCTTCCGGACAGGGCGGCAAAATGTCCGGGTGCAGATTGTCATACCCGCGAAATCCCCACCCGTCCAGATGAACGTATGCCTGCTTGATCCCCTTTTCACTCAGCTTACGCAGATGCTCGGCCCGCTCGGCAAAAGTGGTTAATTGATGATTTTTTTGTGGATTATCCTTGTCGTAATAGCTCGAATCCGGCTGAATATGATACAAAATGTTCGTGTGAATTACCGGCGAGCCAATCAATCTACCTACTATCGGGTTGCGGGCGATCTTCTCCGCCAGCGAAACAAAATGGCCCGTCTCAATAACATACTTTCGATAACGTTTCGCCAGGTCAACATAATTACCCTGCTCAAAAAAACAAATCCGCAACTGTCGCTTATATCGCATCTTCCCCAGCGAATGCATCCACCGCGGCTGCATCTGCGTCGGCCCACCCGCCGGATGCGCAAACCGACACCCCGCGTCATCCGGACTCTCCAATATCACCGCCGCCGCCGCCTTGCCCTGCTGATGGCCCCACCAAGGCATATACAGTCCACGCCCGTAACTCACCGTATCGTATAGCCATACCTTATCCGGATGATTCTTCCCCAGCAGCATCCCCTGCATGAACGGCACCACCGTAAAATCAAAACTCTCCGCCGCAAATCCCTTAGGCCACAAACACTCCTTCAGCGCCGCCTCCTTCTCCTCCGGCACCACCAAAAACACCAACTCCTCATCCGCACCTTCCAGACAGATAAACAAACTCAATGCCAGGTCGATCTTTTCCTCCTGACTCTTAAATCCTTCCAGCCGAACCTTAACCCCTTTGGCAAAACCGTTCTCATAAGAACTGATCTCAACCTTCTTCGCATCACAAAGCTTGAAATTCCGCCTCTGCCCGCCGCTTTCCACCGTAATATCATCACCCGCACAACCGTTCATCTTCCACTTCACCCCGCCCGCCTGCACCACTATGGAAAAATCCCCCTTATTAAAAACCACTCTTCGAATCTTACCCGCAATCACCCATTCCCCCTCTTTCTGCTCCACCGCTATCTTCGGATTCCCCCAGTCATCCCCCGCCCCCTGCACACCATTTACATTGCCTGGTTTCTGCTGCGCCCCCGCCGCCACCGCAAACGCCACCAAAATCCCCGCCACCCAACCAAACAACCTGAAAAAAGATACACCAATCATAACAACCTCCGTAGTCTTAACAAAATTAATAACAACAGTATCTTAGCTCAGGACAAACACTGACATCAATCATTTAATAATAAAATCTCCCTTTAAAGATGCCAGGGTGCGCGGGGGGAACGGCTCAGCAGGCGGTTGGCTTGGTCGTCGTTGGTAAAACGTTCTGCCTCCGGATTCCAGTGGAGTTTGCGTTTGAGTCGCATGGCTATATTACCCAGGTGACAGACGGTGGCGGAACGATGTCCGATTTCCACCGGGGTAATGGGACGGCAGCGGGTTTTGACACAGTCCAGAAAATTACGGTAGTGATTTTTGCTACGATACAAATGGATTTCGTTGGTTCCGATTACCGAATCCACCAGTGATTGCGGTTGAGAAATCAGGCGGTTCCACCATGGGATTTCGAGCCAACCTTCGGTTCCTTCAAAGCGGGCCGCCAGGTTACTTTTTCCGGTTGGCCCACAAATCAGCTCCACGTTGTTAGCGTATTCTGCCCGGAAGCTGACTTTGCTCACCGCATCGTAAAGGCCGTCTTTGGGCCATTCGCTGCCAGTATCTTCGATCTCGACCGGGCCGGTGTGTTCGGTGTTCAGCGCCCATTGCACTACGTCGAAACAATGCGCGCCGGTATTGGTGGTTTCGCCGCCGGCATAATCGTGAAAGAAGCGGAAACGATAGAGACAGCGATCGGAATGATACGGAGCCCAGGGTGCCGGTCCCAGCCACATATCGTAATCAAATTCTTTCGGAATCAATTGCGGCTGCCATTTGCCGATATATTCTCTTTTGCCGTGAGGTCCCAACACTACAATCGCGCGTTTAACCTCTCCGATACGACCGTTTCGTACCAGTTCGCAACCACGACGGATATGCTCATCGGAGCGATGATGGGTACCGGTCTGCAGTATAACACCGTATTGTTTTACTGCTTCTACCATGGCCCGACCCTCCGCGATAGTCAGGCTCAGGGGTTTTTCGCAATAGATATCCTTACCGGTTTCAGCAGCGCGAATAGTAACCACCGCGTGCCAGTGGTCCGGCAGCACCACCGTTACCGCGTCGATGTCGTTCCGGGCCAGCACCTCTCGAAAATCGGTGTAAGCATCGCAACCTTTATATTGGCCGGAACGTTTCTTGCGGGAATAATGCTCGTTTACGATTTTTTGTGCAGGTTCCCAGCCTAGATACTGATTAGAGTGGGCATAGCCGTAACTGGCCCGATTCACGTCGCATACCGCCAACACCTGAACATCATCCTGATTAAGAAAGCCCTTCAGGTCTTGCACGCCCTGATTACCGGTGCCAATACAGCCGACGTTGACGCGGTTGCTGGGTGCATTTGCGCCAAATATGGAAGCGGGCACGATATATGGTGCGCCAAGCGCACTTACCGCCGTGGCGGCAGTACGTTTAAGGAAATTTCGTCGTGTAAGATGCGATTTATTAGTTAAGATTTTTCCCATATAATCCATTAACTTCAATCTCCCATATAGCATCATATATTTTTGCTTGGCTACTTCGCCAAGCCACTATTTGTCTATTTTACTCACTCATACAGGTCTATACAACCGCTTTCTATACACGCGATTACTCGCTTTAAGGATGTTCCAACAAAGCAGAAAATTCGTTTTATAAGTTGAATCATGTCAAATTGTAATCCGTCGAGTAAACGGTAGTATCGAAAGACCGAATTTGCCGAACAGCTTAAACAGTTTTTAGAAATAGATTCAGTTCTTGTAAACTATCATCAATTATTCTTTTGTATTTCATCATATGTTCCAGAATGAAAAATATTATATAGATCAGTCTTGTAGGGCGGGTAACGTGTTACCCACGCAGTTAATGTATATACATAATCCATAAACTACCGAGGCTTTGCCGTCCCGCCCGACTTCGCTCAGGGCAGACTCTGTCAAAAAATACTTAATCCATATCTTCTTCGTGTTCTTCCTGCCGCGACGGGCTCGAGCACGGCGGGCGCGACCTTCGTAGTAAAATCTCTTCCAGTATCTTCTCCTCGCCTTCTTGCTGCGTCGGGCCTGCTCCGACGAGTGCGTCTTGGTGTGAATTCTCTTCTACTATATAAAATATGGATCAACTCGGAAAAAGTTGGTTGATTGAGAGGAAAAAATGGTTTATTGCCCGGCTAAAGTTTATCGCCTTATTGCCACCGGC
>JAFGSR010000065.1 GCA_016934515.1 Sedimentisphaerales bacterium
CACTTTTGTCGCGCTTTTGACACGCTATAATCGTTACATCTTACCTATCTTAACAGCCAAAACCCCAATTTCGCGCCTCATTTTCGGACACATATTGGATGCCGGACATCCTGTAAATCGCCTGATTCCGGCGTTCATTTTCGGCCCATTTCCGGTTCATTTCCGGCCCATTTCCGGCCCATTATTGGATATCTAACCTCCTCTATCCTGCCAGATTGGCAGTCCATATTTGCCCCTGTCCTGTATATCCGGCGAAATTGCACTTATGAGTTGAATCCGCAAAACAATAAAAAACAGGGACTACCGATAAAAGCAGTCCCTGTCCTGTAGATTCGTATGTTCAGTGAAAATTAAATCTAATTGGTTCCGTCGAGCCAGTGATTGGCAAAGATGGCAAAGTCCACAAAATCAACCTGGCTGTCACCATTGAGGTCCGCGGTACGCAGCCCCGGAATACAAATCGTTTCCACAATTATCCTGTCAACATTTATAATACCTTCAATCATGATTTGTTCGCGATCAGGATTGGGCTTTAAGACAAGAATGTAATTTGTGTTTTTCCAGTTGCGTGTAACCGCGTCTTCTATAAATGATTCTAGCTCGCAGTCGGGGTACTTTGCCGCCGGGACCGTCAAGCCGGTGCCGGTTTCATGTACCATCGGCTCCGCGTCAAGAAGTCCTGGATCCGATGGAGCCCAGACTATTTGCAGCCAGATAACCTTCATCGAGTCCGGACCGGAGTTTGGACTGTTCGGTATATTAATATCTATTATACCGGATAATGGCCAAACACCTTCCCTGCCGCCCCATTCCGGCAACCAGGGGCCTATTGGAAATACATGCATATCAGGATCGCCATAGGGATTATCGAGAACATCTGCCGGAGGTTCGGAATTATCTGTAAGAAATTCCCAACGGGCAAAGGTCGCCTCGTATCCCCTGAAAGGTGCAGCAACATCGCTTTCCGTGTAGTAAGTGCCTGATTGACCGGCAACACCGTTCCAGCTACCTGTGCCTCCTGCACCGCCGGTTATGGTTATGATTGAAGAAGCATCGTCCAGGTAACAGCCGTAGAATAGTTTAATTCTTCCGCCGCCGCCACCACCACCTGCCCAAGTTCCATTACCGCCTTGGCCTCCGCTTGACGACAGCGCTCCGGAAATGGACATCTCTGTGGATTTGATTAAAATGCCGCCGCCGCTGCCGCCACCTGCTGCCCAGTCATAGTTTGAACCAGCGCTACCATTAGCTGAAACAGTACCGGTTATGTCTATGGAATCTGCTCTAAGTGTTACCTGACCGCCGCCACGGCCTCCGGGTATAGATCCTCCTGAGTATGTACCAGCTCCACCTGATCCCATTTCGATATCGGTTCCGCCCGCGGTGCCGTAAACCGGGCCGCCTGTTCCACCATGTCCGCTGTTACCACCTTTACCTCCGTACCCTGATCCGGCGCCACCGTCCAAAGGTGTTCCTTTGCCCGGGCCTTCGTTGGATCTATACCCTTTTGCATCTGCATTAATCAGCCCTGGTGCCAGAACCTGTATATCCGGACATAATAGCTCGAGTTGACCTGTATCAGCGGAGCCGTCATAAGCATCGACTTGCAGTGTGCCGGAAATAAGTACCCGCTTGTTATATTCATGAGTACCATGCATATTATACGTCATGCTCTGGGGGATTATTAGATAATCATCGTTGTCAACAAATTTCTGTTCTGTGTAGTATGATCCGGCACCTCCGGCAGTACCTGGGAAAGATCCCGTTCCGCCGGCACCACCGTTGGTTGTAATAAGCGATCCGCTGTTGTTCATAATACCATAAAATATTTTAATTCTTCCGCCGCCCCCGCCGCCGCCGCCATAGGATCCGTTACCGCCTCGACCGCCGTTTGCAGAAATAGTCGCACCTGATAATTCAATGGCATCCGTGATGATAAGAACACCGCCGCCGCTTGCGCCGCCTGCGCTGAATGTGGAATCGAGTCCCTGTGTCCCGTTAGTGGTTATATCGCCCGATATTGTCAGGCTCTCTGCCTGGAGAGTAATTGCCGCCCCGCCGTTTCCGCCACCGTAGAGAGCTCCGCTGGTATCACCGCCGCCTGATCCCTTTTCAATGGTTTGTCCGTCCGCAGTTCCGTAGATAGCGCCACCTGAGGCACCACCACCTCCTCTGGTGCCGCCGATACCACCATAACTGCCGCCGCCGCCCGGATAACCGCCGCAGCCGGGACCTTCCTGATAATTCGCCTCGCCGCGAAATCCTTTGCCGGTTCCGTCAACTGTACCGGCAATTGTAATCTGTGGTGCATTTAGCTCCAGTACTCCTGTTGTTCCGCCGCCGTTGTACTTTGTCACATACAGCGTTCCTTCAATATTGACATACTGGCTATATGTGTGCGTGCCGTCGAGTGTGTAATTTTCGCCTATCGGGACATGTAGTATCTCACTATTGTCCGTAACCGCAGCCTGCGCAGCTGGGATCACCAAGCCTATCAACACAAACACAATTAAAGCAAGTAATGATCTCATAATCCTAACTCCTCAAACAAAATCATTTTAAAAAACAACCAGCACACATTGTGCTGAAACATTAATTTAGAACTGCTGATTGCTAATTATAAATACATATAATAACAATTATCCGGCATGCCACTTGCCAAACACCTGGTCGATGCAACCAAGCACAACAACTGTGTTATGGTATCATATTTTTCTCCACATTACAAGGAAATTCCAACCCCTTTCACGCCCCCTTTCACGTCTGTTATTTTATAACAACACCAATAATTCCGTTTATTGCTCATAAGCATCTGCTGTTTGATTCTGAAACACCTTAACAATTGCCCCCAACGAAGCTCCAATACCAAAACTATGGACCGACAGTTATTTAGCAGTTATTTAAGTGCTTATTAGACTGGGGTTTATATCACGCTTTTTGAGGCCGTCAGATCAGCGCCCTTTAACGCTTAAAATGCCTCGCACTTTACCTTTTTGGTACACCATTTTGCCGACACTCTTAACTTGCACCTTTGCAATCTACCCAATTATTCCCACACCCTACAATCCTCACAAACATTAAATCTGTTTCACCAACTATATTTATTGGTTCCCCCCTTTTGGCACAAGGAATTTCGATACGATAAACGGCAGTGATGCAACCGCACCGGAAAATCCCCACCGTCTAATAACG
Organism: Sedimentisphaerales bacterium; assembly: GCA_016934515.1. GTDB lineage: Bacteria > Planctomycetota > Phycisphaerae > Sedimentisphaerales > SM23-30 > JAFGSR01. The sequence goes on from JAFGSR010000065.1 coordinate 3,193, forward strand.
TATCAGTAACATCGTAAAGACAGACAATCCGCCGCTTAAACAACTCCACCAGTTGCTTATACATATCCGTCCCCTTTGTGTGCAAAAATAAACCACCCGCGTACAGTCCAATTCTTAATCCCAGACAGAAATGATCCGCAGATTGTTTAGGGAAAAATTAGTTGAATTTTGATGTTCGGGATTAAGGGGGCACCTTAAGCCGGGAGGACCTCTTCCAGTTCGGGAATGCGTTCTTTGAGGTGTCGTTCGATACCCATTTTTAGAGTCATCTGGGCGCCGGGGCAGCCAGCACAGGCACCTTTGAGTTTCAGCAGGACTTTTTTGCCCTCAAAGCCCACCACTTCACAATCGCCGCCATCGGCCTGGAGCATGGGACGGACTTCCTCGATGAGTTCCTTGACCTGCTCTTCGAAAGTTTTTTCTTCAGACATTGTCTTCTCCTGTAAATCGCAATAGAGGTTCATTTCATTTTATGATTTTTTATCACCTTGTTCATCTTTTCGAATAACCCCGGCGGCGAAGCCAAAAATATTGAGGTCTTCGTCGTCCGTGGCCCGGCTAAGATGCTCGTTAACATAATCCTGATTTATTATATATTTCTTTTCGCCGTCGGGCGCGTCGAAACTGATCTGCTCCAGCACTTTTTCCATAACCGCATAAAGCCGACGGGCACCGATGTTTTGCTGGGCATTGTTGATTTCGAAGGCCTTCGCCGCCAGTGCGACAACGCCGTCATCGGTGAATTTAATTTTAACACCTTCGGTTTCCATTAACGCCTGTTGCTGACGGGTGAGCGAATTTTTCGGCTCGGTCAGAATCCGACGGAACTGCTCCTGATCGAGGTCCTTGAGTTTGACCCTAATCGGAAAACGCCCCTGCAACTCGGGCATCAGATCGGCAGGTTTGTTTCTGCTAAAAGCGCCGGCGGCAATGAACAGGATGTGGTCGGTGTGAATCATGCCGTGGCGGGTATTAACCGCGGTGCCTTCCACCATCGGCAGCAGATCACGCTGAACACCTTCGCGGGAAACGTCCGGACCAAAGCTGTCCCCGCCGCAGATCTTGTCAAGTTCGTCCAGAAAAACAATGCCCGCCTGCTCGGTCCGCTCAATCGCGGTTTCGATCATCTTCTCACGATCGATGAGCTTGTCCAGTTCCTGATGATACAGAATCCCCCGGGCCTCGGCAACCGTAACCTTGCGGCGGGCGGTTTTGGAGGGCAGCATTTTTTCCAGAAAGTTCTGCATCTCCGGTTCCATCTGATCCATGCCCACGTTGGAAAAGATGGGAATCGAAGCTGACTTTTCCTCGACGGTTATCTCGATCTGGCGATCTTCCAAACCCCCGGCAGTCAACTGTTCGCGAAGTTTGCTGCGGGTTCGTTCGTAACGTTCCTGTCCCTGCTGAACAGATTCCGCCTGCTGGGTATCGATTGTGGAACTGGGCGGCGAATAGGGCTTGGGCAGCAGGCTGTCCAGAATCCGTTCGATGGTGGCCTGGTCAGCTTGCGTTTCGAATACCTCTGCCTGTTCGCTGTGCACCATCTGGATAGCACGTTCAACCAAGTCGCGAATCATGCTTTCCACGTCCCGGCCGACGTAGCCGACTTCGGTGAACTTGGTAGCTTCAACCTTTACAAAAGGTGCTCCAACCAAAGCTGCCAACCGACGGGCGATTTCCGTCTTACCCACGCCGGTCGGACCCGCCATGATAATGTTTTTCGGAGCGACCTCTTCAGCAATTTCCGCATCGAGATTCAGCCGCCGCCACCGGTTGCGAATGGCAATCGCCACCGCCCGCTTGGCGTCGTCCTGGCCGATGATGTATTTATCCAGTTCGGCAACAATCTGCCGTGGAGTTAAGTGATCTATCTGTTTCATAATTACGATTCAGCCTGTTGCCTGTGTAACCTCCTGTTAAAGCACCTCTTATAGCAATAGCCGGCAATTTATCCAGCCCTCACAATACCGGTTTTTCACGCAGGTGTCAACCTTACAATGTTGGTCGAAAAGGAATCATTTAATTGCAGATTACCACAACAGAACTCATTTAGTTGCGGATTGACTTCTTCGGCGTAATTGTCCGCAGGCGGCATCGATTTGTTGGCCGCGGCTTTTACGCAGATGGACGTTAACTCCCCGGCTCTGCAATCGCTGCTGGAAAGCCAGAACGGTTTGGCGCGATGCTGGTTCGAAGCCGGTTTCCGCAACCGGATTGTAATTAATCAGGTTGACATTGCAACGACTCCCCTGTGCCAGGCGAGCAAGTTTGTCGGCATCGGCGGGAGAGCAGTTTACACCTTCGAGCAGAATGTATTCGAGGGTAACTTCCCGGTGCGTTTTCTCATAGTAATAATCGATAGCAGCGAAAATCTGGGGTAATGTAAATTTGTCCGACCAGGGAACCAGTTTTTTTCGCAATTGATCGTCGCCGGCGTGCAGGCTGACCGCCAGGGTGATTTGCAGTTTTTCGTGAGCCAGTTTGCGAATCATTTTCGGAATACCGATAGTGCTCACGGTGATGTGGCGGGCACCGATGTTAAGCGACCACTCCGCATTGATAATGCTCACCGCCCGGATAACGCTATCGTAATTGGCCAACGGTTCACCCATGCCCATTACAACAACATTGCTGACGCGTTGAGTCTCGGGCAGTTCCGCTTGAGCACGCATCACCTGTTCGACAATCTCAGCGGCACTGAGCGATCTTTTCAGACCGTCCAACCCCGAAGCGCAAAAAGCACACCCCACCGCACAGCCGACCTGCGAAGAAACACAAACCGTGTTTCGGCTGACATCGGGAATCAGCACCGTTTCCGTTAGAGCATTATCAGGCCACCGCAGCAGGAACTTGGTGGTTTCGTCCGGGCACCGCTGAACATCCTGAACAACTGAACTGCCCAGTGTAAAATTTTCGCCCAGCTCCGCCCGCAGCGTTTTCGACAGATTACTCATCTCGGCAAAATCCAACACCCGACGCTGATAAATCCATTCCAGAATTTGATCGGCCCGGTAGCTGGGATGGCCATGTTCGCTAAGTGAGTCTTTCAACTGCTGCCGGGTCAAGCCCAGGATGTTTATCATGTTTTTATTCACTCAATTAATCCGTCCTCTAAAGCTGATTCAGGAAGCGTAGCTGTGCAATCCGGCAAAAATTTTCGCCAGATTAACCCACAATAAGGTTATAACTATCGTTACCATCGCTATGATTGCCAGGACACTGTTGACGTTAGGGTGTTTTTTACCGTGCATATAGCGAAAATGCAAATAACCCAGATACCCCAGCCAGGAAACCAAAGACCACAATTCCTTGGGATCCCAATCCCAAAAGTCCCCCCAGGCCCACTTGCCCCAATAGCTGCCCAGGACTAATCCCAACGTTAGCAGGGGAAAACCCAAACAGATTACGCGATAGGTGCCCAGTTCATAAGCTACCAGTTCAAAATCCGACGGTTTCCCGTTACGGGTAAATAGTTGGGCCGCCGCCTGAACCGCGGCCTTGGCCATCAATACATAGGAAAACATATAAACAAACACATGCGGTGCAAAAAGCCAGCTTTGCAGTGCCGGGGGTAGTTGCCGCGGTTCGGCACTAAAGAAAAAGCCGGCAGGAATAAGTACAATTACGCCAATTATCATGTCCGCCGCTTCTGCTCCCACGCAGAGTACCCGGCGGCAGAAAACGCTCAGCGGAAAAATCATACCCATGCACAAAAATACTTCAAACAGATTTTGCAGCGGGACATGCTGGACATGATGCCAGCGATAACCAAAGGCAATTACCACCAGGGTGAATCCGACGGCGTAAATTGCCCGACCGGATTTTTTCAATCCCACAACGCTCACCACAAAGGCCAGCAGATGAGCAGCTATAGCGGCATAAATCAAATAGCCCTGAACCGTAGCTTTAATTTCCATATTTTTTCACTCTAACATATTGGTTTTCGTAACAATCCAAAGCTGCTGATCCTGTCTCTAACCTATTTTAATTGGGGATTCTCGTTCCGTTTTATAAAATAAGAAGGAATGTGCCTCAACCAGCAATGCCAGAACACCCCGGCACAGAGCAAAATGTATCCGGCAAATACTAACTGCAAACCGGAATCGGATACCACATGCAATACCGTGTACCAGACTCTTTGAGAACCGTGGGAAGTCTGGCGAATATCGCTGCCATAGGAAGATTGATAAAAATGGTACCCTTTGTAGTACAGCGGCTTATTTACTTCGATCACCTTGCTGAACTGAGTATTATTCCGGTAGTCCAGAACTATCAGGTCGCTGAAATAATCTTTAGGCATGATGTGTTCGTTGGGTACATAGTTAAATTCGTAATTTTCAACCTTCGTCGGATGAGGCATACCACTGGGCAAAACATAAGTTCTTTTCCGGGTGCCGTCGGCCCATTCGATTTCAATATCCAGGGCCGGATTCACCTCATCCCAGGGCCGATCGGTTACGCGGTCGGTTACTTTGAGATTTGTCAGAGTACGCAAAACCCTGATTAATCGAAGCGGCTCAGGTAACTCAAGTGTTTGTCCCACCTCCGCGGGTATTTCCCATCTTTGCCCTTTACCGTCCCGGACCTGCAGCGTTCCCGGACACCAATAATACTCCATCCAAAAGTCATCCAGATAAATATAAAAAGGTAAATCTCCCAATGCTTCACCGGTCCCCTTAGCTTCGACTCGATTGTTCAGGGTTCCCTCCTGGATAGCCATATAACCCTGCGGAATTTTATCAATGCCCAGCAATTTCTTTTGCAGAACATGGCCCTTTTGGGAACTCCACATCGCTCCCACCAGCACAAACACACAGCCCAGATGCATCATCAGCAATCCGGATTTGTGGATCAAACTCCTATAGACCAACAGGCCGACAATAAAAAGTCCCAGAAATAAAACCCAGAAAACCACCAGCAATGCAGAATTAAATAATTCCCCGGCCCTGCCCGAACCAATAAAAGCTCCCCGGATCGATAGCGCCATCAACGCCAGAAAAAATGCCAGTATCACCCACAACAAAATTCGTCGAAAGCTTAACCGCCCACCTGCTGCCTGGGTTTGCACTCCGGGGACATCATTGGCCATGTTGACACTCCTGGTTATCCGGCTGCTGCTGATCCTGAATAATACTCTCGATCAAGTAACGCGCCTCATCGGCACCGTCGTTTTGCGCGATTGTGTACAAAGCGTTAATCAGTCGATGCAGCATCCTATTTGTAATACGATTTACCGCCGCTTCCATTTTTTGCCTTTGGCCCGGCTCCATATTATTTTCCCCAGCCAGAAAACACAACAATTCCGCCTGGCCAAATTGCTGAAATTTATCGCGGAGACGCCCAATCAACGGCCCAATATCCTTCACGCCAAACCAATCCATAAAACTTTTAACATTATCAGCGATAATCTCCCGCGCCCGCCCAACATCCTCCTGTCGGATCGCCAGATTCTTTTGCGCCACCTGCTCCAGGTCATCCACACTGTAGAGAAAAACCTCTTCCAGCTCATTCACCGAGGCATCAAAGTTACGCGGCACCGCAATATCGATTATCAGCAACGCCCCTCCACTACGCCCGGACAAGCAGCTTTTATCGAACAAATGCTCCTCTGCCAAAGCTGCTGCAATCACAATATCAGCCTCCAAAAAATAATCCGACAACGCCTGCCAATCCCCCCAGGCTATTGCATATTTCCGGGCCATCGACTCGGCCCGCTTTAACGTCCGGTTAAAAACCGTAATATTTTCGCCGCCCACATCCAGCAGATGCCGAACCAGCAGTTCTCCCATTTCCCCCGCACCAATAACTGCAATCTTCGCCTTACGAATATTCTCGAACAACTGCCCGGCCAGCTCAATCGCCACTCCCGCAACACTCACCCGCCGCTGAGCTATCGAAGTCAAACTGTAAACTTCCTTACTCGTCGCGAAAGCACAGTGAAACAAACGGTTTATCACCTTATTCGTTGCCCGTGCTCCTGACGCCAGTGCGTAACTTTCCTTCACCTGGGCCAAAATCTGAGCTTCACCAATCACCAGACTGTCCAGACTGGCTGCCACGCTGAGCAGGTGCTCTACCGCCTCGGCATCGTGATAAATGTAAAAATTTTCCTGCAAAGTCGTCATCGGCACCGAACAATAATCACTCAAAAACTCCACCATCTCCTGATGCGTCGGACAATTCCGGCTATCGGTTGAAGAACCGCCCCGGCTTTGCAGCAAAGAATCATCCTGTTCACCGCCGGCGTAATAGAGTTCGGTACGATTGCACGTGGACAGCAATACAAAACCGGTGCCCGGATATTTCGCCTTAAGCAGCCCCAGCACCTTAACAGCTTGCTCAGCCGAAAATGCCAACTGCTCTCGGATATCCACCGAAGCTGTCTTGTGATTCAATCCTACTACCGCGATTTTCATGGATTCGATTCTCTTGATGATTCCGGCTGCCCCGCTGGAACCGCTTGATTCAACGTATTCGATTCTTCCGATGGAACCGCTTGATTCGACGGGCTCAATTCACTCGACGGATTCGATTCGCCCGACTGGATATGCAACCTCAAATTCGCCGAGGAAAAATCATGCTTGGTATTACACAGCAATACCGCACCGACAAAAGCGAACAAAATCCAGAAAAAAGCCGCTATCGTCGTCTGGGCCTTACGCCTGCCCTTGATAATCCGCAAACGCCAGGCCAACAATATCAGCCCCAAAAGCAGCCACGTAATCCCCACTGCGATAATCTTGGAATCGATCAGCCAACCCCCAAAAGAACCGCCCAGCGATTCTCGTTCCATCCAGACTCCGCCGATCCCGCTTGCCAATCCAATGGTTATAAATACAAAAGCAAATTTAAGACTCACCAGATTCACCGACTCCAGCTTCTCAATGCTGGGCACCTTGCCCAACACCTGACTAATCTTCTTCTGCTTTAATCGGCGACAGCCCAGCAAATAAACATAAGCACTTACCGTCGCCAGCAGAATCATCGCCGTCCCCAGTATCATCGCCATTCCATGAACAATCGCCCAGGGTTTTGCCGCAATCGGCAGCGGTTCAGCCGCCGGTTTAGCGATAATTGCCGTCAGTAAAATTAATATCAGAATTATCCAGGCTACGGTTGTGCTGAACCATACCTGACGAATCACCATCCCCAGCACCAGGTATATCAGCCCCAGCACCAGCGTCAACACAATCATCGACTCAAACAATCCCGTTAACGGCACCCGCCCAAGGGAAATTGCTCGAAATATCAACATCACTGCTTCCAGCACCACCGCCAGCGCAAACAAATGCGTCAATACCGTCTTGTACCGGTCGCCCCCCGGACGAAGCTGAAGACTCCCCAACACCGCCGCACCCAGGTAAAGCAGTATCACCGCTACAAAAATCACAATTTCTTTTACTGGTAATTCAAACATAAGCTATCACTAATCAATAGGGCTTATTTCTTCGTCCGTCAAATAACACGCCGCATCCGGAGCCCAAATATTGCCACTGACCGCTTCAGCCCGGACCCGGAAATTGCCGTTACAAACATCCAGAAAACGACAATCCGCACAACGTCCTTGCAAAAAAGGCTTGCGATCCTTCAACTTCCGCATCAACTCGTCGCCGGTGTCCATCCAGATTTCCGAAAACTTCCTCTCCCTGACATTGCCAAAACTGCGATCCCGCCAGAATTGATCCGCATGCACCTGGCCGTCCCAACTGACACAACCGATGCCCACGCCACTGCTGTTGCCCCCGTTCATCTTCAACAGCTCCATCACCTCTTGTGCCCGACTGCTACCCTCGCGCAGCATCCGCAGGTACAAATAAGGCCCATCCGCGTGATTGTCAACCGTCAGCACTTCCTTTTTCAGACCGGCATCGTGCATCGCCCTGGTCTTATCGATTATCAAATCCACCACCTGCCGAGTTTCCGCCGCTGACAAATCTTCCTCCCGCAACTTGCTGCCCCGCCCGGCATAAACCAGGTGATAAAAACAAACCCGCGGGATGTCCTCGTCCACCAGCAATTGAAAAATGCTTTCGATGTCCTGCACATTCCGCTTGTTGATGGTAAAACGCAACCCCACCTTAACCCCGGCTTTCTTGCAGCACCGAATCCCCGCTAACGCCTTTTCAAACGCCCCGGCCTTACCCCGAAACTTATCGTTGGTCTGGCGCATCCCGTCCAGACTAACCCCCACGTAACTGAGCCCAATCCGGGCAAACTGGTCAGCTTTTTCCTGATCGATCAACGTGCCGTTCGTCGAAATCACCGCCCGCATCCCGCGTTCTTTTGCGGCCTGGATCAACGTCAGCAAATCCCGCCTCATCAACGGCTCCCCGCCGCTGAACAAAACCACCGGCACCCCAAACTGCCCCAGATCATCCAGTAGTTCCAAACCTTCCTTCGTGGTTAATTCCCCTTCATAATCGACATCCGCCGATTGCGAATAACAATGCACACACCTCAAATTGCACCGCCGCGTCGTGTTCCAAACCACAATCGGCTTTTTGTCCTCGGAAAATTGCAGCAGATGACTCGGCAATTCCTTCGCCTTACGCCCATAACGCAAAACATCCGATGGCTCTACCGTCCCGCAATATAATTTTGAAATACCTATCATTTATTCACTGCCCACTCATTTCAATCGTTGCTCGTGCTAACTATCGCTTCCACTAATCCACCGATTGTGTACTCCGCCGCTTCGACATCCAACCGCAATCCCGATTTCTTTATTATAGCCGACGTTACTGGACCAATACTGCCGACTCGGAATTTTTTCCCGGATAGCTTCCCTAAATCTATCATACCCAAAAAGTTACGCACCGTCGAACTGCTCGTAAAAGTAATCCAGTCCACCTTATCCGCTTCCAGGGCTTCCAGAAACTCCTCTTGCCCCGATTCATCCGCCACCGTCCGGTACGCCGTCACTTCCGACACCTCCGCTCCCAACTCACGCAATCCCTCCGGCAGGTCCGACCGGGCAATGTCCGCCCGCGCCAGCAAAATCCGCTTCCCCTTCACCTGCTCCATCTCTGCAAAAGCCTCCAGAATCGATTCGGCTACAAATCTCCCCGGCAGCAAATCCGCAACAACTCCATAGCCATGCAATCGCGCCGCCGTAGCTGGGCCAATCGTGCACACCTTTACCCCGCCCAACTGCCGGGCATCAAATCCCGCCACCAGCAAAGCATCAAAAAATGCATCCACTCCATTCACGCTCGTCAAAATCAACCAGTCGAACTGCCCAACCTGGGCCGCCGCTTTTTCCAGCGCCGCCACATCATCGGGCTGCTCCACTCGTATCGTCGGACACTCCAGCACCTCCGCCCCCAACTGCTCCAAACGCTCGGCCAACTCACTCGCCTGAGCCCGCGCCCGCGTTACCACAATACGCTTGCCAAAAAGAGGCCGCTTTTCAAACCACTGCAACTGCTCCCGCAACTTTACCACTTCACCGATTAACACAATCGCCGGCGCCTTAATCGCTGCCGCCTCGGCAACCTCGGCGATAGTCCCCACAGTACCCATCACCGTTTGTTGCCTGGTAGTCGTCCCCCACTCGATAACCGCCGCCGAACGCTCAGGACTCATGCCGTTCTCCATCAACCTGTCACAATTTAACCGCAGGTTCTTAACCCCCATATAAAACGCCAGCGTCCCTTTCCACTTGCCCAGACTTGGCCAATCTATCTGACTTTCCCCGGTTCGCTGAGCATCCTCATGACCGGTTATCAACGCAAAATCCGAAGCCAAATCCCGATGCGTTACCGGTATCCCCGCATACGCCGCCGCCGCCACCGCTGCTGTTACCCCCGGAACCACTTCAAATGCAATCCCCGCCTTGGCCAATTCCAGAGCTTCTTCACCGCCCCGGCCAAATACATAAGGATCGCCCCCCTTTAACCTAACCACGCGCTTGCCCTGGAGCGCCTTATCAACCAACAAATGATTAATCTTATCCTGGCTCAGACTGTGCCGGCCAGCCTGCTTGCCCACATAAATCAATTCCGCCCCCGCCGGCACCACCGCCAACAATCGCCTGGACGCCAGGTAATCGTAAACCACAACTTCCGCCTGACTCAATAGGTCTCGCCCCCGAACGGTAATCAAACCCACATCACCCGGACCGGCCCCTACCAGAAACACCTTGCCGTTGGTTTTTGCATTTTCTTGTTTCATCTTTATCTCTGCAATTATCCCTTCGCCAAAATCTCCATGAGGATTTCTCCGCCACCCATCGCGATCAATTTCTCCGCCACCTCAACTCCCAACTCTGCCGCCCGATCCACCGGCTGGCTGCTCTGCACTTTTTCGCTGCTCTGCATCTTAATGCTGCTCTGCGCTTTTATCAGTTTACTGCCCGCCAGGTCCGACACCATCCCTTTCAAAAACAACTCATCACCTTCAATCCAACCAAATCCCCCCACCGGAACCTGACACCCCCCTTCCAGCTTCGCCAGCATACTGCGCTCAGCCGTTGTAGTTGCGCGCGCCTCGGCATCTTCCAGAATCGCTGCCAACCCAGCCGTCTTTTCGTCATCACTTCTTATTTCAATCGCCAACGCACCCTGACCGATGCCCGGCAGAAAATCCTTCGGCTCAAATCGCTCGGTTATCCGTTCCGCCAACCCAGCTCGCCGCAATCCCGCCGCCGCCATCAACATCGCCTCGGCATCACCCTCATCCAACTTACGCAGCCGAGTGTCAATATTACCCCGAACATCCACCACCTCCAAATCGCCCCGCCGGTGCAGCACCTGCGTCTTACGCCGCAGCGACCCGCTCAAAACCCTGGCTCCAACCGGCAATTCCGCCAACTTACACCCGTTCTTACTGTTCTTACCAATCTTACAGACCAGCACATCAGCCGGGTCTTCCCGGGCGGTTATAGCTGCCAACTTCAGCCCCGCCGGCAGTTCCGTCGGCAAATCCTTCAAACTGTGCACCGCCAGATCGATCTGGCCGTCCAGCATCTGCCGCTCTATCTCTCTGGTAAATAACCCTTTATCGCCAATCTTCGAAAGTGCCGTATCCAGAATCTCATCCCCCTTGGTCTTTATCACCCGCAACTCAACTTCCAAATCCGGAAATCCCCGCCTGAGCCGACCCGCCACAAATTCACTCTGAATCCGTGCTAATCTGCTCCCCCGCGTCCCTAAAACCAATCTGTCTCTGCTCATCTCCGCAATAATACTTGATTAAGCCCCAAATTTCCAATTTATATGTGTTTAACATCGCCCGCCACTTTTTCCCCAGAAACCTTTCCACATTTTCCCGCCCAGCCTCGTTATAATAGCAGATTGCACCAAAATGCCGTTTTTTTAAATATTGGCCGACAAAATGCATAACGCTGAAGAATTATACCAAAATTTAATCGAACCAATTGAGAAGAAGATGACCGCCATCGTCGCCCGCATCGTCCGCGACCCCGACCAGGCCGCCGATGTCTTCCAGGAAATTCTCGCCGAAATCTGGGCCAAGCTCGCCAAAATCGACAATCACCCCAACCCTCACGCCTACATCCTCCGGATTTGCATCGGTCGCTCTTACGATGCCCTGCGTAAGCGTGCCCGAATCAACCGTCGCGAAGCCCACCTCAACTCCATGAAAGCCCGACTGCTCCCCGATCGATCTGCCGCCGTACCGGAAATGCTCGGCACCATCGAAACCATCCGCACCGCCGTTGCCCAGTTGCCCACCAACCAAGGCCGGGCTCTGCTGCTCCGCACCGTCAACAACTCCGACTACTGCGAAATCGCCAACATCCTGGGCTGCTCCGAAGTAACCGCCCGCTCCCACATCGCCAAAGCCCGCGCCCGCCTCCGCCAAATAATGCAAAAATTGAACCTTTAGCGTTTTTGTCCTTTTCACACAAATTTTATGAAACCCTAATTCATCTTCAAAGGAGAACTGTCATGAAACAGAATAACCAACCAGACAATCCTGCCCACGATTCCGTCGATGCCGTCAAACAATCCTTCGACTCCGAAACCTCACCCCAACTCGAACAGCAAATGCAGCAATCCCTGCAAAACTTCCGCCACGATCTCCGCGAACACCCCTATCTACATCGCCGCCGTTTCTTCAATGCTTTCGGACAATCCTGTCACTGGCTCTGGAATCGGCTCCTGCTTCGCCCGTCGCTGATGGCCGGCACCGCTCTGGCTTGCATCATCTTCGCCATGATCTTCATGGCCGGCAGCAGCACTCCCTCCTGGGCTGAAGTATCAGAAAAATTCAAATCCATGTCCTTCGCCTACGCTTCCATTTACGTCAGACCCACCCCCCTTGCCCAGCCCAAGCAAATCGAACTCTGGATCGGCCAAGCCGGCAAAATCCGACTCCGCTGCGGCGAACAGGTAATCTTTGCTAACAAAGGGTTACTCACAAAAACCTTCGATCTGAATAAACGTTCCGAGTCTTACCCTGATCAGATGATTTATGACATCCTTAACGCCCTGGGCGACGCCAAGGAAGTCTCACTCACCTCCATCATCAAAGGCATCTCCAGCGGCAAACTCACCGAATCCACTCCCCTGATTAACGGCGACGCTCAGATTTCCAAAGACCTGGTCGTCTTCGACGTCGAAGACGAATACAGCTCTCAATGGATTCGAGTCTGGGCTTTGCGCGAAAGCAAACTGCCCACCCGAATCAGCATCCGCGATCCCTGGGGCGGACCTTCTATCGACGTGATGATGACTTATTCCAAAGAGCAGCCTGCCGTTTTCTTCGATCCTGACGAGTTCGCCAAAAAACTCAAAAACACCGCCTATACTACTTCTGATCTGGCTTACATGTTTTTGAAAGATCCTGGTGGGAAGAGTCTTAGTCGGTATTGATTTGAGAAGATTCAATTTTACCATGAAGTTCTTAGGGTGTTCTAGCCACAATCGAAAAGAATAGCCACAGGGAACAGAGAATTAAGAATTTTAGACACGGATCCACCTTCGCATAAAACACAGGCATAAAAATAGGGCTGATGTTTACATCGGCCCTATTTTATGACAAAGAGAAAACTGGTAACACTCGATAAATGTTTGATCAGCCTTGTTGTATTAGTTTTTTCATTTGTTCGTACCCATAATATGCCATCAGGTGGTCAAGTAAGACCATAGCCGTGTAATTTTCCGCAATGGGCCAAATACGAGCAACAATGGTAGCGTCGCGTCTGGTAATAGCAGCCAGTTCTTTATTTTCTTTGGTGTATTTATCGATCGTATGTTGGGGCTTATCAATGGTAGGTGTTCCCTTGACAGCCAGTCTTGCGACAATTGCCTGGCCGGTAGAAAGACCACCGGTGATACCGCCTGCATGGTTGGAATCAAATACAACCTTGCCGTCTTCAGAATGCATCTGGTCATTGTTTTCGTAACCAGTCATATCTTTGACTGCAAAACCAGCACCAATTTCGACACCCTTGACGGCTCCGATACCAAGCATTCTTCCCAGTTCAGCATCAAGTTTGTTAAATACGGGTTCACCGAGACCTACCGGGACACCTGTTGCAACTACCTCAACTATCCCTCCTGCCGAATCACCTGTTGCAGAAATCTTGTTGCAGGCATCGGTCATTGCCTGAGCAGCTTCGATGTCAGGACAATTAACTATGTGGTGGACTCCGTACTTTTCTTTAATTTCGCCTGGGACAAATTTGGGCGCTTTCTTTCTAATGTCACTAATTTCGTTTTCAATTTCAGCCATAATCTTTGTTTTTTGCAGGAACCTCATGTCTTCGGTAATTCGGCCCTTGACGTAGATTTCCTGATAGAACGGATCATGATCATGACGCATTTTCTTGTAAGCATTGGTATATTCCAAAGCCTGGGCATAATCTACGACTTCGGGACACCTAACCGAAGCGAGTTCCTTGATGTAAGAGAAAACCTCAATACCACATTTATTCAGTATTTTTTTGGCAACATACCCCGCAGCGACAATAGTAGAAGTATATCTGCCACTGAAAATGCCCGCACCAATAGCATCGTCGTCCGGGCCATACTTCATGAATGAAGCATAAGAAGCATGTCCGGGACGAGGCGTGCGATTTGTGTCCTGGTACTGTTTAATATGGATAAAATGTCGATCTAGGTTAGGGATCAAAATTGCCAGCGGAGTCCCGTTAGTGTGATTTTTGTTTCCTGCACCTTCGATAGTGTCAGCTGCGTTCACGCCCGTATAAATAATCGGCAGATCCGGTTCTTTTCTGGGGCTTGACAATTCATCCACCCCGGGCTTTCTGAGAAGCAAATCACCATAGATTTCCTGCTCAGTTATATGCATTCCCGGCACATGCCCCTGAATAATAGCAGTTAAACCCTCTTGGTATGACCCGCCTGAAACAGTAACCTGAAAGTTACGTCCAATATGACATCCAATCATTCTATAATTCTCCTTATTGATTATCTATCACAAAGCGGGCTCCGATACCCTGCATCAACTCAATATAATTCGGAAACGTCACCCCCACCGCTTCAGCTGTATCAATCGTGCTCGTCCCCTTCAGCCCCATCGCCGCCATCGACAACGCCATCACCACCCGATGATCACTGTGTCCGTGCAATTTTGCCGCTCGCAACTGCGCCGGCCGAATCGTCAGGCCGTCCGGCTGCTCCGTAATATCCGCCCCCAGCTTACGCAATTCCGCCGCCATTACCGAAATCCGATCCGTCTCTTTCAGCCGGGCCTGCGCCACATTATACAAACGCGTCTGACCCTGGGCAAAACAACCCACCACCGCCAACGCCGGCAGCGCATCCGGTATCGCATTCATATCAATATCCATCCCCCGCAGCTCACCTCGGCTAACGGTAACACCCTGACCATTAATCGAAATCTCCGCTCCCATCTCGCGCAGAATATCCACCACCGCCTTATCCCCCTGGCAGTCATCAAAGTCCAGTCCTTCCAGAACCAACTCCCCTTCCAAAAATGCTCCCGCACAAAAGAAAAACGTCGCCGACGAAAAATCCGCCGGAATCCGCTTGCTGAATCCCCGATAACTCTGCCCGCCCCGAACGCGAAAACACTTAAAATTATCATTCTCGTAGGCAATATTCTGCTCATCCAGATACCGCAGCGTAATCTCCACGTAAGGCTGCTCATTCAACTTAATTACCCGAATCTCCGAATCCTTCCGGGCTAGCGGCACATTCACCAGCAGCGAACTCAAATACTGACTCGTCACCGCCTCGATTGAAGTTCCACCGCCCCTCAACCTGCCCCGCACCACCACCGGCACCTTTCCATTTCCCTGCGTACTGAAGCAATCCGCCCCCAAATCATTCAAACTGTCCAGCAAAGGTCCCACCGGTCGGCTGCGAATCTGCTCATCGCCGGTAAAAACCACCGCTCCCTTATCCAGTAGCGCCGCACTGCCCATCGCGAACCGCAACGTCGTCCCCGAATTGGCCACATCCACAATACCACCTGGCGCTCGTAACGCCCCAGCCGTCCCCTTCACTCGCCAGCAGCCGCTCTCGGACGTGTCAATTTCCGCCCCCAGTTGCCCATAAGCTCCCACCGCCGCCCGCGTATCGGCACTGTCCAAAGGACAAATAATCTCACTACAACCATCCGCCAGCGCCGCTAAAGTTACCGCTCGAATCGTATGAGACTTCGATCCGGGTATCGCCACCCGGCCGCATAAAGTTGATTTTGTCGCTGTAAGTTCCATTTTAACAATAACTTAGACATCTTCTGCAGAGAATTCAAACCATTATTGTAGGAATTCCCCCTACCTAAAGCAAGATAAAAAATCAGCCCAATTCAATCCGCCCCCCCACGGTCAAGTCGAGTTCAGTATCTGATCGAAAATTAGTATTTGGTTCGGATTTCCATATCCGATCCTTCACCCCCATTCGTCATTCGTCATTGATTCGTCATTCTGGCTTCGTCATTCGTCATTAAATTCATAGTCAATCTAAATCGGGAACGCTTACTCCTTTTTCAGGACCGGTTTTCAATTAACTTGTGGCTCCCCCTCAATCTCCATCACCACCACCGTATCAACCTTGTCCGGCGCCTCGGTCGGTACCGAAATCACCATCTCGCTTTCAACCTGCGTAACTGCCAACTCCTGACCCTTATCCGCCAACAGATATGCCTTTTTCACCTTATTCACCAAGGCCGGCGCCTTCAACTTCCCATCCGTCGGCCACTCGAAAACATGCAAATACAACTTGCCCGCCCCGCTCGTGCATCGCCCCCAACCCAATTCCTTAAACGGACTCGCCTTCGTACCATAAATACTCTCGCTGTTCACTTTCAACCACTCGCCTATCTTCGCCAGCCGCTCAACACTCTCTGCCGGGATCAGCCCCTCGGCTGTCGGACCCACATTCAGCAGAAAATTACCACCCTTGCTCGCCGTATCCGCCAGCATCCGAATCAATGTCTCGCTGCTCTTCCAGTTGTGATCGTTTTTCTTAAATCCCCACGTATCGTTCATCGTCATGCACGATTCCCAGTCCACCCCCGTAAGACCCGTCGCTGGAATCTCCTGCTCCGGCGTACCAAAGTCCCCGGCATACCCCCCCTCTTTCGTCAGCCCCTCCATACCCTGGCGACCCTTGTCCACCCGGTTATTCACCAAAACATCTTTCTGCAGCGACCTCACATAATCATAAAGCTCCAACCCATGCTCATGATCCCAGGTCTTCTCCCATTCTCCGTCAAACCACATTATCCCGATCGGCCCGTAATTCGTTAACAACTCCTTGATCTGCTCCTTGAGATACTTATTCACATACTGCTCATAATCCGCCCCCTCCGCCGAACGCTTCTCCCAGGGCCGACGCGGCAAATAGTCCGGATGATGCCAATCCATGATCGAGTGATACCAACACATCCGCAACCCCTGTCGCTGACACTCATCCGACAACTCCTTCATAATGTCCCGCTTGAACGGCGTCGCATCCATCACATCGTAATCCGTCAGCTTCGAATCAAACAGACAAAAACCGTCATGGTGCTTGGACGTAATCACGATGTATTTCATCCCGGCATTCTTGGCAATACTCACCCACTCCTTCGCGTCAAACTTCACCGGATTAAACTGCCCCGCAAACGGTTCATATTCTTCCACCGGTATCTGCCCACTATGCATAATCCACTCACCTATCCCGGGAACATCCTTGCCCTGCCACTGCCCCGCCGGTATCGCGTACAGCCCCCAGTGAATAAACATCCCAAACCGCCCCTGCCGCCACCAGGCCATCCGCGCATCACGCTGCTCAGCAGTCTCTTTCATATATACCGATTCTGCCGGCGCCTGATGAAAAAGCACCGATGCGGGAATCACCTGTTTTTCCAGCCCCGCTCCGGAATAGCTGACTTTCAGATTAATATCACCGCTACCCTGAAAAAATGCCACAGTAAATGGATGCAGACCTTTCTCCAGAACGATCAGACCGGACCGCTCATCGTTGCCATGCAAACCATCATTGTCCACCACCAGCTTATCACCGATATAGAGCTTGCTGCCGTCGTCCGTTTCGGTATAAAAAGTATATAATCCCTTCGCCGGCACCTTTACATACCCCTCAAATAGCAACCCGAAATATTCCTTACGCAATCCCTTGGAAGTATCCAGGGTAGCCGCCGTACCGGAAGCTTCCGGACTAAGACTGCCAAAATCCGGCACTTTCTGCCAGTTGCCTTCGTAATATTTATACGCCACACCTTCGGTAATACGCTCCGGATTAGCTGCGGGACGTGGCTCCTCCTTAGTAAAAGTTTTTTTCGCCGGACTGCTCATTGCTTTACCTTCCCGAAATACCTGCGCCGTTATTGTAGTTGTCTTACTCAAACTGATAGGTTTTGAATAAACCGGCGATTCATTCGTCGGTACGCTGCCGTCCAGCGTATAACGGATATTAACATTATCCTGGCTGGTCGATATTTCAACCGTCATATCATCAATAAAAATTTCCGCCGATGCCTTAAATTGCGGCGGCTTGATAACCACCGGTTTGCCCTCAATCTCGAGAACTACAACGGAGTTAATCTTATCCGGCGCCGATTCCGGCAATTCAACAATTTGAACTCCCGCCATTCTGTTAACCTCAAGCGATTTTTTGGACTCGTCCGCCAACAAATAAGCCTTCGCCACCTCGTTGTCCAGACCGGGCACCTCCAACTTGCCATCCTCAGGCCAACCGAAAACATGCAGATAAAGACCAGTTCCACCCCCCGGCAGCGGTTTCTGCGTGCACCGGCCCCAGGTGAGGTTCTCAAAGGGACTGGCGCTGGTTCCGTAAATACTGTCGCCGTTAACTGCCATCCATTTACCCACCGCCTGCAAACGCTCCACGCTGGGCTGCGGAATCTCACCTTCCGACGTCGGACCAACGTTCAACAGAAAATTGCCCCCTTTACTCGCTATATCCGCCAGGTAACGAATAAGGGTTTCCGTGGATTTCCAGTCGTGATCATAAGACTTGAATCCCCACGTGTGGTTCATCGTCATGCACGTCTCCCAGTTACGTCCGGGGATGCCGGTAGCGGGAATATGCTGTTCGGGCGTATCCGTGTCGCCTTTATAACCGCCGCCCAAACGGTTGTTGACAATCAAACCCGGCCGCAGTGACGTCAACTGCAACAGCAACTCCGCACGGTCTTTGGTCATCCAGTACGGCGTATCCCACCACAGCACGTTAATATCATAACCGGATAGAATTTCTTCCACTTGCGGATAGGCAATAGTTTTGAGGTATTCATCAAAATCACCCTTGTGCGCCTCATCCCAACCCTCTCCCTCTTTCAAACCCGCCTTGGCTCCGCCGGGATGTGTCCAGTCCTGAGCCTGCGAGTAATAAAAGCCCAGCTTGATCCCGTACTTCTTACACGCCGCTTCCAATGGCCGCAACAAATCCTTGCCGTATGGCGTCGCATCCACTATATCCCAGTCCGTCACCTTCGAATCGAACAGAGCAAAACCGTCGTGGTGCTTGGAAGTAATAACAATATATTTCATCCCCGCTTCCTTCGCCAAACGCACCCAGGCGTCGGGATCATACTTAACCGGATTAAATTCTTTCGCAAATGCCCGGTATTCCGACACCGGAATTTTCGCATTCCGCATAATCCACTCGCCAATGCTGCCGATCTGTTTGCCCTTATACGTCCCCGCCGGCACCGAATAAACCCCCCAATGAATGAACATCCCAAAACGTGCCTCGTGCCACCAAGCCATTCGCGCCGCTTGTTCTTCCTCGGTTTCGTTGGCATAAGGATTAATTTCCAGCACCTCCGGCTTGCCCTCGATGTCCAGCACCACCACCGTTGCATTCTCATCCGGCATAGCTTCTGGAACACCAATAGCTATCCAATGCCCCTGCTTTGCAATGTCCAATGCTTTTTGTTGCGGATCTGCCAGCAAAAACGCCTTGATCGGCTTGTTAGCCAAACCCTCAATGTCCAGCCTGCCGTTTCCGGGCCAGTCAAAAACATGCAAATAAAGCCGGGTTTTATTTTCCGACAACGCCTTTTGCGTGCAGCGACCCCACCCCGGCGATTTAGCAAAAGGATTGGCACTCGTCGCGTAAATCGCTTCTTTGTTGGTCTCCATCCATTTACCAATCGCACCCATCCGCTCGATGCTTTCCGGTGGAACCGAGCCGTCCGCCTTGGGACCGATATTAAGCAAATAATTGCCACCCTTGCTGGCCGCGTCGATCAGATTGCGAATGAGCGTCTGGCTCGATTTCCAATTCTGATCAAACTGCGAATAGCCCCACGTCGTGTTCATCGTCATGCAGGTTTCCCAATCCACCCCGCTTATACCGGTCGGCGGAATGTGCTGTTCGGGCGTGCAAAAATCACCATATTCCGGTTCAATCGTAAAGCCCTTCGACCAGTCTTTGGGCCATCCCGCCTCGGCACTGCGAAAGAGCCGGTTGTTCATAATAACCTGCGGCTGATTTCGTCGCACCATCGCCATCAGTTCCTTCGCCCGCCAGGCTTCTCCCTGGCACTGCTCGGAACTGTAATCCCACCAGAGAATATCGATCGGACCATAGCCGCTCACCAACTCCTTCGCCTGCTTATGCAGATAATCCACATATTTAGCATTGTCGCGACCTTCGTTCGTCGTTCCTTTTATCGTCGGCAAACCAAAACCGGCGTAGGAATCCGGGTGGTGCCAATCAATCACCGAATGATAAACTCCCACTTTCAGACCCTCCTCTCGCAGGGCCTCGGTAATTTCCTTAAACAAATCACGCCCGGTAACATCTTTCGCGTCAAAATCACTGACAGCACTGTCGTGCAACGCAAATCCCTCATGGTGCTTACTCGTAAAAACTACATATTTACAGCCGGCTTCCTTCGCTAACCGGGCCCACTCGCGGGCAAATCCCTCCTTCGGCTTAAATTGCGGTGTCAAACGCAACGCATATTCCGCCGCCGGCACCTCAGCATATTTCTGAATCCACTCCACCCCGCCTTTGGTCCACTTTTGCTCTCCCCACTGACCTGCCGGAATCGAGTAAAGCCCCCAATGCACAAACATCCCAAAACGCCCCTCCCTCCACCACGCCATCCGCTCGTCACGCTCTTCCTTACTCTCCTGAATCGGCTCCTCTGCCACCAATTCCTTCGATCCGTCAACTTTCACCGCTGCTTTTTCCCCACTCGTCGCTGAACCACCCTCTTTTTCTCCCGCCGATTTTTTCCCCGCCGGATCCGACGAACACGATAATCCCAAAAACACCAATCCCGCCGCCAGCACCACCATTAATCCGCTGCGAAATTTCCTATCAGACATAACTACCATTCCTTTCTGACTGGGCATTGCACATTTACTTGCGAAACTTTCAGATAATTTAGACTTCTCAACTGTCAATCATTGTACGGACCGCCACCCATTTCGCAAGATAATTGTCCCCCAACCACTTTCGTCTCATCCGCCCCGATACCACGCCGATTTCATCTGCCACTGACGCGAAAACACCTCAAAGTCCTGCCCGTCAACCGTCCCGTCACCGTTCAGGTCCTCACGCAAATAACTCCGATCCCGCGCCACCTCCGCCAAATCCGGAAAATCCTTGAACTTTCGCAGCATCCGGATAAACTGCAGCAAATCATCAATGTCAACTATCCCGTCCCCGTTCAGATCGCTCGTCAACTGATCCCCGCCCCAGTTGCCGTCCCCGTCACTAAACACCAACGCAAACTCCACCCCGTCCGCCGCCGCCAACTGCTCCGTCTGCCCCTTCACCACCAGCGCCCCCCGAAAATCCCGCTTCACCTCGTAAAAAATGTGCTGCAGATTATCCACCTCGCTCGCCGAATAATCCACCCGCTCCTTCAGCCGCCCCTGCTCGTCCATCTCCCACAACTCCAACTGCAAATTAACCAGTTCCTTCGCCTCATACACTCCCCGCTGCTGATACCCCAGGTACCAACACAACGTCGCCTTAAAAAACTCCCCCGCCTTAATCCTGCTGTTCAAATAATAAACCTCCGCCGGCTCAACTTCCCCAACGTTCGGCTCCGCTACCAACTCCCCAACATCCCAGCCCCGGTTACTCTGACCCGCATCAAAAACCGCGTTCGGATCAAATATCGAATACAAATTAATCGGCTCGGCCTCTCGATACCGCCCCGCCATCAGCACCTCATAAGAGTTCTCCGCATCCGCCAGACCCGCTCCCTGACGATAATCCAGCGGCACCTCATGATCGTCCTCCGGATCGATCGTACCCTTGTGCCAACTCTCCAGCTTGTTCGCCCCGTTCAAAATCAACGCCTTAATCAGCAATGGATTATCGCCGGACTCCACACTTTGCTTCCGCGCCGCATCCATCAACAACGCCGCTATACCCGCCACCTGAGGACCGGCAAAACTGCTGTAACCCACATCCGTTTTCGCCCGACAATAACTTTCCCCATCGGCCACACTCGGCCCCAGCAGCAATCCACCCGCCAACACGTCCGGCTTCGCCCTGCCGTCCTCCGTCGGTCCGCAACTGCTGTAATCCGGCAGCGGCGGACCCACATAACGCAGACAATCCGGATACTCTCCCAGACTCCGCGCCGTCCCCACACTGATAACATTGTAACCCTGCGACGGCTTGCTCACCGCGCTGAACTCACCCTCACCATTCCCGCAACCAGCCACCACCACGCACCCGTCCCGTTCCGGCAACACATCGATCCCCCGCTGCCACCAGTTCGTTATCGCATCATTGGCGTCGGTCCCCCAACTGATACTCAAAACATCCGCTTCCACCGCACCCGCCGACGGCGACAGCACCTTATTATAAATAAACCAGTTCGTTTCATAAACCGACAGCTCCGCACCCGGTACCACTCCCCGATAAATCCCCCGCCCCTCGTCACCTAACGCCGCGTTCGGATCATCTCCCACCAGCACCCCCGCAATCATGCTCGCGTGCGCCGAAACCTGAAACTCCCGATTATAATGATACATCCCCACCAACTTCGCATTTCTCAACGACTCATGTCCAAAATTCGGCACAAAAGCATAATCCGCACCTGCCGCCGCCGGCTTACACAACTCTATTAATCCCACCCGCACCGAACTGCCCGCCAACTCACCTTCCGCACTCGCCAACCCCCGCACCCCCAACACCTCCAAACAAACCGGCTCCAAACAATTCGGCTCCAAACCCCCTTGCTCCGAACCATCCGGTTCCAACCCCCCTTGCTCCAGACGTACCCCCGTCTCAACCGCTTCTGCCGCCCACGACGCCGAATCCATCACCGCCGCCAACGCAAAAAACGACCACAGCACCCCAATCAGCCCGAGTTTTCTTCCCAAAACCGGTCCTAACATCCGTTTCCCCAATCATTTACGTCATCTGACCCAAGGCTCCTTCCCTGCCCTCACCCCCTCATTATAGCACATCCCCCCTCTCGCTTCCACCCCTTTATCACCCCAGCTGCAACCGGCCAACCAATTGCTCCTCCCCCCGGCCCCGGTCCCGGCAACGCACTTCAACCTCCGGTCCGCCGGAACCCAGAAATCCATCCGGTGATTTCCAGTGATGAGCCTTCAGTTTATAGCTCCCCGTTCGCGCCGGCTCCCAGGCCACCCACGAACCGCCACCTACCCGACCGGACACTTCGGCCTCATTGCTCGCATCGAAAAAATTCACTACCAGTTCCTTACCGCTGACCAGTTTACCGTCCCGCAGGTTTACAAACTCGCCCGGCTCCTCCACCCGCGATTCCGCCGACGACACATATCGATGCACTATTCGAGTACCGTTGACTTCCAGCAAACGATAACCTCGCGGCTCACCGCTAACTCCATTCTCCCGGCCTTTCCGAGCTTGCCACCACGAACCGCAAACCGAAATCGACTCCACAAATTCTATCGAACCCAAAAAAATCCGCTCGTTCTCATGGGCATGTCCCTGCAAAACCAACGGCACATTATACTTCTTCAATACGCCGATTACCTCGTCTCTGCAGCAATCTCGAATCACCGCCAGCGCCGCGTCTTCCGCGGACATTCCATATCGCGCAGGAAATGTACTCATCAGTGGAATATGAATCGCCACCACCGTAGGCATGTCCTTCGGTACCAGTCGCAGGTCATTTTCCAACCAGGCCAACTCCGTCGGACTTACCCACCCCTCAATATCATGACCTCGACGATGTGGAACATACAGACAGCCGTCCATCATTACATAATGCACCTGCCCGTAATCGAACGAATGATAACTCGGACCAAACAGATTATTAAAATTCCCCCGCGGGTCGGCCTGCCCAACCAACAGCTCATGATTGCCCAGTCCGTTACGAACCGGCATCTGCAAACGCGACATCATCTCCACATATTCAGCACCCACATTACTCACTAAACAAATATCGCCGCCCCCAATTGCCAACGCCGGACGCTCCGCCATACCGTTCAACTCATCCAGCGTCGCACCAAATCGCTTACGGGTATTCTCCTGCTCACCCGACCCCAGATGTACATCCGGCAGGTAAACCGCCGTATATTTGTCACCCAAATCCATCGGCTCAAGCTCAAATTCCACCTCCCGCTTAACTGCTTCCGCACTGGTTACATAAAAACGATCCGTCCAGTAACCCCGCGGCGTTACCACAAAAACAAATCCCCCGCTCGAATCAATAGCATCAATGCTGAACCAGCCGTCCTGATCGGTCACCACCACCTTATACCCGTCCGAACAGCGCACCCCCTCGACCCCTTTACCACCGGAAACCACCCGACCTCGAACCGCCCCCTTAACCACCGCACCTTCGGAACCCGTGTATTTTTTCCAGTTAAATACTTTGGCATATCCACGCGCCCAAATCAACTCCGACCCCGACAAAAACACCCCCGCCGACATACCCGCCGTCCGCCAAAAAAATTCTCGACGAGAAATTTCACAACTCGTTTGCTTATTCCCCCGCTTCCCCTTTTCAACTAACATATCCATCTGCAAAAACCTCCGCCAACACCCCAACCAACCCAAGCTTTCTTCCTGAAACCGGCCATAACATCCACCCCCCAATCATTTACGCCACCCAATCCAAGCCTCCTTATCTGCACCCATAATACTGTTTTACCACATCCCCCCATCTCCTTCCAGACCGTTTCCCCCGGGAATAATTAATTCGCTTTGCCATACTATTCCCCATAAGCAGCCTACTGTTCATATCACATAGCAACAGCCTTACCTGTTCGGCGTCCACAGCCGGGGCATGCCGGTGGATTTTCGTTCTACTACCGGAGTGTCCGTTAGCTTTTGCGGAAGGCTGGAAACGTAACCTGGTATCCCCAGGGCAATATCACCTACCTCGACCATAAATGCGTCCGGGATTTTGCCATATATCGGGATTTCGTAGTAATCGCCCGATTTGTACATAACCAGATCATACCACATCAGGTCCCGCCACGGCAGATCATCGCTGTAAACGTACCATGCCTTTACTACCTGGATCTTGGCTTCGCTTTGAATTTTGGCTCGTAGCATAATTCTTTTTTCTTGTTTTTCGCAGGTTACTTCGCTGATTTTAGTGATCGGCCTTTGGTCGAAGGTATGCGAAACCCACATCAAAAAATCCATATACTGTATTTCGCTGAAGTTGTGATGCCGATAGTTGGGAATCATTTCAATAGTCATCGGTTTTTTCAGCCGCTGCTGCATAATGTTTACGTTGAACATTTTGTAGCCGCCTTCGTTGGTGGCTCCCAGATAGAATACCGGCACGTTTACCTGTTCCTGAAAAAAATCGTAATGGAACGACAGATGCCACGGCACGGAATCTTTGGAATATACCCCTTCGTTACCCATAATGATAACCGACGCAACACGCGAATCGATAGCAGCGGCAACCGTGGCACTGCGGCCTCGTTTGGAGTGGCCCCCGATAACCGCATGAAGATTATCCAGTTGCAGAAATTTTTGGAACACGTTCATTGCCTGGATATAAACGACCGCTAACTGGCAGTTCATGTTGTAATAGTTTTGGCCTGTCTGTTCTCGTATTTTGTTCAGGATTCTGATATCGCTTTCGATGCTGCCCCCGTCGGGATATGTGCCGGGGTTGGACAGCACCATCGTCGGATAGCCCGTCCGGGTGGTGATGGGTTCGCCGTATTTGGTCACGTGAACATCAAAATAACGTTTGGCAGGTGAACCGACGATCACCACTTTCCCTTTGCGTTTTTCATCGGCGTTTATTTTTTCGTCGGCGGGCATGAAAATTACACAGTTATGACCCCATTTTTTCCCCGCCAGTTCCTGACTGAAAAAATGTGCGGTTACTTGACGCAGTTTTTTGGACGGATCGCTGTCGCTGGTTACGATTTCATCTTTGATTATTTCGAATTGCGGCTCGATAACGTCTTTAGCTACCAAAGGCCATATCTCCCGGGGCTTGGGAACGTCGCGCGAGGCCTCCTCGAAATCAAAAGGCTTCGCCGAAGTTTCGGTCGCTGGGGTTTCCTCGGCAAAGCCGCACCTGCTCAGACCCAACCACCCCGCAACAAGCAACGTCCCCGCCAGTACAATTGTTAATAACCTCACACGTTTCATTACGATTTCACCTTTCCTTAATTGCATTTTTACACCTCGCCTCACACCGAAAAAAGGGGTCAGGAGCCTTTTATGACAGAATAACAAACTTTAGTAACCGTTCACAGAAAAAACTCGCTCTCGCCAAAATCATATCCAATCATAACCGCCCTGAATAGGCCTAGCAAGCCCACCCTCGACCCCCGGAAAATGTGGGGACAGCGTGGCTGTTGAAAAATCTGCTTTTCAAATACAACCCCTCCGGCAACCGCGTATATAAAGCCGGCTCTGTCACCCGCCATTATATCGTTGACCGCCCGCCCCGCCTGCCGGTAATATTAAATCCGCGTAGGGCGGGCCGTGCCCGCCATTTCAACTAGACCATAGTACTTTTTAAACCTATGTTTACTCTAACAGCAGCCAGATCCTGGCTCAATACAACGGCTATATGGACGAGACCGGCGTTAAAAAATTCTTCAATTCCCACAACCGACAAAAATCGGGTGGCATGCTTACGCGTAGCTTAAGCATGATTCCGCTTCATAAAACTCTTACTCTTTATCCTTCAGGCTTCAAGCTTCAGGCTTTTTTCTCTTTTCTTTTTTATTTGTCTTACCTTCAGGCTTTATCCTTCAAGCTTCAGGCTTTCTTCTCTTTTCTTTTTTATTTGTCTTAC
>JAFGSR010000066.1 GCA_016934515.1 Sedimentisphaerales bacterium
AAGAGAAGATGCCGGCAGGATGCCAGCGGTACACCTCCGCCTAAGAGAAGATGCCGGCAGGATGCCAGCGGTACAGGAACCCCGCGTGGCCACGCAGGGCTGAATGTTGGGGTTTAGTTCGCACAGGGAAATTAACGGTAAGTGATGGTGGATGTTGGATTTAGGCATGGGGCCCTCCCGAATTTAAGTGGTTTTTGGCCTATTTTTGGAGGAAGAAGGCAAAAACCGGTCGAAAAACATTTTTTCTTCTCCTGGAAAAGGAAAATTGACTAAAGTGAATTATAATAGATGTGGAGGGGGGTGTCAAGGGGAAAATCAGGGTATAGGGTTCAGGGTTCAGGGACTAGAAGAAAATAGTAGGGGGAAAATTGAAGAAAGCCTGAAGCCTGAAGCTTGAAGCTTGAAGCCTGAAGCCTGAAGCCTGAAGAAAGAGGTCAGAAGTCAGAGGTCAGAAGTTAGAATTCAGAAGGATGAAGGAAATCTGGATGCCCGACCCGCTGTGCTCGCGCCCGTCGCGGCAGGTCAGGTTGGGCATGACAAGTCGGTGCGGTGGGTAAATGTTTGTTATTTTGGTAGAGATTTCCGCGTCGGCCTTGGGGCCTCGGCGTAATGACACGGGGGTGGATTGAGGGCTCATAGCCATCTGTGGGCCGAGGGATTAAAATTGGTGGAGGGTGATAAGATGCCGGCTGGAAGCCGGCGGTACGGGAGAGGTCCAGCGGCGAGAGTACTTGGCGTTGCCACCCGAACGAGGGCGTCGTAGCTGAATGTTGCTGCGGTGACGGTGTCTTTTCAGGTGGTTTTGAGGTTGTGTGGAGGGGAGGAAAAGGTTATGATCGGGGGCGGAATCTGGTCTGGAATGAGAAAATGCTGGTTGAGAGATAATGGACAGCGTCAAGGTAAACATTAACGGTGATGGGGTGCAGGATACGGCGGTTGTGGCCGAGGGGGCGGAATTGCGGGTGGTGCTGCTGGCGGATGATTCGGCGTTGCATAGTTATGGTCCGGTGCTGCGGCGGCTGGGAGTGGGTCTGATAGATGAAGTGAGTGATTTGTCTTTGCTGTGTCTGGAAAGCAGTGTGTTGCTGCGTCATGTTCCGAGTCCGCCGGTGCGGATTATAACGGAAAGTCGCAGTTATCAGCAGGTGATTCAGAAATATGATGTGACGTCACGGCGGATAACGGTGACGGCGCCAACGTGGAGTTTTGTGGATCGGCTGCGTCCGAGATTGCGGGTGGAGCGGCTGGCGGAGGCGTTGGAGAAGGTTAGGCCGACGTTGATTCATGCGATCAGTGAGAAGCAGGCGTTGCTGGCGCAGGCGTTGAGTGAGCGGCTGGGGATTGTTTATGTGGTGTCGATGCTGGAGACGGAGGGCTTGGCGGGGGTGCTGGACGACCGGCGATGTGTGGGGGTGTTTTGCAGCGACAGTTCGACGGCGCGGCGGCTGCGTGAAGGTGAGGGGGGTGGTCAGCATGGGGAGCGTTATGCGGATGTCCGAGAGCGGGCGGAACGGGTGAAGCTGTTGCCGATTGGGACGCATGTGAGTAAGGACGTGTGCTGTTTTAATGATGAGGGGCGGTCGCCGAATATTTTTTGCTGCTGTGATCTGGAGTATGATCGGGGATTGACGGGGCTGGTGAACAGTGTGAAGCTGCTGGAGCAGGCGGGGCAGGAAGTGCATTTGCTGCTGTCGGGAGAAGGTGCGGCGGAGCGGGATTTGCGTCGTCAGGCGAAGCAGTTGGGGATTGAGTCGCGGGTGCATTTTGTGCCGCCGATCGATAAGATGGTGGCGGTGAGCGATTCGTATAAGGCGGCGTTTCAGGAGGCGGACATATTTGTGCAGCCTTGGCCGGCGCGGAAATGGAGGCCGGAGTTGTTGGAGTCAATGAGCGTGGGCAACGCGGTGGTGGCGGTGGCGGGGCGGCGAAAAGATCTGGTGATTGACGGCAAGACGGCGTTGGTGGTGCCGTTTCAGGATGAAAAGGCGTTGGTTGAGGCATTGGAGAAATTGTGTCGTGACCGCGAATATGCCCGTCGGTTAGGCAAGAGTTCTCAGCAGTATCTGCATAAGCATTTTCTGGCGGGGCAAATGATTAGACGGTTGGCGCGGTTTTATCGGGAAGCATTGAGTAGAAAGCCTGAATAAGTGGAAATCGTATCTTACAAGCAGGAAATCGCAGGTTCAAGTCCTGGATCGCCCAGTTTAAGGAATGGTTGTCAGGAAGTTGACAGCGGCTTCTTAGTATTGACAGAATCAGAACTTACAGAATCTCGCAGCTTTATCTCACTCCCGGTGCCACTGCTGCGAAATGAACATGGATTTTATATCACTGCACAATTTTAATTGGTATCGCAGGAAAGACCCCCATCGAATCCCGTCGTTTCATGGTTGCGGGTTTGCCATTTTTCTGCGTTGGCAAATATTCTCTAAAAGCCTCGACGATCAGGTTATCTTCGAAACCGACGGGCATGGCATCTTTATCAACTTTGAGGTTAAATTCCAATCCTTGCGGTATAACCCGCATATTGTTAAGGCTAACTCCTTTCGGCGGATCATTTAACTGAAGCAGCATTTCCTGGAGAACCTTGCGTTTGGGGGTTTTCATCCGTACCTGCACCGAGCCGCCCTGGGGTATTCGGATATAATCATTTTGCCCGGCAAGCACAATGGGAGGCGTACGCCACTTGGTTTTTCTGACCACCACCAATAATTCCTGAGAAGACACCAGATGTCGATAGAGAAAGGCCTGCATTACATTTTCCGCAGGATACCCTGTGTGGCTTACTGTTCGATCACCAATTAAAGCCTGGCCTTGCAACTGCAAAGCTAGTGGCTGATCAGGTGCATCATTGGGTACATAGATAGTTAAACGAACACTATCACGACCGGCAGGTATCCGCCCACCGTAAAGCTTGAAGCCATCGGGCGCATCTTTCAAAACCACATCGACCGGGCCGGTGAATCCATCCCGGCGCAACAGGTATGCGCAGACGGGCACATTTAAACCGGCGCGAACACTGAGGCTCGAAGGTGTTACCCGCAGAACAAAATCAGGCTGCGGGGCCGATATACGCAGACGATAGCCAAAGGCCTCACCCCCATGCTGCTGCGAATCGGACAAATGTACGTAATAGGTTCCATCCTGCTTTAACTCCGTCATCAGGTAAGAATCGGCATGGTGGGTAACCATCCCCATCAAATTTTTGTGCAGGTAGCTATCCTTAATCGCATAATCATCGTTCAATTGAATAGTGTTACCAGACTGATCGGTTATCCGCAAAAGTGAGTCCAGTGGAGAATTGAGTCGGCGGGCGTAAACCTCGGCGACAATTTTATCGCCCGCTTTTCCCACGATTTTGAATACATCTATATCGCCGGGCTTATCGATGCGGCCGTTGATGATTTTAGGCAGAACAATCTCCTGGGCATCCTTTGTGGTATTGTTGGCTTCGACATCCCGGCATTCGTCCAAGGTATCCACGGCATACAAAATTGAATTAGATATTTTCCCTCCCTGCTGCCATCTAGTCTGGTGGAAACCAACCTCTGCAGATTTGGTTTCCAACGACAAACGTGTCTCGGGTAGATTCCAGCCACTGACGATGGTGTCGGTTGTGGTACCCACCCGGCCACCCAAGGGAAACACCTGAGTAATGAAGGATTGTTCACCGACGGCGACACGATAAACAAAATCCTCGCGACCGCGATAGATGGAATCGCGAATTTCCAGTTCGTATTCACCGGTCTGGGGCACCCGGTAAAACAGAACCGGGTCCGGGTTGAAACGGTAATCATCCGTAAAAGCAACTTCCTTGCCCATCTCATCGTAAAGAGCCAGTGTGGCCTGGAACCAACCGGGAACAGCATCGGCCAAATAAGGGATCAGACTCCGGGCACAGGTTTCTATCACGAGTTGCTGTCCCCTTTGGGCACGAAAACGAAAACGATCGACATCGCCCGGCATAATCTGTCCGTTCAGCAGCACCGGTAAATCCAGTGGCTTTGGTATGAGGAGGTTTGGCTGATTCGGTCGTTTCTGGTATGCCTGTTGGTTGTTGGGTTCCAGTTCAGTAACTTCCGGCATCGTTCCCACCTGGAACACCATGGGATTGGTCAGGCCGGTGGAAGTCAGTATCCTAAGCTCCCGGTTGCCGGGTTTTGCCTGGGGATCAACGGTAATTTCAATCCACACGGACTCGGCAATTTGCCGGTTGGACTGTTTTTTTACCCTGGGAGAAAAGAAAACACTTCTGATATGTGCCAACTCACGCAGACTTTTATTTTCCAGATCATATAACAGCGGGTGGTCGGGCAGTTTCACTTCTTCGGTTTTTGGAGGATCAGCTTTTTCTTTCGCACCGTTTGTTTCTTTCGGTTTATTGTTCTTGGTGGTTGCCCTGGCCTTGGCCGCACCGGTCTTTTTATTCTGGCGGGGTGTAGAATTTATCTGATTGCGGACCTGATCGGGCAGCTCGGCCAGTCGTTTATCGCGCACTTCTGCCAATCGCTGCTGCAGTAGATCTCGCTGACTTTTATCCAGGTTCCCGATGGGCCTTATATACTTAATAACCTTGGCATGCACTCCTTCACCCGTGACATACACATCGGTGGCACCTCTAAGAAACTGCCCGCCGGCCATGATTTTAACTATCGTTCCCTGCTGGACGCCGGCGGGATAGAGATAGCCGATCTGTGGATCCCGGTTAGCCGACTGAGCCCGTACAGTTGCTGACCAAAGGATCAATGCTACAAATAATAATCTCTTTATATATAACATGGCTGGGCTTTCTGTTATTACATAATTTCCCTGAGAAGACCGCCCTCTTCGGCTGCAGGCATAACCTTAACATTTAATCCACGCGGGTTGGGTAGCGCCCCGTCGGGATCAATACCGAGCAACTGGAACATGCTGCGGAGCAAATCCGGCGGATGTACGGGCCGGCTAGCTACTTCCGTGCCGTATTCGTTCGAGGCCCCTACGACCTGACCACCCTTGAATCCACCGCCGGCCACCACCGTGCTGAAGCAATTACCATAATGGCCGCGGCCGCCGTTCCAGGGTGGTTCCCATTTTACCTTGGGTGTTCGTCCAAATTCACCGCCCCACCAGATGATCGTGCTCTCGAGCAGGCCGCGGTCGGAAAGATCCTGTAATAATTCAGAAAATCCCGCATCCAACTCAGGCAGCATACGTTGCATCATCTGGAAGTGCTGTTTATGAGTGTCCCAACCCTTGTAATTGATGGTAACATAGGGGACACCATGTTCAACCAGCCGGCGAGCCATCAGACACGACTGACCAAAAGTGTTGCGGCCGTAACGATCACGAACATCATCTTTTTCTGTTGACAGGTCGAATAGTTTTCGGGCGTCGCCAAACATCAGGTCATAGGCATTGTCTTCGCACTGGTCGAGTTTCTCGAAGAGCGGGTTTTGCGGCATGGCTCTGCCGAAAGTGTCGAGTTTATGCAGCAATTCTCGCCTCTGGCGCTGGCGCTCATCCGAGATGCCCTTGGCGATAATCCCTTCGACGACAAAGGGATCCTTGCCGGGATCGCCCCCGGAGGAAAAGGGTTTGAAGCTCGGCCCCAGGAAACCAGCCTCCGAAAACCTTCCCTGGGGCTGGGTCAACACGATATACGGCGGGACCAGCCCTTTATAACCATGGTCATAACCCTTGAAGACCGAAACTACCGCACCGGCACTGGGATAAACCAATCGACCCGGCTGATGACCGGTTTGCACCAGGTAGGACGCTGTTTCATGGGCGTTAATCCCATGTGTCATACTGCGGATGATGGAATATTTATCGGCCTGTTGGGCCAACTTTGGGAGCATTTCACCGATCTGGATACCTTTGACATTGGTAGGTATGGAATTTTTTAAAGGACCGCAATAATCATACCCCGCTGCCGGCTTGGGATCGAAGGTGTCCAGATGACTGGGGCCGCCCCACATCCAGATCTGGATAACCGCCCGGGCTTTGGGTATCAACGGTGCAGAGAATACCTTTCGGCCAAGAGGATCTATCAGCGACAAACCCGCCGCTCCGATAAGAGACCGCTTCAGCAATTCACGACGGGTCATCATGTTTTTTATCTGCTGCTTAACCATAAGCATATCTCCTCAACACGGATCGCTTAGCGAAATTAATTTATCAAATCTCTTCACTTCATTTTTCTTGCCCAGACGCGATAACAGCCGACAAATCGGCAAGTTACCAGCTTTGGCTGGACCTGATTCGCCGCGAGCCACAGGGAATTTCGCCGCTCCCGTTGGTCGCTGCGGTTTTCGGAAACAGCGAAATACAAATTTCTATACATTCAAGTTAATGATAATACAAAAATTCCTTGGTGTTGATCAAAGCCCAGACCAGATCATTTACCGCCGGCCGGGTGTTTTTTCCTGTGTTTTGAAAATATAGTTTCGCTTCTTCCAATTCCAACGGCGAGGGAAAGCGCGAAAGCACATGCAGGTAAATCATGTCAATCAGCATATTGCGATTTCGTTTGGCAACTTGCATAATTCGTTGTAATTTCCAACTACCTTCTATCTTGGCTTGAACGTGAGTTGAATTCAACAGATGCAACCGTTGTGAGTCAGTGGGATTATTGTTGCGTTCGGATACCAGACCGGAATCGCGCGTCGGCCGACCGAACATTTCCAGAAACTGGCTGGTAATGCTGCCATCGTTGAGATCAATGGATCTGTTCTCTTCGGGGACAAAGGTGAAAGGTTCCGGAATAGGACTGGAATAACTTTCCCTGGTCCCTGAAATCCAACACAAGGCATCGATAAGCACTTCAGCATCCATCTGCCGCACGGGGTAACACGCAAACAAGACCGCGGCATCGGGATGGTCGCTACGTAAGATGGAAGACTGCTGGTAGGTGCGGGAATTGAGAATCAACCGGTAAATGTGTCTCAGATCGTAGTGGGATTTGACCAGTTCAGTTTGCAGCCAAATAAGTACCTCCGGATGAACCGCAGGATTATCCGATCGGATATCATCCGGTTCGTGGATCAGCCCTCTACCCAGAAGCCAGGCCCAGATGCGGTTGACGATATTACGCGAAAACCATCTGTTCTCCGACCTGATCAACCAATCGGCAAAGACCTCGCGGGGATCCTGGCCCGACTCAACCTGTACTGCAACACCATCAGGGAAAACTCCCTTTAATATCTCACTGGGGCCAGGGTCCAGGTAAACAATTTCTTCTTTCCACTCAGCCGTATTTTTGAAGGCCAACCGCGTAAAAAAAGCCTCCATACCCGAGCGTCGCACCTGGGACCATTTTTCCAGCCGTACCCCCATAAAGGTCAGCCCCACTGCAGCGGCAAGGGCAGAGGGTTCATGGCTTTGGACCGCCCGATAAAAATTAACCTGAGGGACGCGAAAATTACTGCCGCTGGCGGTTAAAAGCTCGCGAGCAAATTGATCATAAGGCATATTTGTCGCCAGGGCATCGTGAATCCAGCGATGATAGGCTTGCACCGCGTTGGGCCATAAGTTAATAGGGAATTCTGCCTTAATCCGCAAAATATCGCACCACTTCAGCGACCAATAGTCGGCAAACTCATCACGCTCCAGCAATTCATCGATAAGCTCAGCACGCTTACCGGGGCGACGATTGTTCAGGAATTGTCGAACCGCCTGGGGCTCAGGTAACGTACCGTTAACATCCAAGTACACCCGTCTCATAAAAACAGCATCAGAGCACAAATTAGCAGGGACGATCCCCTTTTCACGCAAGGTCTTCAGCACCAGGGTATCGATTTTATTGTACGCCTTGTACTGACCGCCAATTTCAAACGGCTGGACAACCTGGTTATCCGCCCCCGTAGCCTCAAAAGTAGCCATAACCACGACAAAAATAAAAGCAGTTTTCGCCACTAACTTACTAAGCAAACAAAAGTTAAGCATCATAGTACCACTAAAAAACAGGCCTATACAAATATCACACCTGGCGACATTTTCATCACTTATAATTTTATCGCGCTGTTCCATTAAGACAAACGAAATAAGCAGGCAATTTATTGCCATAAAAACTGATTGAATCCTCCGATCTCACCACAAATTCCCCTTTTGGGCTCCCAAAAGCAACTCATGTGGTACGGATGTCCCGTTTGGGACGGATTTTACCCTATAAGAATCCACATCTTATTGACTTCGGAGGCCTAAATATACTGCAGACAAAAGGCAGATGACGATAATATCTTGTCGAATAAGAACTTATGCATAATTTGAATGACTTCTATACCTACAGAATGTGAAATAATCATAATCCCTGATGTGTCATATTTGGATTTATAACAGAAAACTGTGAAAGTTAATATTATTCTATCTAAATGCACATCTAATTTTTGACGATGGTTTAAGTACAGGGCAGATTCGGTCAGGAAGGAACGTAATGTTAACTTCTGTAAAAGTACCGAAAATGTTCGCGCCGCTATTTGAAGCTGCTGAAAAGCATGTGAAAAAATACTTCAGCGGCATAAAGAGGGATCCCACAAAAGGCTCGATAGAGATCAATGGGGATCGCTATATACTTATCCGGGCGGCTTCCATGTCGATCGACCTTTTCGAGATAGTAAGAAATATGTACGCGGAGACCTGCCCGGACGAAGCAATTCAGGTTGCACAAAATCTGTTATTTGACATAGCACACACCATGGGCAGACAGGACGCAAAAAACTTTCATATCAAAATGAATTTAACCGATACGCTGGAGAAGATGGCTGCCGGGCCGCTGTATTTTTCCCATTGCGGATGGGCATTTGTTGATATTTTTGAGGAATCAATGCCGTCTCCGGATGAGAATTTTTTTATGATTTATGATCACCCTTATTCATTTGAAGCAAGCTCGTGGCTTGCCAATGGCAAGAAAAGCAATTTGCCGATATGCGTCATGAACGCGGGGTATTCTTCGGGGTGGTGCCAGGAAAGTTTTGGAATACCACTAGTTACTAAGGAAATTCTTTGTAAGGCACGTGGCGATGAAGTTTGTCGGTTTATCATGGCCCCTCCAGCCTGGATTGAAAAACACCTGAATAAATACCAAAACAGAAAACCGCAGTCAGCCACAAATGCTGCAAAAAAAGTAGCACCACAATATTTTAACAGAAAGCTATTTGAACAGGCGATAAACTACGAGAAGAAGCAGGCACAGCAATATTTGGATATTGCCGAGGTAATGTTCGTAACGTTAGATCGCGATGGAATCGTAACTTCGGCAAACAGGAAAACCAGTGAGATACTGAACTGTGCCAAGCAGAATATAATTGGCAGGGACTGGTTTTCTGATTTTATGCCGCTGTCATGCAGAAAATCGACAAAAAGTGTATTTCGGAATATGGTGGAGGGAGTTAGTACCGACAATATTTATCATGAAAACCCGGTGTTAACCAGTGACGGTCGGGAAAGACTGATAGCCTGGCATAATACAGTCCTGAAAAACCCAAAAGATGAGGTTATTGGCACCTTAAGTTCCGGCGAAGATATAACTGAGCGTAAAGAGTTGCAAGGGCAATTGTTACAGGCTGAGAAAATGCGATCGATCGGGCAACTGGCTTCGGGAATTGCTCATGAGATCAACACTCCGACCCAATATATCAGCGACAACATCCACTTCCTGCAAGATGGATTCACGGATATTCTGAAAATAATTGGTAAATACCAGGAAATAGCGGCTCAGGCCGAGCAGGGGCAGATAGATACTGGGCAACTGTCGCAGCTTAAAACTATGATCGGGGAACTAGACCTGGAATATCTGATGGAAGAAGTTCCCCAGGCTATAAAGCAATCGTTGGAAGGCGTGAAGAATGTTTCGCAGATTGTATTAGCGATGAAGGGGTTCGCACATCCGGGAGTTCAGACAAAAACGACCCATGATATCAACCGGGCAATTGAAAGCATAATAATAGTTACTAAAAATCAGTGGAAGTATGTCGCAGATATGAAAATGGATTTTGATCCGGAACTGCCGCTGGTAACCGGTTTCCCGGGGGAATTAAATCAGGTTATTTTGAATCTGATAATCAACGCGTCGGACGCAATCACCGATAAAGCCGGTGGAAATGTGACGGAAAAGGGTACGATAACCATCAGCACCAGGCAGGCCGGCGAATGGGTGGAAATCCGGATCTCTGATAGCGGTACGGGGATTCCGGAAGAAATTCGCTCCCAGGTGTTGAATCCATTTTTTACCACCAAGGAAATCGGTAAAGGAAGTGGGCAGGGACTTGCAATTGCACATTCCGTTATAGTTGACAAACATGGTGGAACGTTTACTTTTGAAACAGAAACCGGTAAGGGAACAACGTTTATTATTCGAATACCAATAGAATCCGAAGAGGCAACTGAGGAGCAGGAGTTAAATGAGCAATCGTATTCTGTTTGTTGATGATGATCCAAATTTCCTCAAAGGAATTGAACGGACACTAAGAAAACTGCGGACTGAGTGGACGTATTATTTTGCTCATAGCGTCGATGCCGCCTTGGACCAGATTGGCAAGGTGGCATTCGACGCTATCGTTTCAGATGTTTCGATGCCGGAAAAAGACGGATTCATGTTATTGAGCATTCTGCAAAGCACTCCTAAAACGAAGAACATTCCGGTAATCATGCTGACCGGCAATTATGAACATTCACTCAAGCGTAAAGTTCTGGAAAAAGGAGCTACTGACCTGCTCAATAAACCGATAATCCGCGAAGATTTATTTGCCCGGCTGCATAGTGTAATACGTTTGAAATCGTATCAGGACAGCCTAAAACAACAAAAGGAATTGCTCTCCCAGAA
This sequence comes from Sedimentisphaerales bacterium, assembly GCA_016934515.1. Taxonomy (GTDB): domain Bacteria; phylum Planctomycetota; class Phycisphaerae; order Sedimentisphaerales; family SM23-30; genus JAFGSR01. The sequence goes on from JAFGSR010000066.1 coordinate 10,802, forward strand.
GGTCCGGGAGCGTACCAGCGAACTGGAAGAATCACGCCTGGATATCATATTGCGACTTAGTAAAGCAGCGGAGTATCGTGATACCGAAACGGGTAACCATATTTTGCGGGTGGGTTGTTACTGCCGAATACTGGCCGAGGAAATCGGCATGACGCCTGAATTTACTGAAATGATTTTTCTGGCAAGTCCCCTTCATGATATTGGCAAGATCGGGATTCCCGACAATATTCTGCTAAAACAGGGCAAGCTGACAACATCGGAACGACAGATAATGCAACAACATTGCACTATTGGGGCAAATATCCTTTTGCAAAAAGTAAAAACTCTTAAATTGAAACAGAGTAAGCATGATTATAAAACCAGCATCGATCAAATTAGTAATAGCAATCCTCTTTTACGTATGGCCTCGGCAATCGCATTAACACATCATGAAATGTGGGACGGTGGGGGTTATCCAGATGGGTTGTCCGGACTGGATATTCCACAAGCTGCACGAATTGTGGCGTTGGCAGATGTTTATGATGCCCTGCGTTCGGCCCGGCCTTATAAAGAACCTTATTCACATGATAAAGCCTTAGCGATTATAAGCGAACAAAAAGGAAAACATTTTGATCCGGTAGTATTCACTGCATTTGAAAAGCAGGCTGATGAGTTTTCAATTATTCATGAGCAATATATAGACAATGATTACGGAAAGGGTGTGGGTGAAAAAACCAATGTGTTCGAAGAAAAAAATATTATTTGTTGATGATGAGCCCAAGGTACTGGCCGGGATACATCGTTCGTTGCACTCTATGCGAGAACAATGGGACATGAGATTTGCAGACAGCGGAGAAGAAGCACTGAAGATTCTTAAAAAAGAGCATTTTAACGTTATCATTTCTGATATGAGTATGCCCGGCATCGGCGGGAAACGACTGTTGGAATATATAAGAAATAAACACCCCCAGACAATTCGCATTGCCATATCGGGAGACACTTCCAAAGATGTGCTGTTACGCTCAATCGGGCCGGTTCATCAGTTTTTACCCAAACCATGTGATATTGGAATTTTAAAATACACCATTAAGCGAACCTGCGCAATTCAAGATTCCTTAGTTGACAAAAAGCTACGCGAGGTTTTATCAGAATTAGACGTTCTGCCCAGTCTGCCCTCGTCATGCACCGACCTGATACAGGAACTGGAAGATGAGCAGGTTTCCCTACATAAAATTACTGAGATAGTCAGGCAAGACATGGCAATGAGCGTGAAAATACTCCAATTTGTTAATTCCGCTTATTTTGGTTTGCCGCACCCGGTATATGAAATCTCCCGAGCGATTACTTTGTTAGGATTTGATACACTGAAAACCTTTGTTATTGCAGCAAAAATATTTACCTACTTCGATCAGATCGAACTGGAAGGATTTTCATTGAACCGAACCTGGGACCATTGTCTGAACGTGGGCGAATGGGCAAAATTGATTGCTCAGCAGGAAAATTTTGACAAAACCACCCTGGGTAACTGCATTATTGCGGGCATGATGCATGACCTCGGTAAGGTTGTGCTGGCTCGTAAATTGCCCAATGAATACGGACGCATAATAACGTTAAGCTCCAGGCAGCGCATCCCCATTTTTTTGGCAGAACGAGAAATTTTAGGAACTACCCACGCAGAAGTCGGGGGGTATTTACTAGGTTTATGGGGATTTTCAAGTGCAATCGTTGAAACCGTAGCATTGCACCACTTTCCTGCTGATGGAACAAAACAGGAATTTACAGAGTTGACCGCGGTTATTATGGCAAATAAATTTTCTCATGAATTTAACTTACCATATAACCATACCGATGAATATGAATATCTGGACTTAGAGTATTTGAATAAACTAGGTTTGGCCGAGAAAGTTCCTTTATGGCATGAAGTTTGCCAAAGCCGAACTGAAGTAAGGGATTAGCTGAATTAAGCTATTAATTAATTGTTAGGAGATGCGATAATGCTCCCGAAAGTGCTTTTGGTCGATGACGAACCGAATATCGTCAGGGGTCTGCGTCACACTTTGCGTAAAGAAAACTACGAAATCCTTTGCGCCGGCTGGGCTCAGGAAGCGCTGGAAATTATGTCCCACGAGCCTATCGATGTGGTGGTTTCCGACGAACAAATGCCCAGTATGCCCGGCTCGACAATGTTGGCCAAAATACGCCAGGAATACCCTCAAACGATCCGGATACTATTGACCGGCCAATCCAGCCTGGAAGGAGCGGTACGCGCGGTCAACCAAGGTGATATTTACAGGTTTTTACAGAAGCCCTGTAATGGTCTGGATCTGGTAATTACGATTCGCCGAGCTCTGCAGTACAAAGAACTGGTTGCCCGAAGTTGGCGCTTATTGAAAATCCTGCAATTGGAATCTGCAGTTTTACAGAGTATGCAGAGCAGCCATCCTGAATTAAAAAAGCAGTTGGCGAACAAGTGGTCTATTCCAGATGAGGGAAAAATTGAAGGCGATTACCATACCCTGATCCAAAATCTTGATTCAATCGCGGATGAGGCTAAAAAGCTGTTCGGAATTGATCTGCCTCCGATACAAGGCGATCAAGTAAGTCAATCCGTCAGCAACAAGCCAACAGACAAGTCATTTTCAGCGGCTCTAAACTCAACGCCAACTGAACCGGATAATGCCCAGACGGCAAAAACTCCAGCAACAGCAGTCCAGAATGCAACAACTCAAGGAACAGCAACTCAGGAAGCAACGGATCAGGAAGTAACCATTCAGGAAACAACAGACCAGACGGCCACAACATACGCGGATAACGACAATCAAAAACAAACCGATCAGCATCAGGTGGAATCACCACCGTCGCCGAGTTCGGCCGCTACGGAGCAAAGCGGTAACCCAGCAGGGGAAATTACGATCTCCGAATTCATGCAGGATATACAATCAATAAAGGATATCAAGCCGATCCTGTCGCGTACGGAGATTTATGAACTTCTGGATGAATGCAATGAATTAAAGGCTTTATCACCTACTGTAACCCAGGTACTCAAGTTGACGCAAAGCGCGCGGTGTTCGATTGATCAGGTGGTAAAAGTAATCAAGCAGGACCACGCTATTTCACTTAAAATCCTTAAATTGGCCAATTCAGCGGCATATACCCGGGGCGAGCCGGTTGATACCGTTCAGAAAGCAGTAATGCGTATCGGTCTGTCCCAGATCCGCCAAACGGTACTCAATATTACTGTTGTCGATCAGTTCAGCAATAACGACCAGGAGGTTCAACTATCAGTTCCTCAATTCTGGGAACATTCCATATCGACCGGACTGATCGCGGCTGAAATTACCCGCAATCTGGAAGGAAAAGAACATCAAATTGACACGGCCTTTACCATGGGATTACTTCACGATGTCGGCCGCCTGGTTTATTTGGAAATGCTGGGTAGTAAATACAATCTGGTAATGCAGTCTGCTCAGTTACTGGAACTGCCCCTGGAACAGGTTGAATCCCGAATGTTGCTGGTTAATCATGCCGACGCGATGGATCGCATCCTGCACAAATGGAAATTTTCCAAGGAAATGGTCAACTCCATTGCGTTGCATCAGTTGTCCCTGGGTAATATCCGTCGAATGGCGCCGCGAACTCTGAACGAGGCATCAATACTGGCCATGTCCAATCGGCTCTCGCATGCTTTACTGATGGGCACCAGCGGTAATCTGTCTCTTTATTCGACCGAAGAATTCGCCAACCTGCTTAAGCTGGACAATAAATTAATCAATTATATTGAAACGGAGATCCCCGGACAAACCGACGATATCAAATTTGCAATGCTGGCTTCATCCAACCAACATACCTGGCCTCGTGTCAAAGATGAACTTACCAAGCAACTCAATCAGCCCTTCCGACCCTTAGTGGTAAGTGCCGAGCCGGAATTTGATAGTATTCGTATTTTTTGTGATCAATTAAAGGAAGTTTCTCAAGATGAACCGCCCAACATTGGAATAGTGCACATTAAAAGCGGTCGGGAACGGGAGGCGGTTACCAAGCGATATTTGGGAGCGGAAGCAGAAGTTGGTGTAACACCCCTGCCGCTGATTATTTTTTCACCCAAAGGCGATATTCAACTTGAAGAACGCAATATGGCCAACCGACGGTTTGAACTATTACCGATGCCGATTTTAATCTCCCGAATTGTCGGAGCATTTAATCAACTGGTTCAGTAGTACTCAATATTTCAAAGCCAAAGCTGTAAAAACTTTATTGAAATCCAGTTGATTATTTTTATCTACAATTTGTCAATTGGCTTTTGCCTGTGAGCTGGTCTCAAAGCAGTGGATAACTCCGGTATCGGTACTGACATAGAGATGTCCATTAGCTGCTGCCAGGCCGAAGGCTTTACCCCGGATTTTTTGAGTCCAGAGAATCTTGCCATTGGTGATGTCCACTGCGGCGATTTCATTTTCGCCGCCCACAAAAAGTGTATCGCCGGCAAGTATCATGGAATGATAATAAGGTGAGGGGATTTTCCATAAAGTGCAGGAAGGCAGTTGTTCGACAATTTCAGCGATGTCGTTTTTGACATTGTCCAACTGATTTTTCAACTGCTGACCTTCAGTAGAATCAGCTTTGTCGCCAAGATCTTTGAGTTTTTTACCCAACTGGCTCTGCCGGTTTACTAACTGATTCTTTTTTTGTTGCAGTTTCAGATATTGCTCCCGATCGAATGCCGAAACTTCTTTCTCGGTGTGTAAATAGGCCATTTTTTCAGAAGCCACCATCCGGGTTGCCAGAGGGAACGTGACGATGTAGTCACGTTTTTCGGCATCAAAAGCTCTTAGTTCACCCTGAACGCGATGGTTTTGTCCCCGTCCGTGGATGAAGGTATTGTCCGGAGTGAGCAAAGCATAGATGCCGCCGTCACCGCCGCCGCCAAAGGTACCAAGTAGTTTTCCATTATTTCTGTCGTACACCACCGGGTGCTGGCGTCCCTGCGAAACGTAAAGTTTGGTAGGAGATGCCAGAACCGCACCCTGGAGAGTTTGGCCGGTCTGGGATACTTTATAGAGCCCATCGCCGCTGTCGGAGCCGGTTTGTGCATCTAACGCACACAGATAAGATTCCCGCCAAGGCAACAGTGAAGCGGCGAAATAGGCAATTCCATCCTGAACGAGCACATCGGTACGAACCGGGAAAACCGAAATCATTTTTCCGTTACTGGCGATCAGGCGATCATCTTCGGAAGGTTTATATTTCCACAACAAATTGCCGCGGAGCGCACCAACGCAATAAGCACAGCCATCGTCCGAACCAAAGTAGCATTTCCCGTCAAAAACCGTAGGCGGCAGGCGTACCGGCCCCTCGGCAACAAATGACCATTTTTCCTTTCCGGTTCGACTGTCGAGGCAATAAACCGAATCGTCAATGGAAGAACCGAAAAAGACAACATCTTCCACTATTGTCACAAAAAAAGCAGAATCGAAGTCGCGCATTGCCGCCAGACCGATCAAATTGGCATAAGAATCCCAGGGTGCCGGACCGGCCCAGGCAGTTTGTGGAGGCGTAGGCATGGTTATGGTCCAGGACTGCTTCAAGGGCAGAGTGAGTTTTTCTCTGGTGATACCACTGCGACGATTGTCATGGCGAAAGGTCGGCCAATCATCAGCACCGGCATCGGAAACCGACAAAGCCATAATTGCAGCCAACAATAAGCCGATGGTTAAAACGAAATTCCACTTTCTGATTTTACATGACGCACTCATTTATAAACTCCTGCTACCGCTATAAATAATCTACCTTTATTTCTCTAACATAATGAATTTTCAGTTCTGCAAATGACAATGTTCATTTTCTTTGACACATTTTGTCAAAGATTTTTAATTTACATAAACGTCGGGTATTAATCCGAAACTAATTTACTTAGATGCATCTTCGGTCCAGGCCACCGCTTCGGGCATATGTAACCAGGCCAAAGACGTATAAATCGGATAATTGCAGCTACATCCGCGGGAATAGTTCGGGGCGTTAAGTAAGCCTCCCGCCGGAACCAGATTGTTGGTACAGCCCGAGCGGATACCTCGGAAATAATTCTGCCTGCCAGTTGACAAATCAAAGTAAGAAGCGTGTGCGTCGCGCACCGTAACCAGAAACTCACCCGCTACCGCCCTACCGCAACCACGGGCGCCGCCCTTGGCCATGTCGGCATTCATGCCATGCCAAAAACGCCGGGGCATTTCTTTACCGGTCTGGGGATTGTACAGTTTGCCACCGTGAGTAACCATCAAATCACGAAGAAGGATGGGTGGTTCCGGCGGCGACCAGGGACTGGGCGGATCGTTGCAGGGAATATCCTTCTGCCATAACAATTCACCTGTTGCTCCAATGAACGCTCCAACCGTCTTGTCGTGGACAGTAATCAGAAGGATGTCTTGGTCTTGGCCGTAGGTGAGCTTGGAAGCCAGGGGCTGCTTGATTTTTTTCGCACTTTTTACTTCGAGCTCCTTGTCCCAGATAATTTCGCCATGATCAACATCGAGGACAATCAGTTTGTACTTAGCTTCGGTAGTCTCTTTAGCGGAATCGCCTAGATAATCAATCACAAATACTTTTTCATTGCCCAATGCAAAGTTAAAGTTTCCCTTTTCAGATTCAATCTGCCAAAGCTTTTCATTGCTATGACGGTTCAAACCGATAAGATATTTTCCCGCCGCCCCAATAAAGCAATTATTCCAAATGCGCACCTGTCCCCACCGTGGGCGGTCCTTACCCGTAGATTCTTTCCCGTTCAATTCCCGGTCAGGTAAGACCTTGTCGCCCAATTCAACAGGTGTTTCAATTTGACTCAGTGTAGTGCCACTGGCGGGATCAAGCTTCAGGCATGTTGAGCCACAGTTGACATAAATCCCGTCTTTTACTGCCACATAATTATCGAATTTGTATCTTCGTTGGCTGGCTTTTAGCTCTTCCATTTCCGCAAGTTTTTTTTGCCAGAGAACCCGGCCGGTATAAATATCCACCGCATACAGTTCGGTTCCTATGGATATAAACATCCTGCCCTCGACAACCAATGGAGAAGGCCCCCGCCAATGGGTAAAATCCCATTCGGGAAAAATATTATCTGCCGTTCCGCCAAACCACAAAACTCCAAACGGGCCTTTTACTAACATATCACTCGAGGCAAAGGTGTTGCCGGCAGTAGCTGCTTCATGGGTCCAGTCCGACGAGCCGACTAAACTGCCTTGGCGGGTCAGCAACGTGTAATACGATTGTTTTTTAACAACTGCCCTGTTTTCAGCATCGCCGAGTTTTGTTTGCTTGAACCAGGCGGCCAAACGTTTGTGCTCTGTCCCGCTCAAGGATAAACACGCCAGAGAGCCATAGGGTCGCATTACATCGAAAAGCTTTTCGGCAAAGACACCCTCAGGCTTGAAACCCGCCGACGATAAATCCTCTGAAACTATAAGGTTGGCCAGGTAGGAAGGCAACTGCGCCATTGATAATTCATCCGATAGTACATGAATGCGTGAGCCGTTAAGTCCCTGGACATCCAGTTGCTTCCGCGCCGCCATGACGACTTTTGCATTTTTTTCCAGGACAATGATATGCAAATCACTTTGGCGGGCCAGCTCTGCCACTAATCGGCCTGTCGCCCAGCCTAAGGCTATACAATAACCTTGTTTAACTTTCGTCAAATCGAAAATTTCTTTCGCTTTAGCAGCCCACTTAACATTTTTTTCAGCAGCATGGTATTCCAGCTTGTATATTTTTGGCTGCATCTGCTTACCGCCGAAACAATAAAACGCCCCCTCTTTTGTTACCACAAAAAGCTTATCGTCGGCTGTCAGCATCCGGTGAACAGTTCCCTCGATTTTTGCCCGCCAAGAGATCTTCGGCTGATCTGTCGCGGGGGAAATATCCACAGCCGCTACCAGATTTTCGCCGCTCGCGTACAGCCGAGAGCCTGATTTAATATGAACCTTCAGGTTGCTCTCTAATTGAAAGATTTTTTCAAAGGTCAGACTTTTCCAGGTGACTTCGGAAAAGCCATACAGTTTATCCTTTTTTTCTTCGTGCCCGGTTTTGTTGATGTCATAAGCAATAATTTTTTCATAACCCATACCCACCGGCCGATAGGCTCGGTAATCACTACTGAGCTGTTCATTTACAGGTTCGGAGTAATACATAGCCTCGGCGGTAAAAATCGGTTCGCGAAAATCGCCTAATTCCTTAAAAATTTGGCCGGGATCAATCTGTAAACGCTTGCGGGTAGTCAGGTCGTAAACATCACCGCTTTGCAGGTAATACTTTCCCATCGCCGAAACATACCAGCACCCCTTCTCCAATATCGCCCTGCCACCCCAGGCGGGTTTATATGGCTCGATTTGACCGGTCTTTCGGTCAAAGAAAATCGGCAGGGCTTTACCGTTGGGCACGATTAACTTATCCCCGGTAACTGTCAGATACCCCTGAGGTGACAGTCCCCCGTCCCTGGATCCGCCATGGTCGTTCAAGCCCTTTTTAATGAAGCCACTTTCTTTATTTATCCAAATAACTTTACCCGTACGAGCATCGAGCGCGTAAACATAAACACCTTCGAAGGGGAAAATCCCTGCGGCAAAATAAACCACCCCCTCGACCAGCACCGGACCACCGCGCGCCGGCCAACGCGAAATCAAACGGGAATTACCCAGCAATTTGCGGGCCTCGATATCGGCCGGGCCGGCCTTGTACTTCCACACTAATTCTCCCGTCTGAGCAGCAACACAATATAAATATCCGTCATCACAAACAAAATACACCTTGCCCTGTTCGGCTGCCGGGGCAAATCGCACAGGTCCCTCAGTAAAATATTTCCATTTTATCCTGCCGCTTTCCGTATCGATTGCGGTGACGCTGTCATTGACCATTGAAGGCACGAACATGGTTTTTGCCAATACCACCGGTTCATAGGAACCGTCAAAGCACTGTCTCGGCTCACTGGGAAAAGCCGGTTGCGGCCGGGGCAGTTGCCTGCTCCATTGCAAATGCAATTCTTTGGGTAACTCCGCCTCGGAGGTGCCACTTCGTTGAGCGTCATGACGCCACATCGGCCAATCGGCACCCGCTGACGTAGCTAAAAAACAGAAGCTGATAATAAAGAAAGCAACAAACATAGATAACAATTTTCGATTGATCATTAGCTTAATTCCGTCAGGTTTGCCATTTTTTCCAAAGCCAATTTCATAATAAAAATGTTTTAACGGTAACGTTTCAGGGTATCAATAAGTCAGTCGAAGTTTTTCACTCAGAAGACACAGGCTTAAAGGCAATAGAAGTTTGCAACCAGCCCCCACATGAGCAGCCGCCGCCGCCTTCGGGTGACAAAATCAGTCCGTTGGCAGGAATACAACTTAGCCAGCAACTTGGCCTCAATTTGGTCCAGACCGTGGTTTTGCCACTGTTGACATTCCACATGGCGATTTGCCTTGCGGATCCCCGATATACCAACGCATCAATCATAGCAGCACGAGTGGCACATCCCGAACGATCGCCCATTTTATTGGTAATTTCCTTGCCGGTACCAAGATCATAACCACAAGGTTCTACATAAATGGCATTATTTACTATGGCGGGGTGCTGTATGTGACCGCTGTGGTCACCGGAAACCCATTTATGTGAAGCTTCCCAGAGCCGCTCGCCTTTTTCAGCATCATACCCAAACAAATAGTAGATACCTTTGAGCGAGGTAGTCAGAATATATTTATTGGCGGCATACTGGCCGTAATAAACAATACCGTCTGGGGTATCAACAGGAGTCTCCCAGAGCAGCTTTCCGGTTTCCGCATTAAGGGCAACAATAAATTGATCCTGCCACATTTCGGCAGACCCCAGCCTGCCGGTAGGTTGCTTTTTAACCGAGGCATTGCGCGATTCGACAAAATAAATCCGGTTAGCGCCAATGGTGATTGTGGTGTTTACGATCACTCCCTTTTCATAGATCCAAAGTTTTTTGCCGGTTTTCTTGTCACAGACAAAAAGATTGTCACTGCAAACTTTAAAAGTTACCGGCCCGCTCTGGGCGTCGTACCACCCGGCTGAACCACCGCCCCAGAAATTAGAATATATTGAGCCTTCCTTTGTGCTGGAGCCGTAAATCTTGTCACTGACGCTAGCAACATAACCCCAGTCATAATCGAAATCCTCGGATTGATCGATAAGATCATAAGAGGTCACCAACTGACCACTGCCCGCCTCGAGCTTCCAACACTTATCTTTAACAGCCACATAAAGATAATCATCATCGGCACACCAGTTGCTCGCGTCACGAGGCAGATTCACCCGGCGGAGGTCCGGAATTTCCAACTGCCACAAAATCGCACCGTTATAAGCGTCCATGGCAATCATCCGGTTCAGACCCTGATGAAATAATCTGCCGTTAATAGAAAGCGGTGCCGGCATTCGTGGATTCCGGTCGATTCCGGCGTCGGCACCCGGCCGACCAAGCCATTGAACCTGCAGACCGGTAGTTGCCGTAACTCCAGAAAGTGATTCATTACTCTGAGCGGAGTTGTCCGGATCGGCATACTGATGCGACCAGCGGCCCGCCCCAGCCAATGACTCACTGCGAACCAGCATGGCCCAGGTACCTTCCCGGTCGTCGGTAAGTTTGAAATCCTGTCCGGTTTGCTTGAGCCAGCTATTCAATTTCGACTTGTCAATTTTCTTAGACATCCCCGGGGTTTGCCCCAGCAGCGCAACCCCCCCGCCTGGACATAAGACTCGATAAAGTTCGCTCGCGGTTCCGGAACACTGCCCGGTATCCATCAACGAATCCGATACGATAAGATTCGCAAAATAACTGGTAAAGGGCAGCTTTTCCATGGATTCAACCTGGCGAGCAGTTACCCGGATTCCATAGATTTTAGCCTTTTTCAAATTATTCACCGCCTTATGGATAGCCTCTTGATCACTGTCGCAAACAATAATGCTCAGGTCGGTCAGTTTGGCTAGTTCGTATGCGAGTTGGCCTTCGGCACAGCCCAGCACCAGGCAGTAACCGCGGGCAATACCGGTTTTCTCTACAATATACTTCGCCGCCTGTGCATATCGGCTGGCGGTAATTGAACCACTATAGGGTGAAGGAATCTCCGGAAAAGCAGGTTTGCGATAATGGAAATTTGTCGGCATTTCAAAAACTCGTGTAGAATTCTGCTTACTCCCAGTCTTGGTGAAAATTTGATATTTATAAACAGTATCCTTAGCCAGGTCCGTCAGCGTAACCTGATGGAACTTTTTGGGCTCGGATTCAACAATCTGATCCTTAAGTTCATCCCCCTGGCCATATTTCAAAACGGAAGGGGTTTTTGTTTCCGTCTGCCAAAAAACATTAACAGAATCCGGTGAGGCAAACTGGGCATAAGGCCCCAGCTTAAGCTTAATCACCTGGGGGTAATTAACCTTTCGTACCTGGTAATTTTTCTTAATCTGATCCTCCGGCAGAACTTTGTCATAGAGAACGACTTTGCTGAGCTGGCCGCTCATGCGGAAAAACTCATTATCGTCGCGATAGGAACCAATTTCCAGAAAAGCTTTGGGCGGATAATCAATTGGCCCGTTTTGATCGGTGGAAGAATTTTCGAATTGGCCGTTGATATAAATTTTCATGGTTTGCCCGTCATAGGTACCCACAACATGATACCAGCGATCTTTTTCATAAGGCGTGGTGCAGGGCATATAGGTCAACTTGCCGGCAGTAGAAACAGCAAAGCTGAAATGGGTACTGTTATATCCCAGTATCCACCCTTTTTCATAAGAACCGTTATCCTGGAAATAACCCAATATGCCGCCATAAGTTAAGGGGGACTTGATTTTTACCCAGGCCTCTACGGAAATCAACTTCTGGGGCAAATCATCGGCTGTAACCCCGGGAACATTAATGCTGGTGGCCCCGTCAAACACAATCGCTTCGCCAGGCTCACCAGCCATATGGTATTTGCCCGTAATGTGCCCCCTGAATGCAGCTTTGTCAGCATTAACGGAATCATTTTTAATATGGTCCCGATCAAATATCCACTGAGCTACCGGTGCAACCTGGGCATGAGCGGACAACGTAAACAACACAACCGGTAATAAAAGAATTGTTGACTTTCGGATCATGGACGTGTCTCCTGTTACTAAAATCCTAACCAAGTCATTTTACCCCCACAGTTTACGACAAGTTTACATAAAAGGCAAACAGCTTGATTTCGCCGAAGCCCGAATGTTATAAAACATTGCCTTACAGCATTTTAAGGCGGCAAATATTCGATAACAATTGTTTTTTCTGCTGCCCAGGATTTTTGGGCTGGGGCAGGTTCATATCCGCGGCAACCTTATTTTTAAAAACATAGAAAAAGAGCCGTTCAAAGCGGCTCTTTGTAATCTCAGTTTGTGAAATTAAGGGCGTCTCAGACTAATAGCAGGAATCATCGTTCCGGAAGATAAACTACCGCTCAGTTTTCATTCGACCAGATTTACGCAATCGGTCAGATCAGGATAGGTGCAATCGAGGAACTCATTCGCAAATTTCAGTAGGTCCGGGAAATCGACGTTACCGTTCTTGTTGAAATCGGCCTCTAATTATAGATTTTTTTTAATTTTTGTCTTGCCATAATTGCTAAGTATCAATAGTATATCCGCCTGTAACAGCAGGGTAATCTGAGATTAATCGGGTCCCCTGCCTTGAGTTTGAGGCCGTAGCTCAATTGGTTAGAGTATCGGACTGTCGATCCGAGGGTTGCGGGTTCGAGTCCCGTCGGCCTCGTTTTATAAAGCATTAGCCGGTAAGCATTTATGCCTGCCGGCTTTTTCTTTATCCCGTCTTCGCTTTACCCAATCTTAAATTCCCCCCCACTACTATTCAGGCCTTAGCTGCGGTTAAGGTAGAGAGATTATGACGACTTTTATGATTATTACCTACTACAGCGCTAAATCAGCCCGGACGCCTCTTAATTTGACTTTCTTTTCGCCAAAACGTTAATTTCAACGAATCCGCACGTGTCCAGGACCTTGACCTCGAATTTTCAGTGGTAAAAATATTGAAAAACCAACCAGATGGGCAAAAAAATAACTATCTACACCCCCTCAGGCAATATTTATCGGTTCAAAAAGAAAAACTATGCCAAAAAAACCTGCCCGAAAAACAGACACCAATCCCAAACCAGTTCAACATATCTATTCGCCGAACTGACCAAACACCGCCGACATTCACTAAAGGCAGCAAAAAAATCACTACCGCACCGGCCTAAAAGAGAAAATCCGCAACCGCGGATCAAAAAAGAGCTTCAGTTTCTACATATTCTTCATGGCTACAAATCTGGGCTGTATAGTCAATGATTTCAGTCTTAACTGAACTGGCTCGAGAATCCATCTGACATCTCATGGGCATACCGCAACAAACCACTTCATCAGAACCTGGTGAGAGAATTTCAATGGTTTTGCTGCACAATACACATTTTAACACCTTGCGACTCTCTTCCATTTTGATTCCTTTCAAATAAAAAAAGAATACCGTACATCCTTATACAAATGGACATGCGGAAAACCAGCAATAAATTTACATTAAACCTTCCGCAGAAACGCAGAATAGTAAAAAGCAAATGCTGTTATGGGCCTGGCGCTCAGGCCAGACCCATAATGGTCGCTCATTTTGTTTAACACCGATTTATTTGGCTTTCATCTGTTCGGAAGTTTTGGAACAGCTTTCCGGTGCGATAGATTCAATTTTGGACGATGACTTTTTAACATCCTTGCCTTTTTTGAACGCCGTCTTGGGGACTTCAATTTCCTCAACAATGGCCCAACCCGTGCCGACCATCTTCTGTTTTTCATCGAAGGCCTTTTTCCACTCTTCCGGGGTCAAACAACGTGTCGGCTTGGCAGTCTTGGCCCGTTCTTCCAGAGACGGTACCGGTCGATCCGCAGGACCGTCGTACCATTCCTTCGGGGTAAGAACCTCACCCAGACGCTGATAACTTTCCCTTTCGTTTTCCTCACAATAGTGAGAACCGGACGCAAAGGCTCGACAAACCGCCATGACCGCCCAGGTGGCCTCCGGTGAAAAATCCATATCCAGCATAATCGCTCCGGTCGCACCGAGCATATCGACATCAACTGGCGTAGAACTGGCTTTTTGTGCCGCGGCTGCTACCGCCTTCAACATATCCGTGTATTTGCCTGACACACCCAGTTTCTCCGCACGGGCAATCATGTTTTTGGCCGACGGATCTTTCAGCATCAAGTCAGAAACTCCCAACGCTTCATCTTTCAGGTTTTCCCTGACCAGCAGCTCTGCCGCCTGCGCGGTGCTCATGCCGTCCTTTGCAACCTTATCCAGATATTTGTTCATCATGTTCCCAAATGCCGAAAAAGCACCAAATGCATGACCATACGCCAGAATCGACGCCCCAGCTGCCTGAGTCAGCAGATTTTTGCCCTGAGCCACTACTCTCGCCATTACTGCCGGACCCGAAAGGCCGTCTTCCAGACCCATTACCATAATGTAATTGAGCATCTGAACTTCTTCCAACGTCGGAATTCGTGCCTGGAAATCAATAAATATCATATCCAGCAATCCATATCCCGCTTCCACCAACTCGGTGGTATCATAACCGCGAGATACGATCCGGTGCACATTCTTGTATGCAACCTCCGAAACCCACTGAAAACCGGCACGCTTCTTATCCGGGGGAACGGTGCCCCATTCTCTGGTGTGGTAGTTGTATGGTAATCTGCTATCGTTTAAAGTACCCATTGTTTGTATTCTCCTTCAGCTTTCTGCTTCTTGGCGTATTCCTGTCTTTCTTCCTGGCTCGGTACTTCTCGGTCCGCGGGACCTACATACTTGATCATGGTCAAATCAAGCATCTGCACCATAGCCTCACCCTTAGAAGCTGCCCAGGCGCGACCTTTTCTCATGTTGAACAATGCATGTGCCGCACAACTCATACCACGACAGACGCATCCAATACACCAGGCGGCATTGGGAGAAAATCCCAATTCCGCTAAAGCAGTGTTCCCCGCACCAATCATGTTAACTGCTACATACTTGCGGCCTTCTTTTTTGCGACGTGCATGGAAGTGCTTTTCAATCGATCTCTGGAACTCCAGATAAACACCACTCAAACCCAACTCTTCATGCTTGAGGTGAGTGGGTTCGGCACGTGGATCACCGTCGGTGTGCTGGGGCTGGCCCATTCCCATAACTGCCATGCCCGCATCCAGATGTTCGTCAACCAATCGCTTGGCCATCTCGTCCAGCGTTATCCCCTCGACCCTGGCCTGCTCAATGTATTTATTGAGCATGTAACCGTGAGCAGCTCCCGGACCATGTGCACCACCAAAGGTCATCACCGATGCCGCCACCGCCGCCGGAAGATATGGACGGCCACTGATTACCGCATTCGCCGATGCCGCCGAAGGTGACATCGAGTGTTCCATAAACTCACCCATCTCATAGTTGAGCATTTTCTCTTCATTTTCCGCCGGCAGACGATTCTGATACAATACAAACATCGCATCGATAAAAGAATATCCCGCCTCAGCCAGTTCATTCAGGTCGTAGCCCCTGACGACAGTTTTTTCTTCTGTCTTGTATGATATGGCCGTTTTTCGTTGAAGCAAAGCTTCGCGTCCCATTAAATCACCTCCTGGTAATAAAATTTTTTGTTTTTGTCCTCTTCATTTCTCAATATATTTTTTTCTTCAAACCAACTTAACAGACACAATTAGCGCAACAGCTTACAAAAAAAGGCAGATTTATCAAGTAAAAAATAATTGAATTTATTCCTGCCGACTCTTACCGAAATAAAATTTCGCACATCAGAAATTTTCTGTTAGTTACTCCGGTACATTTTTATAAAGAAAACAGTTCCAGTAACTTACAATCATATAGCTCCCCCACTCAAACTGCCCCATAGCGTTTTTTCGAATCATTTTCTACGCTATAACCAAAAAAATATCATGTAAAAAAATATTTTGATAATTGTCATCTTGCCTGTGATTTATTCATATTAGTTCAAACTGCAGTAAGCAGCTAAATCCACACCAAAGTTTTACGCAAAATTACGTTACATAATGGCACACGATTTGCTAAAACTTCTCAAAAGCCCGGCTTATTTGTTACTCCCTATAAATAATTTGGCTTTCAAAATAACACCTTTTCACCATAAAAATCCCAATGTTTAAACCATTATATATAGTTTATGTATATCTGCCATATCTTTAGAGGAGCCGAAATCTCAACAACTTCAGGCGTGGCATTTGTGGAAAAAACGCATATTTAGGGCAAAAACCGGCGTGAAGGTTGGATGGTTATTAACAGAAATTCATGAAACTTATCGAATGTTAAGAGTAAATGGGTAGTTTCTGGCAATTTTTAAAAACAGCTGTCGGAGGATTGACACAGATTTTTGCCTGTTTTCAACGCCCGGTTTAATCCTGGAACTAACGGTGGACAAATAGATTCATCGTGTTACAATACTGAAAACTTATTGAAAAACGTGTATAAATAATAAGTTTTGCCTAAAAAAAGCACATTTGGCAATACAAATGTGAGGAAACCTAAACATGGCCCCAAAACAGACCGTAATCGGCCCTGCTTTGCCGAATATCCCCTGGCAGGACAAACCAGCCAACTGCCGCGAGGTACTATGGCGCTACTCCGAAAATCCCATAATTCCGCGAAATCTGATTTCCTGCTCCAACAGCATCTTCAATAGTGCCGTGGTCCCCTTCGAAAACGCCTTTGCCGGAGTGTTCCGCTGCGACGACAAACGCCGCGAAATGCGTATCCACAGCGGAAAAAGCCCCGACGGCATCAACTGGCAAATCGATCCGGAGCCGATTCAGTTCCAATGCGCCGAGCCGGAAATCAGCAAATTCGACTATGGCTACGACCCCCGCGTCGCCTGGATCGAAGACCGCTATTACGTCACCTGGTGCAACGGCTATCACGGCCCAACCATTGGTGTGGGTTACACTTACGACTTTAAAGAATTCCATCAACTGGAAAACGCCTATCTGCCCTTCAACCGCAATGGCGTGATGTTCCCCCGCAAAATCAATGGTGATTTTGCCATGCTCAGCCGACCAAGCGACACCGGGCATACCCCCTTCGGCGACATCTTTTACAGCCAAAGCCCTGACATGTGCTACTGGGGCAAGCATCGCCACGTCATGTCCCCCAAAGGCGGCTGGCAATCCACAAAAATCGGTGCCGGCCCTATCCCCATCGAAACCACCCATGGCTGGCTGATGATCTATCACGGCGTGCTGACCTCCTGCAACGGTTTTGTTTACAGCATGGGGGCCGCCCTGCTGGATATCGATAGGCCCTGGAAAGTGGTCTATCGGACCGCACCTTACATCCTCGCCCCACAAACCCCCTACGAGTGTGTCGGCGATGTCCCAAATGTGGCTTTCCCCTGTGCGGCTCTGTGCGATGGACCTACCGGCCGAATAGCAGTTTACTACGGCTGTGCCGATACGGTAACCGGTTTGGCATTTTGCCAGGTAGATGAATTAATAGATTTTGTTAAATTAAACTCGGAAGTTTAAAACTCAGATCAGGAGTAAGACTATGAAAATCCAACTTATTTCTCTGGTATTATGTTTTGTGGTGGTAACGGGCTGCAAACGCCAATCGGAACCGACTGCCCCTGCCAATCCGGACAATCCGACTGAAGCCGCTGTGGAAAAAGTTCAGGGCAACAGTTCTGATACTAAACAAGAGGCAGTCAATGAATCATCCCCAGCTAAGGTGATTCCGGTGCCGACCAAGCTGGGTGATGCCGCTGGGCCGCTGAATGATTTAGAATGGATCAAGGGCAATCCTGTAAAATTTGAAGCCGGCAAAGTTTACGTCGTTGAATTCTGGGCTACTTGGTGCCCCCCCTGCCTAACCAGCATCCCGCACCTGACCGAAGTGCAGAAAAATTATAAAGATAAAAATGTTACTATCGTGGGTATTTCCAATGAAGATACCGCAAAGGTAAAGAAGTTTGTCAAAGACATGGGCGACAAAATGGATTACACCGTCGCAATCGACACCAACAGAACCGCTTCAAAATATTACATGGACGCTTTCGGTGCCCGTGGGATTCCAACAGCTTTTATCGTTGACCAGAAAGGAAAAGTCGCCTGGCAGGGACATCCGATGTCGGGCCTGGAGCAAGCCCTGGATCAAATACTAGAAGGTTCTTTTAATATTAACAAATTTAACCAGACCAAAGAAAATGAAAAACGCAAAGCTCAAGAACAGGCTCTTGAACTCGAAAAAATACGCAAGAATATCAGGGATTATTTCGCCGCTGTTAATGACGGCGGTCTAAACGACCATGCTCGTGAACTTGGAGATAAGTTGATTGAAATCAACAACAGTCAGGCGTTGAATTCTGTATCCTGGCAAATATTGACCAAGGTTGAGGAGGATCAGCGTGATAATGAGTTGGCATTGCAGTTGGCGGGCAAAGCTGTTGATTTGACTGAGTCCAAAAACGCAGCCATTCTGGACACTTATGCGTTAGCTCTTTTTCGGGCGGGAAAGATTGACCAGGCGATTCAGGTCCAAACCAAGGCGGTGGAATTGAGCAAAGACAACGAAGCTATGCATAAGGAACTCAAAGCTACTCTGGAAAAATACCTGGCAGAAAAAGCCCCCGCCATCCCGGCAGGTCTTTAAGAAACTGCAGTTTATTTAGTTTTTTTAGACAGGTTTCGCAGAATTGGCAAGTTGATTATTTATTGAGGTATTTTTGCAAATGAGAACTTCATATAAGATTATTTTAATAGGGTATGTTTTTTCGTGTTTTTTGTCTGTTGCTTCAGCGGACGAGAAAAAGGAAAAAGCCATAAATACCGTTCAGGCACCGGAACCCATACGAATCATTTTTGATACGGATATGGGCAATGACATCGACGACGCCTTGGCGTTAGGTCTGATCCATGCCTTCCAAAGTCGATTGGAATGCCGGTTGTTGGCGGTGACAATCACTAAAGACAACGAATATGCCGCGCCTTTTGTGGATATCATAAATACGTTTTATGGCCGGGCTGATATTCCGATTGGTGTCGTCCGAAAAGGAGTGACGCCGAAGGACGGCAATTACCTCCGTCCGGTAATCGACGCGACAGAAAACGGCAAAAAATGCTATCCGCACGATCTTAAAAGTGGTATGGACGCCCCCGAAGCGGTGGAGTTGTTACGGAAAGTGCTCAGTAGCCAGCCGGACCATTCGGTGGTGATCGTTCAGGTAGGATTTTCTACAAATTTAGCCCGGTTACTGAAAAGCGAAGGCGATAAATATTCGACTTTAACCGGCACTGAACTTATCCGACGCAAAGTACGTTTGCTATCAATCATGGCCGGTTGCTTTTGCGATATCAACGGAAAGCCTTATCCGGAATACAATGTTATTAAAGATCTGAATTCTGCACAGCAGTTATTCGAAAACTGGCCTGTTGAGATTGTTGCCAGCGGCTGGGAAATCGGCCCCAAGATCGAATATCCGGCCACGAGCATTGAAAATGACTACCGATACGTGAAACATCACCCCGTTGCCCACGCCTATCAGTGTTATCTCAAAATGCCCTACGACCGACCATCTTGGGATCTTACCAGCGTTCTGTACGCTGTACGCCCGGAGCGCGGTTACTTTGATCTTTCCGAGCCAGGCTCAATTACAGTAAATGAATCAGGCTGCACAATTTTTACACCTCAACCCAGCGGCAAACACCGGTATCTCATAGTAAACGATTCGCAAATTATTCGAATCAAGGAACTATTTACGACTTTGTGCAGCCAACCACCGGATGCAAAACCCTTAAGGTAATTGATGATGTCTCCGAAACACTGGATGATATTGGCTATAATTGCAGTTGCCTTTTCGTTGGTCCCGTGCTGTACGAAAGCCGAAAAGAAGATCCCGGAGTGGAAGAAGAAACGGATTGATCTGAAGGAGTGCTACGTCGAGGATGAATTTCGGGTCTTTTACGCCCTGGAAGGTGAAAGTGCCCTGTCAGCAGAGCAAAAAACAGATACTGACAAAGACGGCGTACCCGATAAGATACAGAACATCGCTCGGCAGCTTGTTGTGGCAAGGCAGCTTTATGTCGAGGTGTTCAAGCTCAGGCATCCTTTCGAAAGCCCCCGATACAAAGACAGGGTAAAATACTTCGATGTGCATGTGGCTTCGATGCCAAGCGGGAATTTCGGGTTAGCCGGCGATGGAATTGTCAATTACGCTCGGCCAACGGACCCCAAGGGCGGCTACGATGTGCTCACTATTGATGTTTCGAAGGATGTTTCCTGTACCAATCTTACCCCTGCTCACGAGCTTTTCCACGAGTTTCAGAATGGATACACACTCTTTAAGAACGCATGGTTTACCGAAGGAACCGCCAGATGGGTCGAATACGCCCTTCTAAAGGGGGTTGGAAAAGCTGGGAAGCTCCCGGCCTCGAAGGCGGAAAAAGAGGCATTATATAAACTCAAGTACGACGCGAGTGGCTTCTGGAATGCACTGGCCCAGGCCAGTGACGGAAATGCCACGTTCTGTGTGCCCAAAGAGCTTGCGGAACCCAACTACGTCGGCACACAACAACAGATCATTCAAGACCGGCGTTTGCATGGCATCGATTTCATGCGAGCGATTCTTGAGGAACTGGACGCCATGGACGACAAGGTATCGAAAGAAGAAGGGCTTAATCCATTGGACTGGAGTGAATCTCGCCAAAATGCAGCAGAGAATAATGATCCGATCTGGACTGCAACTTTAAATGCCTGTCGTCGCTTTCGGGAAAAATCTCCCCAAATGCGGAAGTTCATCAGGCAGTTCTCACAGCTCCAGCCGGTGGATTAATATTTATTTAGCGGTAGGGACTATTCCATGTCTTCGTACTTTATGTAGCCAGCCACCTGAGGCAAAATCCTAAGACACAAATCCCTTGTGGGAAAGAGAGAATAAGTTACAATTTATTTGGGCGGGACCATTGCACGCGAGACAAAAGACAATCGCCGCTAAAGCCTTTTTGATACATATTCTCCCCAACGGTTACCCATGATTCGCCGGCTGTGGCATGGTTGATGTGGAAATTACCCATCAGACCCACCTGCTTGGGTTCGTTAATTCCGTCACCAATTATTGGTAAAACAATTCTTTCGCTATTGCGAATGAGCCTTAATGATTTGTCATCAACCGCAGCCATATACAAGGGGGCTCGCCAACGCATCAAATTTATATTTTCTTTGGCCTTGCGGGTATAAACCAGAAACAACTTTTCATGATGAACCAGCCAATGCTGCTGAGTGGTGGACATGGTAATTGCTTCTCCATCGTCCCAACACCAGGGCTGGATCGGCTGCCAATTCAGGCCATCTTTGGAAGATGCAACATAACCGTGCCCGTCTTCCGCCCGGATAGTCATATAATATTTCCCCTGAAAACATGCCACACTGGGCTCCAGTAATCCGCGTTTTACTTTTTTACTAAGTTTGTTGCCGACTTTTATAACACGAACTTTTTCCCCGTCATAATCACATAACACCGAACAAACTACCCGATCTCCACGCCCTTTAGCTCCACACGACAGGGCAATGAGTAACTTTCCGTCAGTCAAAGTAACTCGCTGGCCGCAACCGCAGGTATATATCTCGGTGGCACAGGGATCATCCCACGGTAATATTTGTTTTTTCGACCAGCTGCCGTCCGAACGTCTGATGACATAAACCGGGAAACGTTCTCGCTGCGGATACATGAGCTTGCCCTTCTCATACCAAACATTATGTCCCATAGCCAGCACCGTTTCTGTTTGCGGATGATATTCAGGAACGACATCACAGACTCCTTCTTGAACCGTATCTGAAACCGTTCTCCGACCCAGTCCCGGCACCGGCAACGGTTCGCTCCAGTTCTTGCCCAGATCCTCAGAACGCACCCAGTGCACCGGGTGAAAATAATCAGAACCGGTTATCTTCTGCATAGTCATCAGCGCCACAGGCCCTTTAGGCGAAGGAATCATACAACAACGAGGATGAAACCAGGTAAAACCGTCCCGCCTGCCGTTCCATAATACCTGGCTGGTGATATTTTTAACCAGCCCCCCATTGCTAGACCCGGCCTCGGCCATGCCGGCCACACAGCATCCCAGCGGCACACAGGCGGCTGTAACACCGGCCAATTGAGATAAAAACTGCCGACGAGTTACTCGATCAACACAATTAGTTGTCTTTGACACTGAATACTCCTTTATATGGTCACTGCGATCTCCGAACGAACCTACTTGTTGCCTATTTCGGTTATGACCGCAACATATCCACCACCCGGGGCTAACTTTATTTTCAATCCATCCTTTCGGGTTATGTTCATTTTTATGCGTTTATAATCACTGGCATATCTATCGGCATTAATACCATCCTGATAAACATCAGCCTGATATGTTTTCTTTCCCAAAAACGACAAGTCAACCTCAAATTCCCGGCTTGTCCAATCCGTCATCGCAGCAACATACCAATCATCACCCTTACGTCTTGCCATCACAATATAGTCGGATATTTTAGCCTCTATCACTCTTGTTTCGTCCCACACCGTTGGCACCTTAGACAGAAAATCCATAATTTCCGGCTCGCGAAGGTAATTTGACGGATTGTCAGTCAACATCTGTAACGGACTTTCGTAAACAACATACATCGCCAGTTGCAAACAACGGGTTCCCTGACTCATCGGGCGGGTAAATATTTTTCTGAAATTATCTTTTTGAGCATTATTCATCGCCCCCGGTGTGAAATCCATGGGACCTGCCACCATTCTTATAAAAGGCAAGGTTAAGCAATGGTCAGGCGTTACGAGATCGCTCCATTTGCAGTTTTCCAGCCCCCTTAATCCCTCTCTGGTAATAACATTGGGGTAAGTTCGTCTCATACCATCCGGCTTATAGCTGCCGTGAAAATCAACAAGCATATGTCGTTTGGCAGCCTCTTTTGCCACTTTGTAATAATAATTTACCATCCCCTGATCGTCTCTCTGCATGAAATCGACTTTAATTCCCGCAGCTCCCCAATCCTGAAACTGCTGCATACATTCATCGAACTTATCTTCAAAAGATTTCCAGCCAACCCATAAAACAATCCCGACATTTTTCTCCTTGGCATAACGAAAAATTTCATCCATATCCATGTCTGGATTAATCTTTGAAAGATCTTCTTCCAAATACCAGCCATCATCAACAATAATGTACTCAAGGTGGTATTTAGATGCAAAATCAATGTAGTATTTGTAGGTGTCTGTATTTATTCCCGCCCGAAAATCAACACCATAAATATTATTAGCATTATACCAATCCCATGCCACTTTCCCCGGCTTAATCCATGATGTATCTTGAATCTCCTGGGGCTTACCAAGTTTATACACTAATTCATTCAACAATAAATCAGAATCGTCTTTAGCAATAACAACCGCTCGCCAGGAAAAAGCTCTTTTGCCGGACGTCTCCGCAAGGTAGTCTGCGCGTTTCTCAATTATGCTGCGTCGGTATCGCTTGTCGAGAGAATACTTAAGAACATATGCAGGATGGCGACCAATAAAGGATGTGCCTGCTGAACCATATAAGTAGAGGCCGGGATAATCTTCAATATCGGCCTCGGTAATAAGCATTTTGACACCATCTGTCATTTCCACTAAAACCGGCAATATACACTGCTTCCCATCGACCTCTTTCATGTCCACATGATCATAATAACATTCATTATGGCTAACAAACTTATCTTCTTCCGGAAAATAGACCTTCAGGCCCTTGGGAAAATTATAACGCACCTGTTCGCTGGTGACTTTGACCTTGCCATCAATATTAGTCACGAACCGATAGGCAATTCCGTCATCATAAGCACGAAATACAATGCTATAAGAACCTTCAAATTGCAAAACTTTCTCGTTATAATAATCTCTCAGACTACTATTCTTTACAGATACAACGGGATACAACATTTTATCCACTTTATTCGTTTGTGTCGTTTCAAGATGCGCATCCTTGCCTATCTCCCCAATCCCTTCCAAGGTCATCGACATAGGAGATGGCAGAATGATTTGCCGGTCTAAGTAGAAAACCGAATAAGTCACATAATCGTCTATTTCAATCTTGATTTTAATTCTGCCATCCGGTGAAATGACTTCCCCGACCTCGCTAGCAAACACGGGACACGTTATAATCAATACAATAACAAACATCACAAAATTTCTCATTATATTTTCTCCAAAACAGTTAATCTGGGCTGGGATTTCCCACATAACATTGTTTTACTCAGCCCAGCTACACCGCTGGGCATCTTTTCTAACAGAATATCAAATTGTTCTCAAAAATCCAAGGTTTCCAACTTAATTT
The DNA here is from genome assembly GCA_016934515.1 of Sedimentisphaerales bacterium. Taxonomy (GTDB): domain Bacteria; phylum Planctomycetota; class Phycisphaerae; order Sedimentisphaerales; family SM23-30; genus JAFGSR01. Next base: position 35,162 of record JAFGSR010000066.1, read on the forward strand.
TGAAACTATGTCAGCAGGAACACTTGTAAAAATACGAATTTAGCAACTAATTTACCGTTTCTTTGAGGTACCTCACCCAGATTCATAGGGCAGCAGACGACCGCGCAGGGGACAAAATTACCCACCCTACAGAATGTTTTTGGCGGTTAAGTACTTACAATTAAGACAGTTACATATATTTAAATTTTATGGTTGCATGGGTTTTGGAGGTTGCTATAATCGTGGCTTACTTTGTCGCACGGGGTAGTACTACGTTGTGCGAGGGGCTGGAAGCCCGCGGCGTATCCAGCTCAAGCCTCCGGCAAAGTCAACGCGGCTTTTAGGGCCCTACCGCGGCTGTGTCAAACAAGCTTTGCGTCAGCGCCTTGAATGTTAATGGTTTTTTCGCAACTAATTGCGATTAGAATCGGTTTTGGGCTTCGAGCCGGATTTGATTATTACCCGATGGTGTAATTGGTAACACACGAGTTTTTGGTACTCGCATTCCAGGTTCAAGTCCTGGTCGGGTAGGTTGCTTGATATAAAATAGATCAAAAAGTTCAGCCCTGAATCGGCCGAGGAACCTGTGGTTAGACGTGTACGACGAGAACGTAATAATGACCAACAACAGTAATTTAAGAATTTTTAGCGGCACCGCCCACCCGGAGTTAACAAAGAAAATTTGTAAAAACTCCGGGATCGAAATGGGCCTAGCTAAGGTCGAGTACTTCCCCGACGGCGAAACCCTGGTTCGGGTGGAAGACGACGTTCGCGGCCGGGATTGTTTTATTGTCCAGCCCACCTGTCCGCCGGTTAACAACCACACCATGGAATTGCTTATTTTTATCGATTGTCTACATCGGGCTTCGGCCAGTCGCATCACCGCGGTGCTGCCTTATTTCGGTTATGCCCGGCAAGACCGCAAAAGCGAAGGACGCACCCCCATTACCGCTAAACTGGTCGCCAATTTGTTGACCACCGCAAAGGTGGATCGGGTGGTGGCCATCGACCTGCACGCCGACCAGGTGCAGGGCTTTTTCGACATCCCGGTCGATCATCTGACCGCCGAACCCGTACTGGCGGAATATTTCAGTAAGCTTGACCTGCCAAACAAAGTTCTGGTTTCGCCGGATCTGGGTAACGTCAAAACCGCCAACATTTACGCTCAGGATCTGGGCGGCGATCTGGCGGTAATCGATAAACGCCGCGTCAGTGGTAGCGAGGCGGTTGCCATCCAGATAATCGGCAAAGTCGAAGGCAAGGACGTCTTGATGCTGGATGACATGATTACGACCGCGGGAACCATGTGTTCAGCAGCAAAACTACTAAAAGAACGAGGGGCTAATTCCATCCGCATAGGTGCCACACATGGATTGTTCGCCGGACCGGCGATTGAAAGACTTTCCGCAGCTCCCATCGACGAAATCGTCGTCACCGACACTATTCCCGTCTCTCCGGAAGCACGCAAAAAACTGAAAAACCTGAAAGTGCTCACCGTCGCCAATTTGTTAGGCGAGGCGATAACAAGAATCCATCACAACAGATCGGTCAGCGAAATTTTTTATAAGAAATTTACATAGAGAGGTTATCAATGGTTGAAACAATTGTGTTAAAAGCGGAAAAACGAGAACAGGCCGGTTCTCGTTATTCGCGTAAACTGCGTAAACAGGGGCTGGTCCCGGCGATTATTTACGGACATAAAACCGAGCCGGTGGCGATTCAGTTGAACTATCACGATCTGGCGTTGGAATTGCAACACCACCATCGTCTGCTGGATGTGGAACTGGATGGAGCTCAGGAAAAATTACTTGTCAAAGATGTTCAGCACGATTATCTGGGCGACAAAGTTATCCATGTTGATCTGACCCGAGTGAACATCGACGAACGCGTGCAGGTTACTGTTGAGGTCGAACTGCGAGGAACACCGGTTGGGGTTTCCGAAGGGGGCGTGCTCGATCAGATTAACACCGACATTGAGTTGGAATGCCTGGTAACCGCTATCCCCGAAAGTGTGCGTGCACTGGTAAGTGACTTGAAAATTGGCGAAACTCTGGTTGCCGGTGATCTGGAACTTCCGGCTGGAGCCAAGCTGATTAGCGATCCGACCACGGCTATCGCAACTGTCAGTGTGGTGGCTGAAGAAGCCGAAGAGGCCGAGGAAGCCGAAGTTGCTGAGGGCGAAGTTGAGCCGGAAATCATTGCCAAGAAGGCTGAGGAAGCCGGGCAAGGCGAATCTGAAAAATAATTCAGTATGGTAAGATCGGTATATGAAGCTAATTGTGGGATTGGGTAATCCCGGTAAGCAATATGATAACAGTCGCCACAACATCGGCTTTGGTGTGGTCGATCGGTTAGCCCGGCAAAATAACATCGAGCTGACCCGAACCAAGCATCAGGCCCGCTATGGTAGCGGAACCGTTGGCTCAGAACAGGTTGTTCTGCTCAAGCCACAGACTTATATGAACCTGAGCGGTCAGTGCGTAGCCCAGGCATTGGCGTTTTATAAGGTTTACCCGAGTGAGTTGTTGATAATTGCTGACGACATGGCTTTGGAGTTGGGCCGTTTGAGAATAAGATCAAAAGGCTCGGCAGGTGGCCACAACGGCCTGCAGAACATTATTGATAAACTGGGACACAGCGATTTCTCCCGGTTGCGAATCGGCATCGGCGCAGCTGGACCGGGACAGGCAGTTGGGCATGTGCTCGGAAAATTTGACAACACGGAACAGGAAACCATCGATTCAGCGGTCAAACAGGCCGCGGCGGCGGCAAAGTGCTGGATTGAAAACGGTATCGACAAAACCATGAACCGTTTCAATCCCGATAAAAAGGAAAACGATATTTGCACACAAAAGTCTGAGAATTTAAATGTTGATGTGAAAAATTCGTCAAAAAACGAACTTTAACATAATAGTGAATCGTAACAGGTAATTTTATATTTTTTATTGCGATACCGATGGCGGCTCTTTTGTTCCGCTTATGTAACGCAGGAGGTGTGACGTTGGCCCAAGGCAACAAACGTACCTATGAAGGATTGTTTCTGGTTGACTCTGCAGTGGCATCGGCTAACTGGGACGATGTAATTAAAACTCTCAATACGGTTTTCAAACGTGCCAAAGCTAAGGCATCCAGCATAACCAAATGGGATGAGCGGCGGCTCTGTTATGAAATCAACGGCCACAAACGCGGCACATACATTTTGTGCTACTTTGACGCCGATCCTGATTCCATAACCGGCATTGAACGCGATGTTCAGCTTAGCGAAGTCATTTTGAGAGTGATGATCCTGCGGGCCGACAAAATCCCCGCTGAAATTATCTCTGAGCCCACTCCGGCTATGCTCATCGAGCAGGCTAAAGAAGCCGCCGAACAGGCTAAAGAAACCGCCGAGATGGCAAAAGAAGTTACTCAAGCTGACGCCCCAGAAGAAGTAACCGATGAAGTTGATGCCGATTCGGGTGACCAAGGCCCAGATTCCGCCCCGGCTACAGATGCATCAATCGATACTGCAGCAACTGAAGTTGATTCACCGGAAGCTGCCGTGTCCGAAGCAGGTAGCCCCGAAGAAAAAGCTGATTAGAATGCGGCTGCTTAGCCATTAACCTTTGCCACCGGAAAAGGATGGTTGAGCATTTATATGACACCAAACGGGATCAGCTTTTGGCATGGTGAGGTGCTAAAGTCGAGGTTTTTGGACTATTGAATAATGAAGTTTCGGCGGCATTAATAACCGGCAATCGTATTTCATCACGATTTTTGTTTTGGACTTATAGTCGTCAGCAAAAGCAGGGCAGCATATGGATGCTTATCCAGCTTATCTGGGTCTTTCGAAAATCCAAAAGGAGCAAAATAATGGCCAGCTATAATAAAGTGATAATGATGGGAAACCTGACTCGCGATCCACAGTTATCCTACTTACCCAGCCAAACACCCGTGGTGGAGTTTGGTTTAGCAACAAATCATCGCTGGCGGGACCGCGAGGGCAACCAGAAAGAGGATGTGTGTTTTGTAGATTGCCAGTGTTTTGGAAAATCTGCCGAGAACATCAACAAATATTTCAAGAAAGGCCGCCCGATTATGATCGAGGGGCGACTGACCTTCAGTACCTGGGAGGCCCAAGATGGCTCCAAACGATCCAAACATCGCATTTTTATTGATAATTTCACTTTCGTCGATTCTCGCGGTCAGGATTCAGCTGGTTCGAGCGACACAAATGATTACAGAAACAGTAATCCGGAACCGCCAAAGGATGATGACATACCCTTTTGAGTCAAAGCTCAATGAGCTTCGACAAAGCATGCATAACATTTTCAATGAAATGATGAATGATAACATGGAAGATTAGAGCAAAAAAATTCAGGAGCATAAAAAGGCTCAAAAACCTGCTATTACTGACCGTGAATCCGGTCGAAAAACTTTTGCATAAGCTAAATAGTTGTTATGGAGTAACGAATAAGACATGAAAAAAATGGAAAGAAAACCATCAAGAAAAAAAGTTCTGGTAAGAGAAAAAATTGATTGCCGGTTCTGCCGTGACAAAATTGACTATATCGATTACAAAAACATCGATCGCCTCCAAAAGCTGATCACTCAACGAGGTAAAATGTTCTCTCGTAAACGCAGCGGCAATTGTGCCGGGTGTCAACGCAAAGCCCAAATCGCCATCAAGCGGGCACGATACATGGGATTGCTGCCCTTCACAACTTAAACCGGACTTGGATAAATCGATTAATCCGTAACCAATGGCCGGCTGGCATCAGCCAACGGGTACTGGAAAACGCCCAATGAAAAAACCACTCAACGGGAAAGGGCCAACGGTCAACGGAAAACGTGTAACGGAACAAAGCCCATGGGAAACGGACGACAGACAATGGGATTTTATTACCTCGTTGGGTTCGACCAGGCTTGCTGAATTGAAATAGTTATGTTATATAGAGTTATTCTCTGAGGAGATTTCTGGAATGAAAGTACTTTTGCACACGGATATTCCTAAACTGGGTTATTTAGGCGACGTAGTTGAGGTTTCTCAGGGTTATGCCCGAAATTATCTGCTGCCTCAAAAACTGGCGGTAAAACCCACTGAGGAAAACGTCAAGGCCATCGAAAAAGATCGCGCCCTCAAAACTGAACAACGACGTCTGGCCAACGAAAAATTGGTTAAAGTCGCCAATGCTGTCAATGGCGCCGAAGTAAATATCGAAGCTCTGGCCAACGAACAGGGTCATCTTTTTGGCTCGGTTACTGAACAGGATATTGCCGAGGCTCTGCAGAAAAAAGGATTTGAAGTGCAGACTAAACATGTGGCAATGACCGAACATTTCCGCATCCTGGGCACTTTTGATGTCAAACTCAATTTTGCTCCCGACATCAAGGCCGATGTTCAGGTAAACATAGCCCAGCAGACGGATCAGAAAAATGACGACCAAGCAAAACCAGAACAGCAAAGCGCCGACGGCGAATAATAGCGCAAATCCCGAAGCTGTTGCCGGACAAAGGGTGCCGCCGCAGTCTCTGGAAGCGGAAATGTGCACGCTCGGTGCCATGGTGCTTGATCCAGTGTGCATCGGCGATATCATTTCAATCCTTAACGCTGACTATTTCTATCGCCTCGACCACCAGATGATCTTCGAAGCGCTGGTCAAACTTTACGATCAGAAACGCACCGCTGACCTGGTGCTGCTACGCGACGAACTCAAATCCCAGGGACAACTGGAACAGGTCGGCGGCGTCGAATACCTCGTCAGTATCGCCGAAAGTGTACCTTCCTCGGCAAATGCACTTTTTTACGCCAACATCGTTCGCGACAAAGCCTTTCTGCGAAATCTCATCCGCACCAGCAGCGAAATCTGCAATCAGGCTTTTGAGGCTCGCGGTGATGTTGCCGAAATGCTCGACGAAGCTGAACAGAAAATCTTCGCAGTTACCGAACAAAAAATCGCCGGGCATGCTTCCTCGATGCACGATATCATGGAGCAGGTCTTTGAAATTATCCAGGACCGCGACGCCGGCATAACCGGCTTGGCCACCGGTTTCCACGAACTCGATGAACTGACCAGTGGTCTGCAAAACAACGAAATGATTGTTGTTGCTGCTCGGCCCAGCATGGGAAAAACTGCTCTGGGACTGAACATCGCCGAATACATCGGGGCCGACAACCAAAAAGCTGTTGCGGTTTTTTCGCTGGAAATGGCTGCTCAGCAATTGGCCGAACGCATGTTATGCGGACGCGGAAAAGTAAATTCACATCATCTACGCCGAGGCATGGTCGGCGACGACGATTACCAGAAACTGCAAATCGCCGCCGATGAATTGTCTTCTTCGCCCATCTTCATCGACGACAGCGCCAGTCTTACTCCACTCGAACTGCGGGCCAAAGCTCGACGGCTAAAACACAAACATGATATTCAGGCAGTCGTTATCGATTATCTGCAACTGATGCACTCCCCGGGAGCCGAATCCCGTCAACAGGAAGTCGGACTCATCTCCCGCCACATCAAAGCCATGGCCAGAGAACTTCAAATCCCGGTTATCGTTATGTCTCAATTAAACCGGGCCGCCGAAGGACGTGAAGGACACCGGCCGCGAATGAGCGATCTCCGCGAAAGCGGAAACATCGAACAGGACGCCGATGTCGTAATGCTGCTGCACCGGGAAGATTATTACCATACCGAAGCCGATTACGAAAAATCCAATGTCGCCGAAGTAATTATCGCCAAACAACGAAATGGGCCCACTGGCGTTGTGTCCCTGTCCTGGCTGGCAGAGATAACCCGTTTCGAAAATCTTTCTAAAGTGTCGGAACCGTTCGGATATTAACCGAAACAAACCAACCTCAAAGACGAGCCAATACTATGGATAAAATTTTTCCCAAAGCTTCAGGCAAAAAAAACGACATTAATTTTTTCGCAACCCCCCTTTTAAAAACAAACCTGCAGCTGTGCTGCCTGACCGCGCTGCTGATATTTATCGCCCATCCCGGTCCTGCTTACGCCGACGATGCCGCCCTCCCCGACAGCACAGCTCAATCCGATGCAGTCGCACGAATTCGCCAGATCCGCATAACCGGTAACAATTTAGTCTCTACCGCAACTATTCTGGGCCAGGTCAAAAGCCGCTCCGAAGCGATTTATACCGAAAAAACCGTCGCTGAAGATGCCCGCCGAATCCTGGTTATGCCCCAAATCGCCGATGTCAAATGGCAAATAGTACCCATTGGCGATCAGGTTGACATCGTCTTTGATATCAAGGAAACCGAGCAAATCTCTAAAGTAGAATTTGTCGGAAATAAAAACCTTACCGAAAAAGAACTCCTTGAACAACTGGGTTTCGGTACCGATGATTTTCTCGATCCTTACCTCATCAATTTAGGCGCCGAATCGCTAACCGATTTGTACCACGAAAAGGGATACTATTTCGCCCGCGTAAACATTAACCCGGAACTGCTACGCAGCGAAAAACGCGTCTCTTACATTATTGTCGAGGGGCCAAAGGTTCGCGTAAAAAAAACCAGGTTCACCGGCAACGATTCTATCCCAACCCGAAAATTAAAAGGTAAAGTCAAAACCAAAGGTTACTTCCCCATCTTCAGCAAAGGACGCCTCAACGACGATCAACTCGAACAGGATCGACTGGCTCTGCAAACTTACTACCGCAGCACAGGCTTCCTCGACGCCCGCGCCACTTTCCAAAAACAGTGGAATGAGGAAAAAACCCGGGTAATCGTCACTTTTATCATCGATGAAGGTTCCGAATACAAAGTCGCCGGCATCCGTTTCCAGGGGAACGAGAAAATCCCCGAAGAACAGTTACGCGATTCGCTCGACCTGGAACTCGGCAAGGTACTCAATCAAAAACGACAGACTTTTGCCCAGCGCGCTGTCGATCGAACTTACGGCAAAGAAGGCTACATCTTCACCGACGTCCAGGCCGTTCCCGAATACACCGAAAACGAAGGCGAAGCTATCCTGGTTTTCAACATCAATGAAAGCGACCAGTTTAGTATGGGCCGGTTACTGGTCCGCGGAAACTACGAAACCCAGGACAAAGTTGTCCGACGGGCCTTCGATCACTTTGGCTTTCTGCCCGGCGGCATTTACAATACTGACGCTATGGAACGAGGCAAAAAACGTCTACTCGGAGCCGGTTTGTTTGAAAGCGTTGAAGTTTATCCCATCGGAACCGAACCTAAAGAACGCGATGCTCTCGTCGAAATCAAGGAAACCCGCACCGGTATCATCCTTTTCGGGGTTGGTGTCGATACCAACAGCGGCCTGCTCGGACAGTTCTCCATTGAACAACGCAATTTCGACGCTTCCAACCATCCCCGCAGCCTAAAGGAACTCCTCACCGGCGACGCTTACACCGGCGGCGGTCAACAAATGAAAGTGTCTTTCTCTCCCGGTACCCGGGTTACCACCGGACATATAAGATTCTACGAACCTTACCTCTTCGACCAGCCCTACTATTTTGAAACCAGCCTCATGCTTTATCGTCGCTGGCGGGAATCATACCTCGAACGACGACGCGGCGGAACCGTCACCTTCGGGCACCGATTTACCGATGACTGGTCCGCCGAAATTGGTTTCCGTACCGAAATCGTCGATGTTACCGACCTCGATGACGGACGCCAAACTACCAATATCGTCGATGGCCAGGGTAACATTATCGACACTGTCACCACCAGAATCATAACTGCCCCCCAGGACGTCCAGGATGTCGAAGGTTCTAACTTGCTCACCAGCGTCCGGTTTGGCTTGGCCTGTAACAAAACCGACAACCTTTACCGACCCAGCCAGGGTTACAAACTAAACACCGGCTGGGAACAGGTCGGCGCCATTGGTGGTGACTTCTCTTACTCAGCTCTCTCAGGCGGCGGCACCATTTACCGCACGGTTTATCAGGACATCACCGAACGAAAAACCGTCTGGGCCGGCAATCTTCGCGCCAGCCAAATCTTTGGCGACGCTCCCGTCTTTGAACGATACTACGCCGGCGGCATCGGTTCGCTGCGAGGCTTCGATTATCGCGGCGTCAGCCCCAGGGCCGGTATCAAACGTGATCCCATCGGCAGCGATATCCTGTTCTTGGCCGGCACCGAACTGACTCACCCGCTTTTTGAAGAAGTCATCTTTGGCAAATTGTTCTGCGACACCGGTACGGTCAGTGAAGGCACCTATCGCGTCGCCGTTGGATTCGGACTGGAACTGGTCATACCCCAATTGTTCCAGATGATTCCCATGCATTTTGATTTCGGCTTCCCGGTTTACCAGGATGACGAAGACGAAGAAGAAGTTTTCAGTTTCTCATTTGGATTGAGTTTCTAACAATTATTTTTCCAGGAAGGATTTTAAAATGAAAAAGACCACCGTAGTGATTCTGCTGGCTTTGGCTGCGCTGTTAGCGGTTTGGAATTTCCAGGTTACTCAGGCCCAGCAAAACGTTGACGGCCCGTTAAAAATCGCTGTCGTAAACGTAACCAAGGTTCTCACCGAGTGCCAGGCCAACCTCGACCGCGAAAAGCTCACCCGCACCAAAGAAACCGAAATCAAAACCAAATTGGCCTCTCTCGATGCCGAATCCAACGTCATTCGACAGGAACTCGAAAATGCCCTGGAACCCGGTAGCGACGAATACAAAAACCAACTCGTAAAATGGTTCGATAAAATGGCCCAACGCGAAGCCTACGAAAAAGCCCAAAAACAGATCTTCGCCGCCGAAACCCAGGCCTGGATGGAAAACATCTATCAGCAATTCCTCGATAAAATCACCCAGATTGCCCAAAGCAAAAACATCAGCGTCGTAATCAACAAAGATGAAATTGATCTCAAACCACAGAATCTTAACGAATTGACCGCCATGATCCGCAGCCGAAAAGTGCTTTTTAACTCTCCAAACCTCGACTTAACTGCCCAGATCACCGAAGAATTAGACCAGGCTTACAATCAAAACAAAAACAATCAATAACCTGAATATTTATTGCTGATCGCTTTGCTTCAGACCGCATAATTGATCTCAGTAGGCATCGATTCGTGGGCACAAAGTAGTATCATGAAATTAAGTGAACTGTCTGAAAAAATTGGCGCACGCCTCGTTGGTGACGCACAACTAACCATCGAAACTATCGCTTCCTTATCCGAAGCCGCCCCCGGTACGCTTACGTTCGCCAATGACCCGCAATACTTTCCTCAGGTCGAGCAGACCGCCGCTACCGCCGTAATCGTCCCGCAGGACTTTCCCGGAAAAAGTCCTGCCGCTTTGCTTTTTACCGCGGACGTCGATGACGCCCTCGATCAGGCCTTGCTTTTGTTCACCCCGGACAACACTCTTACAATCGGTAGCATCGACAAATCCGCCTGCATCGACCCCTCAGCCGACATCGGCAAAAACGTTAACATCGCTTCCCATGTTACTATTGGAAAAAACTCCATCATCGGCGAGTCCTCCACTATCCACCCCGGCTGCGTCATCGGCAACCATGTCAAGATCGGTGCCAACTGTCAACTCGGCGCCAACGTCGTCATCAACAACAACTGTGTTTTGGGTAACAACGTTATCATTCACGCCAATGCTACCATGGGAACCGACGGCTTTGGTTACCGCCTGGTAAACGGCAAACACAAAAAAATCCCCCACATCGGCATCGTCGTCATCGAAGACGATGTCGAAATCGGCGCTAACACTTGCATCGACCGGGCTAAATTCGGAAAAACCGTCATCGGACGCGGCACCAAAATAGACAATCTGGTCCAAATCGGCCACAATGTCCAGGTCGGCGAAAACTGCATCATCGTTTCTCAGGCCGGCATCGCCGGAAGCTGCCGGCTGGGACAATACGTCGTCCTGGGCGGACAGGTCGGCCTCAAAGATCACATCGAAATCGGCGATCGCTGCCAGGTCGGCGGCCAGTGCGGGGTCATGAGCAATGTCGAACCCGACTCCATCATCGCCGGTAGCCCCCATCGACCGGCAAAAACTTTATTTCGGGAAATATCTTACGTCCAGAAGCTTCCCGATTTAGCTCGGCAAATTAAAATGTTAACCAAACAGATTGAATCCCTGGAAAAATATTCCAAAAACGGAAACGGCAAATAGTAAAAAGTGGAAGCTCAACAGACTATTGCTAATTCAATTACCATTGAAGGTCGCGGACTGTTCACCGGCGGCCCCTCCCGACTAACCTTCAAGCCCGCCGAACCTGACACCGGCGTTGTTTTTATCAGAACCGATCTGCCCGATCCCGTACGCATCCCCGCCC